>CAKSWQ010000106.1 GCA_934512105.1 uncultured Faecalibacterium sp. | reverse complement strand
AGCACAAAGGCCGCTGCAAGCCACAGCAGATGCCGCATCCCCTCGTAGGTGTAGAACTCCGTGCGGAACATCCGGCGAATGGTCTCATCGTTAAAGACCACTTTGGCTTCAAAATGATTTTTTGAGGTCTGCATGCGCTGGCTCCTTTCGGGCGGTCACGAAATGCGACCGGCGTATTTGTCGATAAGCACAAAAACGTTGCAACATTTTTGTGTATTTGGTCAATCTCGTCTCCTTGCACCCTTATCATACTAAAAATTCCGCTGCTTTTCCGCAGATTTTGTGATTCAAATGTTGCAAATTGTGATATATACTGATATACTAGAGCAAAAAACGACGTGAAGGCATGATTCTGATTTTTTTAACAAGGAACAGGAGCGGCTATGGGCATCGAACGGGTCACACATTATATCGATAATGTCCTTACGGAAGCGCAGGCGCGGATGGGGCTGAGCAACACCCGGCTCTTGGTCACATGGTACACGAACTGGGAAAACAAGCAGTCTGTGGTGCACTCCCATCCGTATCACGAGCTGGTGCTTCCCATCGGCGGCAGCACGGTGCGCTACTCGGTGGACGGCAGCGTGTATCTGGTCCATGTGGGGGAGCTGGTCTACTTTCCCTCTCAGGTCTACCACTCCGGCAACTTTAATATTGATGACGCCCAGTCGGATCGTCTGGTCGTCCAGATCGACGATGCCCTCTGGCAGGCCACCCGCCGGCGCACGAACCTGAAAAACACGGGCTGGATGCACGAGCTCACCGTGCTGGACAGCGAGGCCTGCCGCAAGTGGGACTTCAAGGGGCTTTTCATCCGCATGGCGCAAAGTCTGGAGCTGCCGGGTTCCATCCGGGACACCGTTTTTGAGGCGCAGGTCGCCGAGATGATGCTGCTCATCACGCAGGCCACCGGCAGCGGACAGACCACTGCACCCAGCAGCACCAGCGTGCTGGTCGCACGCGCCGTGGCTTACCTGCAGGCCCATTATCAGGACCCGACCCTGACCACGGTGCAGCTGGCGCAGGAGCTTTACGCCAGCCGGGAGCACCTTTCCCGCGCGTTCAAGGAGTGCACCATGGAGAGCATCCACAACTACCTGACCTATCTGCGGATGCAGCACTGCCGCAAGGCGCTGGAGGAGGGGGTATCCGTTCTGAGCGCCTGCACCGAGAGCGGCTTCCCGGATTACAGCAGCTTCCTGAAAACCTTCCGCCGCCTGTACGGCATCACCCCGGCGGAATACCGCGCACAGCACCGGACAACGGTGCGTTAAAAATCGTTTCAAGAGGGCTGGAGACATCCAGTCCTCTCTTTTATTGTTTCAAAGAACGGTTTTGACGATTTGCCCATAAAACGTGAACTGGCATTGTGGAATCTTCCAGAGCAGCGGCGAGACGTTTTTTGCATTGCATCAAATGTTCAGATTGTTTCAACAAAACGCCATAAAGCTGCATTGCATCTTGCGGGCGTTCTTGCTATACTCAGTATCGAACGCAACTT
>CAKSWQ010000105.1 GCA_934512105.1 uncultured Faecalibacterium sp. | reverse complement strand
GTCAAAGGCTACCTTGGGCGGCTGGTGCTGTTCGGCCTTCTGAGCGAAGTACCCTTTGACCTTGCGTTCTTCCGCACCCCCTTTGACCCCAGTGCGCAGAACGTTTACTGGACGCTGGCGCTGGGCGTGCTGGCTATGGCAGGGCTCAAGCGCTTTGAAAAGGAAAACGGCCTGCCCGGCTGGCAGGGGCTTGTGTGGGCGGGCGGGTGCGCCGCGCTGGCGCTGGCTGCCAGCACCGACTACGACGCCAGCGGCGTGATCATCATCTGCGCGCTGTACCTCACCCGTGCAAACCGCAAGTGGCAGTGCCTTGCGGGCGCGCTGCTGTTTATGTTCGAGCTCACCGCCCCGCTGGCCTTTGTGCTGGTCTGGTTCTACAACGGGCAGCGCGGCGCGTGCAGTCCGCTGCAAAAGAAGGCCTTTTACTGGTTCTACCCGGTGCACCTGCTGGTGCTGGCAGCCATCACGAACCTGCTGCTTTGAATTTTCTGATAAATAGCGCAATGCCGGACAGTCCGCGGGCTGTCCGGCATTGTATTTTATGGGGAGTACCCCCTCAGTCTGCTCACTGCGTTCGCAGCCAGCTCCCCCAAGGGGACGCCTTTAGGCTGCGCCGGAAACTTTATCGCCACCGCCAAAAGCCGTCCCCTTGGGGAAGGTGGCTTGACGCGAAGCGGCAAGACGGAAGGGGTAACTGCCTGAACTCCCCCAGTCGCCTACGGCGACAGATTCCCCTTTTTGTCGCTGCGCGACATCTTCCCCCGGCCGGGGGAAGTCATCCTCTGAGATGGGGCCTTTGGCATGGCGGTACAGTTTCCGGCTAAAGTGGAAAGCTTCCGGGCGCGCCAGAGGCTCCCTCCCAGAGGGAGCTGTCAAAACCGTCAGGTTTTGACTGAGGGAGTTAAGGCGCCCCCTTGGGGGAGCTGCCGAACGAAGCGAGGCTAAAGGGGTCGTCAAAAAGGAAAATCCCCCGCAGTTTTCACGAAACTACGAGGGATTTTCTTGGCGGAGTAGGAGGGATTTGAACCCTCGCGCCGTTGTTTAGACGACCTACGCCCTTAGCAGGGGCGCCTCTTCGGCCTCTTGAGTACTACTCCAGAGCAAAGTGTGTTACACTTATTCAATAAAAATGGCGGAGAGAGTGGGATTCGAACCCACGGTACGTTGCCGTACGGCAGTTTTCAAGACTGCTTCCTTAAACCACTCGGACATCTCTCCTTGTGGACACTCGCGTCACGCCGTGTCGAATGCTTACTTACTTTACCAGATTTACGCCGTTCTGTCAAGCCCTTATGCAAATTTTTTCTTTTTTCTGTACACAAACTGAACAGCCGCCTCATTTATCACAACCTTTATTCGAAGTTTTTTTGGAATTTCTCTTTACAGAAACACCTTTTTGTTGTATAATAAAACCAACATAAACCACCCATCGGGAAAAGGAGCATCATCATGTCGTTTTCAGAGCTATTGAAGCAGTGCCGCAAAAAGCAGGGCGTCAGCCAAGCGGAGCTTGCCTCCAGACTGGGGGTCACCCAGCAGGCTGTCGGCAA
>CAKSWQ010000104.1 GCA_934512105.1 uncultured Faecalibacterium sp. | reverse complement strand
TTCATGGGCACGCCGGATATTGCTGCCGAGTGCCTGAAAGCCCTGTATGCCGCCGGGCATGAGATCTGTGCCGTGTACACCCGGCGGGATAAGCCGGTTGGCCGCAAGCAGGTGCTCACCGCACCGCCGGTCAAGGAGGTTGCACTGGCGCACGGTACGCCCGTGTTCCAGCCCCGCACCCTGCGGGACGGCAGCGAGGATGAAAATATCCGCGCCCTCGCCCCGGAACTGATCGTAGTGGTGGCCTATGGCTGCATCCTGCCGAAGTCCGTGCTGGAAATGCCCCACTACGGCTGCATCAACCTGCACGTTTCGCTGCTGCCGAAGTATCGCGGCAGCGCCCCGGTGCAGTGGTCTGTGCTGAACGGTGACACCGAGACCGGCGTTTCCATCATGCAGATGGACGAAGGACTGGATACCGGCGATGTGCTGTACTGCAAAAAAATCGCCATCGACCCCGAGGAGACCAGCGGTGAATTGTTCGACCGTGTTACCGCCGTGGGTGCCGCAGCGCTGTGCGAGACCATTCCCCAGATCGCTGCCGGTACTCTGACCGCTGTGCCGCAGGACCACGAAAACGCCACTCTTGCCCCCATGCTGAACAAGGAGATGGCAGAGTTCCACCTGACCGACACTGCTGACCACATCCATAATTGGGTGCGCGGCATGAATCCTTGGCCGGGTGCGTGGTTTGTCACCTCCGGTGGCAAAAAGCTCAAGGTGATGTCCAGCCGCGTGGCCGCCGCCAACGGCGAAGCCCCGGGCACAGTGCTGGCCACAAAGCCCCTGACCGTAGCCTGCGGCGAGGGAGCCATTCAGCTGTTGGAAGTTGTGCCGGAGGGCAAAAAGCCCATGGACGGCACTGCTTTTGCAGCGGGTCTGCGCCTGAAAACGGGGGATAGTCTCTGATGGCCGCAAATCCGCGTGCGGCGGCAGTCGCCGCACTGGTACGGCAGGAGCAGGACGGCTTTTCCAATCTGGTGCTGGACGCAGAGCTCAAGCGCCAGAAGTTGGAAGGCCGGGACAAGGCCTTTGCAAGTGCCATCTTCTACACCGTGCTGGAGCACCGCGGCACACTGGACTATATTCTGGAGCAATTTCTGCCCAAGGGTCTGGCAAAGCTGGATGCACCCGTGCGGGAAATCCTACGCGCTGCACTGGCACAGGCACGCTATATGCAGGTGCCTGTCTCCGCTGCGGTGAACGAGGCGGTCAAACTGACCCGCACCTTTAAAAAATCCAGCGCCTCCGGCCTTGTCAATGCCGTGCTGCGCAAAGCCTGCGGCTATGATTTAGACGCTGCCGTCTTTACAAACGAGATCCAGCGCCTAATGGTTTTAGGCTCTGCCGGGCGGGATGTGGCAGAATTTCTCCACAAAAACTACCCGGACGAAGCACTGGGCATCCTGACCTATCAGGCCGATGGCGGTTTGACCAGCCTGCGCGCAAACCCCCTCAAGGCCAGCGCTGCACAGCTGTGCGCGCTGCTCACAGAGCAGGGCGCAGCAGAGGTGCGGCAGGGCATCGTGCCCGGCAGTGTGCTGGCACGGTTTGCGGGCAGCCCGGCAGA
>CAKSWQ010000103.1 GCA_934512105.1 uncultured Faecalibacterium sp. | reverse complement strand
CCGCCGCCGCCCAGACGCCGGGCGATGGCACAGGCGTCCACGCCCTTTGCGGTGCGCACGCTGATGCGGTAGCTGCCGCCGGGCTGCTGGCGCAGGGTCAGTCCCACCTTGACCCCCTCGATGCTGATGGGCAGGCTGGTCAGCTCCTCCAGATCCGCGGGGTCTACCCCGCTCTGCCGGATTTCGTCCCTCGTCAGGTAGATCAGAGCGCAGCGGCCGTCCAGATAGTACTCCAGATGGTTGCGGGCGATGCGCTCGGCCTCCATGCGTGCACGGGGCTTGGTGTCGAAGAGCAGGGTGTTCAACTCCTCCACATGACAGCCGGCCTCAATAAGCTTTGCAGCAATCTTGTGGGTGTTGGCCGTGGTGGAGGAGAACTTGAAGCAGCCAGTGTCGGTGGCAATGCCGGTATACAGGCAATCCGCAATGTGGGGAGAGATGGGCACACCCATTTCCACGATGACCTGATACAGCAGTTCCGCTGCCGCAGCGGCACCGGCATCCAGAAGGGTAAAATCGGCATAGCCGTTGTTGCCTGCATGGTGGTCGATGCACAGGTCCACATGGCGTGCGTACTGCGGCACACCGTTATTTTCGCCAAACAACTGCACCCCGGCCACATCCACCGCAATCACGGTGCGGGGCTCGAATTCACCCTTGAACAGCCGTGGGTTTGTAAAGGCGTAGCGGGACGGAATGGCATCGGAGCAGAGCACCGCTGTCGTTTTTTCCAGCGCTTTGAGCGCATAGTACAGGGCGCTGCCGCAGCCGATGGTGTCACCGTCCGGGTTTTTGTGGCACAGAATCAAAATGTTATCCGCAGCCAGCAGGCGCTGCGCCATCTGCTGCACATTCAGTTGTTCTGTCATCCAATGATCCATCCTTTCCGCAAAGGCTGTCAGTCCTCAGTCTGTTCGGTATCGGCAGGCTGTGCTTCCTCCTCGCCGTTCACGTTCAGGCTGCGCAGCAGCTCGTTGATGTGGGCGGCGTAGGCGGCACCGTCATCCTCCACAAAGATGAAGCGGGGTGCCTTGCGGATGTGCATTTTTTTGCTGACCTCGGTGCGCACATGGCCTGCGGCACGGTTCAGCGCTTCAATGGCGGGCTTGGGGCCGTCCGCGCGGCCCATCACGCTTACATACACCTTTGCCACATCCAGATCCGGCGTCACGTCCAGACGGGTGACGGTCAGCAGACCGCCCTCCAGCCGCGGGTCCTTCAGCCGGCCGATGATGGCAATGACCTCGCGCTTCATATCCTGCGCAAGACGGCCCATATTTTTCTGAGACATTCCGTTTCTCCTTTAAAAAGAAAACCCTCTCAGCCTCGCTTCGCGCGGCAGCTCTCCCGATGGGCGAGCTTTTTGCGTGGATACGGGATGCTTTTCCGTTTCTCTGCAAGCCTCCTGCCTCGGGAGAGGCGGCATTGCGTCAGCAATGACGGAGAGGGTTATTTCAAATCTTAGTCGCGGTACTCTTCCATCTTGAAGGCCTCGTACACGTCGCCTTCCTTGACGTCCGCAAACTTCTCCAGAGTCACGCCGCACTCGTAGCCCTCGGCCACTTCCTTGGCGTCATCCTTGAAGCGCTTCAGGGATGCGATCTCGTCCTCGGCGATGACGATGCCGTCACGCACCACGCGCACCTTGCTGTCGCGGGTGATCTTGCCGCTGGTCACGCGGCAGCCTGCAACGGTGCCCACGTTGGAGATCTTGTACACCTGACGCACCTGCAG
>CAKSWQ010000102.1 GCA_934512105.1 uncultured Faecalibacterium sp. | reverse complement strand
GCGCCGCCGGGGCGGTTATACTTGATGCCGTTTTCCACCAGATTGAACACCAGCCGGTAGAGCAGCGCATCGCTGCCCACCATGCCCAGTTCCGCGCAGTCCTGCTGCAAGGAGATATTGTTTTTCTGGGCAAGGGGGGTCAAGTCGGTCAAAATTTCCTCCACCAGCGGCGCAAGGGCGATCTGATCAGTGCGGGAGACCGATTGCAGATTGCTCATCTCTAATAAAGTGCGCACAAGGGCGGTCAGGCGGTCCAGCTGCTCCCGCAGGGAGCTGACCAGCCCGGCGGTCTCGGCATCCATGGCCGGGTGCTCCTCTGCAAACAGTTCCAGCTTTGTCTGCAAAATAGCCAGCGGGGTGCGCAGCTCGTGGGCGGCGTTGCCCGCAAACTGCCGCTGCAGTTCAAAGGATTGCGCCAGACCATCCAGCATCCGGTTCACTGACCGGCTCAGCTGCCCGAATTCCTGCACGGTGTTTTCGTCCAGACGGGCAGTGGCAATGCTGTTCTGATCGACCCGCTGCGCCTGCTGCGCAAGCTGCTGCAACGGTTTCAGCGCTCTGCCGCTGACAAAATAAGCGATGGCAGCGCTGACGATGGTGACCGCGGCGGTGATGCACCAGCCCTTGCGGCCAAAAACCACCTTTGCATCGTAGACCTCCTGCGAAAAATGCGCCAGCAGGCTGGACATTTCCTCCTGCGGGATCTCGATGGTCAGCGAATCCGCGCTGCCGGGCTGATACTGCATCATAAAGCCGTTGAGGGCATCCATGCCGGTAACGCCGGTGCGGTATAAAAGCAGGTTCATGCACACGCAGGCGCAGGCGATGAGCAGCGCTGTCAGCAGGGTGATGCGCCATTGCAGGGACAAACGCTTCATTGTGCCTCTCCTCCGATCTCGTAGCCTTCCCCGATGCGGTTGCGGATGGGGTCGTACCCCAGCGCCGCCCGCAGCTTTTTGCGCAGGGCAGAGATATGCACCCGGATGGAGTTGCTGAAGCTGTCCACACTGCCGTCCCAGACGTGCTCGATGAGCTCTTCCTGACTGACCGGGCGTCCCTGATGCAGCAGCAGATATTCCAGTACGCCGCTCTCCTTCCGCGTCAG
Source organism: uncultured Faecalibacterium sp. (assembly GCA_934512105.1). Classification (GTDB taxonomy): domain Bacteria; phylum Bacillota; class Clostridia; order Oscillospirales; family Ruminococcaceae; genus Faecalibacterium. The sequence continues at coordinate 736 of CAKSWQ010000102.1, read as the reverse complement.
CGCAAGGGTCTGACCGTCCACGGCGGCAACGCGGCTGCGGGTGTTGAAGCTGAGCCGCCCGCAGCACAGGCAGACATCCTGCTGGATGAACTTGCGCCGGGTCAGGCTGCGCACCCGGGCCTCCAGCTCTGCAAGGTGGAAAGGCTTGGAAAGATAATCGTTCGCCCCGGCATCCAGCCCTTCCACCTTATCTGCGATCTCGCTGCGCGCCGATAAGATCAGCACACAGGTCTCAAGGTCGTGCCGGCGCAGGCTGCGCAGCACCTGCATTCCGTCCACCTTGGGCAGGTTGAGGTCCAGCAGCACAAGGTCGTACCGCTCTGCCGTCAGTGCCTCCAGTGCGGCTTCGCCATCTGCACAGGCGTCCACCTCGTACCCGGACAGCCGCAGCTTCCGGGCAATATCCTCCCGCAGGGAGTGCTCATCCTCTACCACTAAAAGGCGCATTTTGTTTTCCACCCTTCCCGTAAAAAATCCATTTCTTGCGTTTTTCTTCATTATAACAGATTATAGCAGACGGTGTTAAGATTCGTGTTAAGATTTTCTTAGCAGAAATTTTATCCCGCATGGTGTATACTGGTGCCATCAAACAACAGGAGGCTATGATGTTCATGACAAAAAAACAGGCGCAGCTGCTTTTGCTTGCCGCCGGGGTGCTGATGCTTCTCTTCGGCGTATGGCGGGGCGAGGCAGACACCGTATTTTCAAAGGCCATCCGGCTGTGTATGGAGTGTGT
>CAKSWQ010000101.1 GCA_934512105.1 uncultured Faecalibacterium sp. | reverse complement strand
TACTACTTCCTGGACAACGAGTATTACTTCAAGCGCCGCGGCCTGTACGGCTTCTACGATGACGGCGAGCGCTTCGCCTTCTTCTCCCGCGCCGTGCTGGAGACTTTGTTCTACATCGACTTCACCCCCGATATCATCAACTGCAACGACTGGCAGACCGCTCTGGTGCCGGTGTACCTGAACCTGTACTATCGTCATCTGGACAAGTTCAACCGCATCAAGACCGTGTTCACCATCCACAACATCGCCTATCAGGGCAAGTACGGCACCGATATTCTGGAAGATACCTGCGGCATCGGCCACCGGGACCAGCATATCGTGGAGTACGACGGCTGCGCAAACTTCATGAAGGGCGCTTTCGAGACCGCCGACAAGATCACCACCGTCAGCCCCACCTACGCACAGGAGATCTTGGACCCGTGGTTCAGCTACGGTCTGGACGCCCTGCTGCGTGAGAAGCAGTACAAGCTGTGCGGCATCCTGAACGGCATTGACATGGACGCCAACGACCCCGCCACCGACAAGAACATCCCCTTCAATTACAGCATCAAGACCTTCGAGACCGGCAAGGCCAAGTGCAAGGAAGCTTTGCAGGACAAGTTCGGTCTGGACAAGGACGGCAGCCCCGTCTTTGGCATGGTCAGCCGCATGGTTGGCATGAAGGGCTTTGACCTTGTGCAGAGCATCGCCGACGGTCTGGTGGACCGCGGCATCCAGCTGGTCATTCTGGGCAGCGGCGAGGGCCAGTACGAGAACTTCTTCTCCGACCTGTGCGCCCGTCACCCGGGCCGCGTAGGCACCTACATCGGCTTTGAGCCCAAGCTCTCGCAGGAGATCTACGCCGGTGCAGACGCCTTCATCATGCCCTCCAAGAGCGAGCCCTGCGGTCTGGCACAGATGGTGGCCTGCCGCTACGGCACGCCTCCCATCGTCCGCGAGACCGGCGGTCTGCGCGACTCCATCCACGACAGCACCATGGGCGACGGCAACGGCTTTACCTTTGCCGGTTACAACGCTCACGAACTGTATGTGGCCTGCTGCAACGCACAGGATGCCTACAACAACAAGGAAAACTGGAAGAACCTCGTGCGTCACTGCATGGAGTGCGATTTCAGCTGGGACGTTTCCGCCAAGAGCTACGAGGGTCTGTACAACGAGACTGCAAACCTCTGGTAAGCGCCTGAATCCCAAAGCACCCGCCGGGGCTGCCGCACAAACGTGCGGCAGCCCCTTTTGCGTGGGACGATTTAAAATGGCTTCCGCTGCTTATGGGTTGCGATGCCCAGCATCCGCATCGTGCCTTGGGCGGCGCTGTGAGGGATATTCCCTCAGTCTCGCTACGCTCGACAGCTCCCCCAAGGGGACGCCTTTGAGCTGTGCCGGAAACTTTATCGTTATCGCTGAAGCCGTCCCCTTGAGGGCCGACTTTCCCCGGCCGGGGGAAGATGTCGCGTAGCGACAAAAGGGGGAGTGTGGCTGTGACCAACAGAATTAGGTGGAAGGGGGTATGGGCAACAAAAAAAACGGCTCTGCCGAAGCAGAGCCGTAAAGCTGCATACTGAGATAAATCAGCGCTTGGAGAACTGGGGAGCATCGCTGGCAGGGCGCAGCCCTGCACGCGATGCTTGAGCAAAGATCAATAAGCGCCTCCGGCTCGCCCCTTGCGGGGCAACCGCCGGAGATGCGCAGTCGTGCTCCCCAGTTCTCCGGGAATGTTAGCAATAAAAACGGCTCTGCCGAAGCAGAGCCGTAAAGCTGCATACTGAGATAAATCAGCGCTTGGAGAACTGGGGAGCACGACGTGCAGCCTTCAGGCCGTACTTCTTACGCTCCTTCATACGAGGATCGCGGGTCAGGAAGCCAGCCTTCTTCAGCACAGGACGGTTCTCATCGCTCTGCTGCAGCAGGGCGCGGCTCAGGCCGTGACGGATAGCGCCAGCCTGACCGGAAACACCGCCGCCGGAAAC
>CAKSWQ010000100.1 GCA_934512105.1 uncultured Faecalibacterium sp. | reverse complement strand
ACAGCCCTGACTTTCGGAACGCCCCAGCTGCACCTCGTTGTGCAGAGTCTTTGCCGCCGTGCTGTGCCCTCACAGCCCTTTTTTGTTCTGGAAGGATCTGCCCGGAACCTTAGAATTCCGGGAATCTCGGCAGCGTCTTTTTTGATTTTTATATCTAATCTGTGATAATGTATCCACTTGACGACACGAGAATACACCCGAAACAGAGATTTGTCAATCCCTTTTTTCGAGTTTTGTCGCATTGCACGGATTATGTACCAATTTTTGTGCACGCCAGACAAACAGTAGGATACAAGAAAATCTCCCCCCGCCGCCTTCTGCAAAAAACGTGCGATCTCCAAAGCAGATGGAGATCGCACGTTTTTTCCTTCTTTTATTCCAGCCGCTTTTTGAAATACCCCTCGGCACAGTAAATGGCACCGCAGGGATTATGCGCCAGAACGCGATCCTTGGCCACCAGCGTTGTGACCATGGCGTCCGAATACTTATAAAACATCGAGTCGTGTCCCACACAAAGTCCGACCTCAATGTTGAAATCGGTGTGCTGTTCGTTCAGAAGCTTTGCCTGTGCGATGGGGTTGCACATGGCCTCAAATTCACCGGGGTGGATCTTGACCTCTTCCGGGATGCCCACTTCTTCTTTGGAGATGCCGCCGGTCTTGCAGATGACCGACACCACCTCAAAACCATGTGCACGGAGCAGGTCGGCCACGATGCGGGCTTCCTTCCGCAGACCTTTGCAGAATGCAAGCCCCAGCTTGTGGTAGCCCATCCGCTTGCAGAACTCCACCGTCTCCTTCAGGCGGGGCCATTGACAGTAGCCAAGCCCCTCAATGGCCGAACAGTTGACGTAGAAGTCGTGATTCTCGGGCAGATCGTAGCCGGCGCGGGCGGCCTCCATCACCGAAGCATTCCGCATGGGGCAGTTTTTGGGCATCTTTTCCGGCTCGTTGTTGGCGCAGGCCAGAACCGTACAGTTCGCACAGGTATACACTGTCTTGTCCTCCCTGATCTTATAAATAATAGGTCAGCGCATCGTCCATGCTGCGCAGGATGTGCTTTTCCATTTCAGCCCGCGCGGCCAGCGCATCCCGTGCTTCCAGCGCTGCATAGATCTTTTTATGCTCGCTCTGGGAGTTGAGGGCATAGTCCAACTCGCTCATTTCCACACCAATGGACAGGCCGTTCCACAGCTCCGAGAGAAGATTGCGCATTTTTTCATTGCCGGAAGCTTCCCAGATCTCAAAATGGAAGGACTGGTTGTAGTCAGTATAATTTCCGGCCTGCTGAAGAGAAAGAGCCTCCTCAGCAGTATCCACGCAGTTTTTGATCTTGGACAGGTCAGCGTTGTTCTGGCAGCAGAGCATACATGCCGTCCCTTCCAAGGCAGCGCGCAGCTGGTAGTGCTCCCGAATCGTTTTTTCCGTTACGCCCAACACAATGGCGCACCTGTTCTGCTTGACTTCCAGCAGACCGTCACGGGCAAGGATCTGAAAGGCCTCCCGCACCGGCGTGACCGACACGCCCAGTTCCTGTGCGGTGTTTTCCAGCGTGAGTTCTGCGCCCTCCGGGATGCTTTTTGAGATAATGGCTTTCCGCAAAGCGGAAGCTACCCGCTCGCGGGCAGGCAGCAGCTTAATGGGTTTCAGTCCCAGCATATTGACTCCTTATCGTTAAAATCAGATGCAGCAGTTCTTCTTCATAGGCGTTCCATGCATCCGGCACATCAGGGGAGCCCTGACGGTCCAGCATCAGCAGGCGGGCAAGCCGGTCGTTCACCGGCGTAGGACGTGCGCTCACGGCAAAGGCAATGTAGGTCTCCTGGATGCTCTCCAGCAGCTTGCGATGCAGCGGATATGGCAGGACGGTCCGCAGGGTACGGTGCTGCAGCATCTCGCCGCCTGCCAACATCGCATCCTGCGGCAGCGCACGCATAGCCTGCCGTTCCAACTGAGCCCCCAATGCCAGAATTTGGCGCAGTGTCTCTTCGGTCAAATCTGCCGCTTTTAT
>CAKSWQ010000099.1 GCA_934512105.1 uncultured Faecalibacterium sp. | reverse complement strand
CAGTTCAGGATCTTGCCGCGGATGGGCATGATGGCCTGATATTCACTGTCCCGGCTGGACTTGACCGCGCCCATAGCCGAATCGCCCTCCACGATATACAGCTCGCGGCGGGCGGCGTCCCGGGTGCGGCAGTCCACAAACTTCTGCACGCGGTTGGCCAGGTCGATCTGGGTAGAAAGCGTTTTTTTGATGCTCTGGCGCGTTTTTTCCGCATGCTCACGGCTCTGCTTGTTCACCAGCACCTGCTGACAGATCTTCTGAGCTTCCTCCGGCTTTTCCAGAAAATACACTTCCAGATAATGCTTGAGGAAGTCCGTCATGGCCTGCGAGACAAATTTATTGGTGATTGCCTTCTTGGTCTGGTTCTCGTAGCTGGTGCGGGTGGAAAAGCTGGAGGACACATACACCAGACAGTCCTGCACGTCCTGAAAGCTGATGGCGCTCTCGCCTTTTTTGTACAGGTTCTTATCCTTCAGGTACTTGTTGATCTGGTAGACAAAGGCGGTGCGCACCGCGTGCTCCGGGCTGCCGCCGTGCTCCAGCCATGAAGAGTTGTGGTAGTATTCCAGCAGCTGTACCTTATTAGAGAAACAAAAAGCCGCACTCATGCGCACCTTGTAGTCCGGCTGATCCTCGCGGTCCCGGCCCACGGCCTCGCTCTCGCAGCTGAACACGGGGGTCAGGGTATCCTCACCGGCTGCTTCTGCCACATAATCCGCGATGCCGTTCTGGTAGCACCAGCTTTCATGCCACGGCTTGCCGGTGGCGGGATTCTTTTCCTTTTCATCGGTAAAATTGAGCGTAAGCCCGGCGTTGACCACAGCCTGACGGCGCAGCACATCCTTATAGTAGCTGCCGGGCACGTCGATATCGGTAAACACCTCATCGTCCGGCTTCCAGTGGATGATACTGCCGGTGCGGCGTCCCTTGTAGGGTTCCTTCTGCAAGCCGCCTACGTTCTCGCCCTTTTTAAAGTCCAGATGGTAGTGGCAGCCATCGCGGTAGATGTCGGCGGTCATCCACGCCGAGGCGTACTGGGTAGCACACAGACCCAGACCGTTCAGGCCAAGGCTGAACTCGTAGTTATCCTCGCCCTCGCCGTACTTGCCGCCTGCATACATCTCGCAGAACAGCAGCTCCCAGTTGAAGCGCCCCTCGCCGTTGTTCCAGTCCACGGGCATACCGCGGCCAAAGTCCTCCACGATGACGCTGCCATCCTTGCAGCGGGTCACATTGATGGTATCGCCGTGGCCATCGCGGGCTTCATCAATGGAGTTGGACACGATCTCAAAGATCGAGTGGGCACAGCCCTCCACACCGTCCGAGCCAAAGATGACTGCCGGGCGCTTGCGCACACGGTCGGCGCCCTTTAACGAGGTAATGCTCTCGTTGCCATATTCCTGTTTTTTCGCCATGCTGCTCCTCCCGGCCCGCCGCAGCTGTGCCGTGCAGGCCGTCTTGTAATCAAAGCAAGCGCCTGCCTTTTCTATTATATAAGAAATATAACAGCATCTTTGCGGGCATAAGCGCCTGTGTTCTTTTCTTTTATTAAACCATAGGTTGTAAAACTTGTCAAATATTCTTTCTCTCTTTTCCTGCGCAGCCCTCCGGCACGAAAACCGCGAAAAAAGTCGTTCTTATTTTGTGCGCAGGGACGCCAGAAAACAAAAACTTTTCAATTTTTTCAAAAAAGTTTGCATTTACCCCTTTACAAAATCGAAATTTCAGGTATAATAATCATCGTCCGGTGCGCCTCTGTAGCTCAGTCGGTAGAGCAGGGGACTGAAAATCCCCGTGTCATTGGTTCGATTCCGATCGGAGGCACCACGTCGAGGAAACCCGTCAGGGTTTCCAAATATGCGGCCGTAGCTCATCTGGTAGAGCGCCACCTTGCCAAGGTGGAGGTAGCGAGTTCGAGCCTCGTCGGCCGCTCCATTAAGGAGCAGCAACAGTTGCTCCGGTATGGCCCGGTAGCTCAGTTGGTTAGAGCACCAGCCTGTCACGCTGGGGGTCGTCGGTTCGAGCCCGATCCGGGTCGCTCGTCGGAATGTCAGTCGTTTGTCTGGCAGTCTTACAAGTAAGACCGCCGTAACAAACTCTGAAATTCCTCCTCTTC
>CAKSWQ010000098.1 GCA_934512105.1 uncultured Faecalibacterium sp. | reverse complement strand
AAGCACCTCCGTTACCTCTCTGTAACAAGTCCATCGGCTACCAACGGTAACTTTAAGCCCAGTATAGCATTGTTTGGGCGCAACGTCAATCGGATTCCGCCGGGGCGGGGGCTGACCCCTTCCGTCAAAGCCTACGGCTTTGCCACCCGTTCCCCACTCTGTCGCTGACGCGACATCTCTCCCCGACCGGGGAGAGTCTGTCCAAGGGGACGGCTTCAGCAGCGGCGGTACAGTTTCCGGCAGCGCCCAAAGGCTCCCCCTTGGGGGAGCTGGCGCGTTAGCGCCTGAAGGGGCGACCTCCTCCCGTGAAAATGGGATAGCGGAGCGCCCGCAGGCGCTCCGCTATCCCGAAAATAAAAATCTTTTTTCCTCTATTTATGCGCAGAGCAACGCGGAGCGCATTCCCAATCGTCCCGCTCTTACTCAGAGCGCGGCGCTTCGGGCGCAGGCGCGGCAACGTTCGCCGGGGCAGCGCTCTGCCCGGCAGGGACGGCAGCGGGCAGGGTGGTAACAGCGGCTTCCGCAGTCTGGGCAGCGGCGGTCTCCACGGTCGGGGCGGCTTCCGCGGCGTTTTCCGCTGCCTTGGCGGCTTCCTCGGCGGCCTTGGCGGCGCGCTCGGCCTTCAGCTGCTCGGCGCGCTGACGCGCTTCCTCTTGCCGCTTCTGGGTGCGCGCTTTGATGCGGCACACCGAGCACAGGCCATCGGCGCTATCCGGGGCAATGGGCTTGCCGCACTGCTTGCACAGGGTCTTGGTGCACTTGTGCAGCACCACGGGGCCAAGGGTGGTCAGCTGGTACAGCTTCATGCCGTCAAAGCCCTTGTTGGAGCATACGTTCATGCATACGCCGCACTCGCTGCACTTCCACGGGGTAAGCACCATGCGGGTCTGGCCGTTCGGCATCTCCTCAAACTTCAAAGCGTTGGCGCGGCAGGCTTTTTCACACCGGCCGCAGCCGAAACAATTGTCGGTGAACTTGGGCATATAGTAGCCGTACTGCAGGGGCGTTTCCATGGCGGCTTTCAGCTGCTTTGTGCGCTGGTGTAGCAGCAGACGGAAGTCCACCCCGCTGTCCTCCTCGCTGCGCAGGCCGGGCAACATTTGCAGCAGCTTTTTGGTGCCGCTCTTGGAGCCGTGGCTCACCTGTTCCAGCATCTTACGGCGGGTCAGCTCCTGCACATGGTAGGGGTACTCCTTTTCCTCGTAGGCCAGTGAGAACCGCGCCTCGAACATCGGCTGACCGAAAAAGTCCACAAGGCGGGTCAACTCCTTGCGCAGCTGTTCGGCGCACAGGTCGTTTTCGCACCCGCCGCAGGGGGTCAGGTCCAGTACGATCTTTTTGTTCAGCGCCAGATACGCCAACGCCTCCCACGAAAGGGCGCAGATGCAGCTGCGCACCACGGTGTTCTTGCGGGTGGATTTCTCACAGCCGATCCATATCGTATCGCTGTCGGTATCGGCAGCGGCGGTATCCCGCTGCACCTGCTCCGGGGAAGGGGAAATGCAGCCGCTGCGGCAGGCGGAAACGCACAGCCCGCAGTCGGTGCAGGGGTCCCAGTCCTTGACAAGGTTCGGGCGGGAGAAAATTTCCTCGCCGTAGGGGCAGATATCCTTGCAGGTGGTGCAGGGCTTGCGGTGGGGGTGCAGGTTCCAGCATTGGCGGCGGTTGATCTCGGGATGGGTGGTTTTCATCAGGGCATCCATTGCAGTTCTGGTAAAAAAGCCCATGGTCTTACTCCTTTTCCACAACAGAGGTGAGGGCGGCGTGGTCGAGCAGGAAGCGCTGCACCTTCTGGTTGGTCACGGCAGCGGCGATGGCGTCCCGGCTGAGCACCTTGCGAATCTCCTCCTCCGGGGTGTCGTGCAGCTTGGAAAGGCGGGCGATCTCGGCGTCCACCTCCTGCTGGGTCACGGTGATCTTTTCAGCTTCGGCAATGGCGCGCACCGCCAGCATTGCCCGCAGCTGGCGCTCGGCTTCCTTGTAGTAGCCCTCCCGCACCTGCTCCGGGGTCAGCCCGGCGCTCTTGCAGTACAGCTCCATGGTCATCTGGCTCTTGCGCAACCGCTGGCGCAGCTGGGTCATCTGGTACTCGGCGTTCTGCGCCAGCAGTTCGGCGGGCAGCTCCACGGTCAGGTTTGCGCCCGCCATATCCAGCAGCGCCGCCCCGGCAATGCGGTCGGCGTTGGCTTCGTGGGAGGCTCGCTTCTTCTCCCGCAGGCT
>CAKSWQ010000097.1 GCA_934512105.1 uncultured Faecalibacterium sp. | reverse complement strand
GTGCAGCTGGCGCTGCTGCTGGCAAAGGGCTATGCCGCGCTGGACAGCCGCCCCTACGGCGGCAGCCTTGCGCTGGCACTTTATCCGCTGAAAGAAACGGAATGACGTAAACCAGAGAGGGAATGGGAAATTATGAAGGCAGTGATTCTGGAAAGCTATGTGATGGAAGAAGGGGACTTGGACTGGTCCGGGGTGAAGGCACTGGTGCCGGACACCACCAGCTATGTGCGCACCGACTACGCCGAAATTGCGCCCCGCATCGGGGATGCAGAACTGGTGCTCATCAACAAGTGCCGCATTGACGAAACAGTATTGGCGCAGTGCCCGAACCTTAAATGGGTGGGCATCATCGCCACAGGCACGGATAATATCGACCTTGAAGCCTGCCGCCGTCATGGGGTGGCAGTAGCCAACGTGCCGGGCTACTCTACTTACAGCGTGGCGCAGATGACCTTCAGCCTGCTGCTGGCCATCTGCCAGTGCGCCCAGCGGTACGACCGGGCGGTAAAGGCCGGGTACTGGCAGCTGGGCATCCCGGCAGAGTACGGTCTGCTGCCGCAGGTGGAGCTGCTGGGCAAGACCTTTGGCATCTACGGCTACGGCAGCATCGGCCGCCAGACCGCCCGCATTGCAAAGGCCTTTGGCATGGAGGTGCTGGTATGTACCCGCACGGTGCGCCCGGCGTACGCCGCCGATGGGGTGGAGTTCGTGGACTTTGACACCCTGCTTGCCCGCAGCGATGTGCTCAGCCTGCACTGTCCGGCAACCCCGGCAACCTGTGGGCTGATGAGCCGGGAAGCCCTTGCAAAAATGAAGCCCGGTGCTATTTTGCTGAACACCGCCCGGGGTGCACTGGTGGATGAGGAAGCCGTAGCCGATGCACTGGAAAGCGGAAAGCTTGCCTTTTACGGCGCAGACGCCTTTTCCACCGAGCCGCTGCCACCCCAAAGCCGCCTGCGCGGTCTGCCGGGCGCGGTGCTCACCCCGCATATCGCATGGACCACCAAGGAAGCACTGCAGCGGCTGATGGATATCACCACCGGCAACCTGCGCAGCTTTCTGGCCGGGAAGGGCGAGAATATCGTCAACCCTTGATTTTGGCAGGGCGTTGTACTATACTGTTCCATGGTTTCAGGCTCTCCGGCAAAGGAACTGCCGTAAAATATCGTATGCACAGGAGTATCCGGCCGCTTTGCCGCTGCTCTGAGGGAGGTAAAAATGAGTTACGCCATCGTATTCAGCAGCAAAACCGGCAACACCGCACTGCTGGCACAGACCCTGCGGGAGCAGCTGCCGCAGGCAGATTGCTGCTATTTCGGCGCACCGGATACTGTCGCACTGGCAGCAGACACCCTGTATGTGGGCTTCTGGACGGACAAGGGTAAGGCGGACGCCGACACACTGGAGCTTTTGCAGCAGCTGCGCGGCAAGCGGGTATTCCTGTTCGGCACGGCAGGCTTTGGCGGCAGTGCGCCCTACTTTGAAAAGATCCTTACTGCCACCCGACAGGCGCTGGACGGCAGCAATACCGTCATCGGCAGCTTTATGTGTCAGGGCAAAATGCCGGTGTCTGTCCGGCAGCGGTACGAGGCCATGAAGGCAAAGCCCGACCATATCCCCAATCTGGACGCCCTGATCGAAAACTTCGATAAGGCACTCTCCCACCCGGATGCCGCAGATCTGGAACAGCTGAAACAGGCTGTAAAATAAGATTTTTCCATAGAAAAGGGTTCCGAAACGCCTGCGGGCGTCTCGGAACCCTTTTTACATAAACTGAAAACTAGTCAATGGTAGTTTTGGTGCGCCCGATGCCGATGACGGCGGTGGAGATCTTTTTCCAGCTGTCGCAGCCGCACACGCCGTCTACCCGCAGGCTGGTGCGCTTCTGGTAGCCGCGCAGAGCCTGCTCGGTGCGGGCACCGAAGATGCCATCGATGCGGCTGCCGGTCTGATAGCCAAGGGTGGAAAGCGCGTCCTGCAAGACCATGACATAGCAGCCCCGGCTGCCCCGGCGCAGGGTGGGATAGCCTGCGGTGGTGCCGCTGCAGGCCGGGGTGCCGTAGCGGCGGTCAAAGTGCACCCATGTGGGGGTCTGGCTCAGCGGCTCCACATAGCCCCACGCGCCGGTAGCGCGGGCAGCGTTGTAAATGGCGGTGCGCTGGCGCTGGTCAAGGCTTTGCCCCACATCGAACGCTACCCCCGCGTAGTGCTGGCTGCGGGTGCCGTGGCCGCCCTCCCAGATGCGGCGGAAGGCGTACCC
>CAKSWQ010000096.1 GCA_934512105.1 uncultured Faecalibacterium sp. | reverse complement strand
GGCAGCGATGCGCTGCTCTACCGGCTGGTGTTCAATCTGGTGGAAAACGGCATCAAGTATAACCGCCCCGGCGGCGCAGTGCGCGTCACCCTGCGGCAGGAAAAACAGGCCGCCGTGCTGCGCGTTGCAGATACCGGCCCGGGCATTCCCGCAGACTGCCGGGAAAATATCTTCCAGCCCTTTTTCCGGGTGGATAAATCCCGCAGCCGGGAGATGGGCGGCGTGGGGCTTGGGCTTGCCCTTGTGCGGGAGATCGCCGTGCTGCACGGCGGCAGCGTGACTGTGGAGAACAGCAGCGAAAACGGCACCACCTTTGCCGTCGCCCTGCCGCTGGCGCAGCCCTGCTGAAACCGGATGGACTGGGGCTTTATTTTTGGCGCACAGGGGAGTATACTGGAAACAGCAGACCCCGGAAAATAAGAAGGACAAAGGAGATACTGAAAATGCAGGCAACCATTCACAACGAATTCCTGACCCTGACCGTGGACACCCACGGCGCAGAGGCCGTCAGCCTGAAGAACGCCGCAGGCGAAGAACTGCTCTGGCAGGCTGACCCTGCCATCTGGAAGCGTCACGCACCCATCCTGTTCCCGTGGACGGGCAAGCTGGTGGACGGCACCTTTACCGCCAAGGGTAAAACATGGAAGGGAGGCCAGCACGGCTTTGCCCGGGATCTGGAGCACACCCTGCTGCGGGCAGAAGGGGACACCATCCAGCTGGAACTGCGCGCAGACGATGCCATCAAGGCAGAGCGCTTCCCCTATGATTTTGTGCTTACCAGCATCTTCCGTCTGGAGGGCAAGACCGTGCACCACACCTTACAGGTGACGAACCCCGGCACCGAGGAGCTGCGCTTTGGCATCGGCTTCCACCCAGCGTTCAACGTGCCGTTCGACGATAAGCACACCACCACTGACTACGAGTTCCGGTTTGACCGGCCGGAAAGCCCGGTCATCCTTGATGCCCGCCCCAACGGTCTGCTGAGCGGCAAGAGCTATTACCAATGGAAGAATCAGCAGGCCATCCAGCTGACCGATGACCTGTTTGCCGATGACAGCTTTTGCATGGCAGGTCTGCGCACCGGCACTATCGGCATCTGCGAGAAGGACACCGGCCGCAATATCACCTGCAAGGTGGAGGGTTACCCCTATTCGCTCATCTGGTCGGCACCCGCAAAGCCGGTGCGGTTTGTGTGCATCGAGCCGTGGCACAGCCTGCCTGCCGCTGCCACCGACCCGCAGGACTGGGAGCAGCGCGCCGCAGCCGCCTGCCTTGCCCCCGGCGAAAGCTGGCAGACCACCCTCAGCACCACCTTTGAACGGTAAGAAAAAAGCACGCAGAAACGAAGCGGCGTGCTCTTGACAGAAACCTCAAAAGTGGGTATACTGTAAATAGAAAAGGAACTGCGACAAGCGGTCAGCCCTTTTGATGTAAGTTCTTAAAGACTAAGAACCGTCACCGGCCGGGGTGGCGGTTCTTTTTTGTTGAGAGTGCCGCAGCAGAGAATAAGCGGTCTGTCCGTAATAGGGCAGCTGTTTCCCTCTGCGACCCCTCCTGTGAAAAAAGGGACAGCGGAACGCCCGCAGGCGTTCCGCTGTCCCGAACTATAAAAATATTCTTTCCGCTGAAGATGGCCAAAGCGCACGCGGCGGCCATTTTAGATCGTCCCGTGCAAAGGCTCAGAAAAGCAGCTGCTTAGTAAGCAACGCCCCAGTAGACCATGGCCTTGGCGGGCTTGCCGCAGCAGGGGCACACATCGCTGAGCTGCTCCTGCTCGAAGGGCATGCAGCGGCTGGAAAGTCCGGCCTCTTCCTTCATCTTCATCTCACAGGCCAGATCGCCGCACCACATGGTCTTGATGTAGCCGGTGTTGGCCTTTGCCAGCTCCTTCACCTCGTCCATGGTGGTGGCAGCCCAAGTGCGCTTTTCGCGGTTTTCCAGCGCACGCTGGTACAGATCCTTGCGCAGAGCCTCCAGCTGAGCGGGGATGGCGGTCTCCAGCTCGTCCAGGCTTACAAAGATCTTCTCGCGGGTGTCGCGGCGCACCAGCACGCACTGGTTCTTTTCCAGATCCTTGGGACCGATCTCAAGGCGCAGGGGCACGCCCTTCATCTCCCACTGGGCAAACTTCCAGCCGGGGGCGTTGTCGCTGTCGTCCAGCTTTACGCGGGCGTACTTGCTGATCTTTTCGGCCAGTTCGGCAGCCTTTTCGGAAACGCCGGGCTTGTGGGCGGCAATGGGCACCACCACCACCTGAATGGGGGCAATGGCCGGGGGCAGGATCAGGCCGTCGTCATCGCCGTGGGTCATGATGATGGCACCCACCAGACGGGTGGAAACGCCCCAGCTGGTCTGGAACGGATGATGCAGCTG
>CAKSWQ010000095.1 GCA_934512105.1 uncultured Faecalibacterium sp. | reverse complement strand
TGCAGGTGGAGCAGGAGGAATACGACGAGGTGGTGGTCATCAAGGCCCTGTTCCTCAACCACGATTATCAGTAAAATATGTGATAACACAAAACCGGACAGCCTGCGGGTTGTCCGGTTTTGTGCTTTTTTAGGAACGTTACGCACACCCGCCTTCGGATAGTACGGTATAGAATGTTGCACAATAGAAGGGGAGGTTGAATTGTGCAATCTATACAGTAAAAAATGATACTGTTTTGAAACTTTTGCAGATTGTGCGGCGAAAACGACAGATTGTGAAAAAAATGATATTTTTCTCTGGAATATGCTATCCTAGCATCAGAATATGGAGCTTCGGGCTCCGCAGCAGGAAGAACACCGAAAAAAGGAGACTATCATGAACAAAATTTCTCGTCGTCAGTTTCTTCGCACCGGCACAGCTGCCGGTATGCTGGGTGCAGCAGTGGTAAGCGGCGCTACCTCTGCCAGCGCTTGTTTTGAGCCGGAATTGGCTCTTACCTGCACGCAGACCGCTGTGGTGGAGGGTTACGATTGGGGCCCCGGCGTCAAGGCGACCATTCTTACCTTCGACCGTTTACTGGATCCTCACAGCGTCCGGGCAGAGGATATCGCCTCGGTGGTGGAGCATAAGGAGTCCATGGATTGGGGCAACGTTGGCGGCCCCCACATCGTGGCCAGCGCGCCCCGCACGGTAACAGCGGCCTATACCTGCTCTAAAAACGGTAAAAAGCTGGAGGTCCCCTCCAAGTATGTCTGTCTGGAAATGTCCTGCGACCCCAACACCGGCAGTCCCTTCTGCTACGACTTTCTGGTGGGCATGAATACATGGTGCAAGCCCTATGAGCTGGAGATCAACATGAAGGAGAACTCCGCTCTGGCTACCATTTTTGGGCAGAAGGTCACCGCTGCTGTGGACCCGGTAGTGGACCACGAGGATGCCCTGATCCCTCAGATGAAGCAGTTTGTCACCAACGGAGTGTTCCGCGGCACCGATGGCAAAGAGCTGACTTATGGCTACTACGCACCTAAGGGTCAGAAGCTGCCTCTGGTCATCTGGCTCCACGGTGCGGGAGAGGGCGGCAAGGATCCTTCTATTGCTTTTCTGGGCAACAAAGCCTCTGCGCTCCTCAGTGACGAGTTCCAGCAGGCTATGGGCGGGGCTGCCTATGTGCTGCTGCCCCAGACCCCCACGTTCTGGCTGCAATATAACGAGGCCGGGGACTGGGGCAACAACCCGGGCGTGCCCTCGGTGTACACCCAGACCCTGAAGGAGCTCATTGATGCCTTTGTGGCAGAGCATCCCCAGATCGACACGAACCGCATCCTCATTGGCGGCTGCTCCAACGGCGGTTATATGACCGTGAACATGGCGATCCAGTATCCCGGGTACTTTGCGGCAGCTTATCCCATCTGTGAGGCCTATAAGGACAGCGGCATTACCGAGGAGCAGCTGGCCGCTCTGAAGGACCTGCCCATGTGGTTCGTCTATGCAGAGAACGACACAATTGTGGACCCGACGATCTACGAGGCACCCACGCTGGCGCGTTTGAAAGCGGTGGATGCCAAGGTACACACCAGCATTTTTGCTGATGTTCATGATACCACCGGTCTGTACAAGGGCACGGATGGTGAACCCTACCAGTATATGGGTCACTTGAGCTGGCTGTACTTCTTCAACCGGGAATGCAAGGATGATATCACCGGCGAGGATCTGTGGACCTGGCTGGGCAAACAGAGCAAGTAATCACTAAAAAGTAAGAGGGCTGCTGCACAAACCGTGCAGCAGCCCTTTTGTGTGGGAGAGAATAAGCTTCCCCGCAGCGCTTTGCGGTGAAAACGAACCCTCTCAGTCACGCCTGACGGCGTGCCAGCTCCCCCGAAGGGGGAGCTTTGTTCGTGCTGGCCGAAAGATGGTAAAAGCTCCCCCTTCGGGGGAGCTGGCGAACGAAGTGAGCCTGAGAGGGTTGTCCGCTGAAAGCAGCAAAAAGCCTGCCCGCAGCGCGACTGTTTCCGCAGGAAACAAGCGCTGCAAATGCCGTTTGCCTTCACGCCCCCTCCCGTGAAAAAGTCCCCCGGGAAAATCCGCAGATTTTCCCGGGGGGCAAATTTAAAATCATTCTTCCGCTGCAACAACGACGACCGCCGCCAGCGGCGGAAACAGGGAGGAGTTGTTGGGGCAGCGGCCAGCAAGACGCGCGTGCCGCCCAAGGCACGATGCGGATGCTGGGTGCCGCAACCCGGAAGACGCGGCGCGCATTCTAAATCGTCCCCTTACGCCGCCGCCTGCTTGCGGAAGATCGCCATCGCACGCTTGTAGCACTTGACAAAATAGGCAATTTCCGCCAGCGCGGTCAGCGTCCAGCTGCACGGGTACAGCAGGTACAGCGCCGGGATGGTGTGGAAGTGGGC
>CAKSWQ010000094.1 GCA_934512105.1 uncultured Faecalibacterium sp. | reverse complement strand
GACGACAACCAGAAGATCGGCTACAAGATCCGTGCCGCACAGCAGGTGGACCGTGTGCCCTATATGCTGGTGCTGGGCGCCAAGGAGGCCGAGGCCGACAACATCTCCGTGCGCGACCGCAAGGGCGAGACCACCGAGATGAGCCTTGAGGACTTCATCGCAAAGGTCACCACCGAGATCCGCACCCGCAGCCTGTAAACAATAATAAGAAAGAGGACGCCGCACAGCTTTTTGTGCAGCGTCCTCTTTTTTTCAGAATCCCTTTTTCACGAAAGAGAGGCTTACTTCCCAAACAGATCACTATGGGTGCCGGTGCGGGTCAGGGTCAGCACCAGAACATCGTTCTGCACCCGATAGACCAGCAGCCAGTCCGGCTGGATATGGCACTCCCGGTGCCCGACCCAATCGCCCGTCAGAGCATGGTCGCGGTTCTTCTCCGGCAGCGGCTCTCCCATGGCAAGGCAGGCGATCACATCCTGCAGCAGTTCAATTTTTAGTCCCCGTTTTCTGGCCAGTTTATAGTCCTTGCGGAACTGGGTGGTGGGGATGATCGTCAGCTTTGTTTCTCTCATTTTTCCAGATCCGCAAACAGTGCATCCAGATCCCGATATCTCTTTGCTTTCGGGTCTGCCGCGATATGCTCTGCTTCCAGCATAGCAGCAACGGTCTCCTTGTTCGGGCGCTCGGTGCGGATCTCGAAGGGAATGCCGCCCTCCCGCAAGGACTGCCGCACAAAGATGTTGAACGCCGTGGAAAGATTCATGCCCAGCTCCGCGAACAGGGCATCGGCCTGCGCCTTCAGGTCGGAATCCATCCGAATGCTGACATTGGTAGTTGCCATACAGATCAGCTCCTTTCGCCTTTATTATAAGTGCATTGCACGAAGATTGCAATACACTGCACATAAAATTTACAAATCCACGGTACAGCAAAAGCCCCGCTCCCTTGTGCGGCAGGAGCGGGGCTTTCGACTTACTGTTGACTCGAACAAAAAAAGGAAAAGGAAAAAGGAGAACGATCTATCTGTCACGCCGGGCGGCGGGGACTGTGTCGGAGCAGTTGGGCTGCCGCCGCAGCGGGAACAGCGGAGAAAGTTGCGGAGGGTTACTCCACATCCTGCAGAGCGGCGTAGTCTTCCTCGCCGGTGCGGATCTTGACCACGCGGGTCACGTTGTAGACAAAGATCTTGCCATCGCCGATGTGGCCGGTGTACAGTGCCTTCTTGGCAGCCTCCACCACGGAGTCCACGCTGATGCGGGAGACGATGACTTCCACCTTGATCTTGGGCAGCAGGGTGGTATCCACCGGCACGCCGCGGTACTTTTCAGGCGTGCCCTTCTGGATGCCGCAGCCCATGACCTGCGTCACGGTCATGCCGGTGACGCCCAGATCATTCAGGGCAGTCTTGAGCTGATCGAACTTTGCCAGCTTTGCAATGATGGACACCTTATGCATACCGGTGTCGTAGACGCCATCGTGGATCACAGGCTCACGCACCACCGGCACGGCTGCATCCATCTGCTTTGCGGTCGCCTTGGTGACGTCGTCCTCGCCCAGATCGGTGTTCTCGTTGGGGGTCATGGCAGCGGAGTTTGCATCCGAGATGGCAAAGCCTGCATAAGCGGAGGCCAGACCGTGCTCGTGGATGTCCAGACCGTCGATCTCTACCTCGGCGGGCACACGCAGGCCAAGGGTCTTATCAATGATCTTAAAGATGATGAACATCACGATCACAACGTAGGCATCCACGCAGACCAGACCCAGCAGCTGGGTGCCCAGCTGTGCCAGACCGCCGCCGTAGAACAGACCGGCGTGTTCGGTGTTGGCACCGGTGGAGAACAGACCCACCGCAATGGTGCCCCAGACGCCGTTTGCAAAGTGGACGGAAACAGCACCTACGGGGTCATCCACCTTGGCGATCTTATCGAAGAATTCCACGCTCAGCACCACAAGGATACCGGCCACAAAGCCGATGAAGAAAGCGCCGAAGGGGGAGACGGTATCGCAGCCTGCGGTGATGGCCACAAGGCCGGCCAGAGAGCCGTTCAGGGTCATGGAGACGTCCGGCTTGCCGTAGCGCACCCAGGTGAAGATCATGGTCACGCAGGTGGCAACAGCTGCGGCAAGGTTGGTGTTGAAGCAGACCAGACCGGTCAGGGTCATGGTGGCATCGGTGGACAGGCTCAGGGAAGAGCCGCCGTTGAAGCCGAACCAGCAGAACCACAGGATGAACACGCCCAGAGCACCGGCGGTCAGGTTGTGGCCGGGAATAGCGTGGGGGTTGCCGTTCTTGTCGTACTTGCCAATACGGGGGCCCAGCATCCATGCGCCCAGCAGGGCGATGACGCCGCCCACGTTATGCACGGCTGCGGAGCCTGCAAAATCGTGGAAGCCCATGCTCTGCAGCCAGCCGCC
>CAKSWQ010000093.1 GCA_934512105.1 uncultured Faecalibacterium sp. | reverse complement strand
CAGGGGCGTGCGGTGCGAAAGAGCATGGACAAACAACTGCGCGGAAAAACGCGCCGGAAACGGTAAAGTGGAATCGTATCAAATTGACACAATTCCTCCCTGAAAAGAAAAATGCTGCTGCGGCAGGAAGGAGAACGTACACCATTGGTTCCTCTGCAAGTCTGCGCTGGGTGGCAGAGACCGTTAGCTGCCATGCCCATCCGCGCATCCTTCTGCCACAGAACAGGTGCTTGCCGGAGCCTCTCGCAGCCCCTTTTCCGCGTCAGCCGGAACCAAGGTGTAACACACTAGACTTTGCAAGCAAAGTCGTGTGCCAAAGAGCATTCCGCTGCTCTTTGGAATCTTTCGGATTGCTGCATTCGCAGCAAATAGCAACACCCCGGATGCTGGCATGGCAGGCAGCATCCGGGGCGTTGTTCTTTGCGGAGAAGCAGAATAAAAGATGGCATAAACGTTAGTATTTTGGGCTGTTGTTTATTTTCAGTCCCCCAGCAAATGGGTGCAGAACGCGGAATCATGCAAAAGGATAAAGTGTCGGCAGGAAAAATACGGACACGACAATGAGGATGAGCGCCAGCGGGGTACCACACTTGAGATAATCCTTCAAGGTGTATCCGCCCGGCTCGATGATCATGATCTGGCAGGGAGCTGCCATGGGGGTCATGATGGACACACAGCTGGCTGTGATCACGCCGACCACGGCAGCACGGGGGTCTACGCCCATGCGGATACAGGCGGAAGTGACCAGTGGGATGAAGATGGTCAGGGTAGCCAGATTGGACATGACCTGTGTCAGAATGAAGGGAACAAGGAAGAACACCAGCATAATGATGTACGGATTGGTGGTATCGCCCAGCAGGCGGATCATCCAGTCTGCCACCACATCGCCTGCACCGGTGGTCTGGATGGCGTCCGACAGAGCCAGCACACCGGCAAACAGGAAAATGGTCGGCTGGTGGATGGAGTTGAGGGCTTCCCTCTCGGTCAGCACACCCGTCAGCACCAGAGCGGCAGCGCCGATGCAGGAAGTGAGATACATCTTGACACCAATGACATTTTCCAGCAGCATCATTGCAATGGAGACCAGAACGATCAGGACCGCCAGTTTGCGCTTGAAGGGGCTGAGTTTTTCGCTCTCAGCAGCCGTATGTGCTGCGTCTGAAAACTGCTCGTTGGGAATATCCGGCATCAGCTTATAGCCGACAAAGGTCATGTACAGGATGGCAATGGTCAGCATCGGGATGCGTGCGATGGTGAAATCCCAGATGTGCAGCGGTGTCGGTGCGCCGGCCTGCATCATGACGTCGTTCCATGCCATGTTGGAAGCACCCTGACCGAGAAAGGTCATCTGGGTGGCAATGTTGGCACAGGCCATAGAAGGATAGAGCAGCTTGCTGCGGCTCACGCCGATGTCGTTCGCAATGCCTATCAGCAGCGGGATCATGATAGCGGCAGTTGCGGTGGCACTGGTGATGGCACCCAGAAACGCACCTGCCACGCAGGAAAGAAAGATCAGCATCCGCATATTGTCCTTGTAGCGGATGACCAGACTCTGGGCTTTGTCGATCAGGGGCGTTTTGGTCAGCCCTGCACCGATGACGAACATGGCTACGAACATGACCACGTTCGTGTTGATGAAGCCGCCAAAGGCCTCGGCAGGGGTCTTGATGCCGGTGAGGATCAGCGCCAGAATGATGCCGGTAGAAATGACCGAGAACGGGACTTTACCGGATACAAAGGCGATGATCGTCACAAGCAGGATGACCAGTGTGATCTCCAATGGGCTCATTTGGGTTGTCCTCCTGTGGATTACTTCCACCTTGCAGATGCAAAGCAGTGGCACTTAAATGTTTATATTTGATAATGTATCCAATTAACAAGAAAAGAATACACCGAAATGCCACGCTTGTCAAGGGATTTGTTATACTTTTGTCGAAAAATACAATTTTCCCAAAGGAGCTTTATATAAGGTGTGTAGAACAAAAAGAACGGGTAAGCTCTTCGTTGTCTGCGTTTCTTTCCGTGCACATAGTTGGCCGCAAATAGCAACACCCCGGATGCTGGCATGGCAGGCAGCATCCGGGGTGTTTGGCGGAGAAGCAGAATAAACAGGGTAAAGAAGATAGGAGTAAATGATAAGACGTTTGTTGGATTTGTGAAAGCAAATATGGTTGTTAGAAATAACGTGATAGTGGGTTCATAGTGGGTTCATTTTAGGAGAAGAAGCTTTTGATGGATGGTTGCTCTCCGCGGGATATAGGCAACGCTGGTTTCAAAGCTAGGACTTACTTGATGAAACCAACGTGCTTGCAAATTTCTTCCACCGCTTTGTCCTTGCGCTGATTGAAGATGACCTTGTTCTCTTCAAACAGGTTGCGGCCCTCAGCGTCGATGGAAACGATCAGGGGGCCGAACTCGTTGACGTGGCAGT
>CAKSWQ010000092.1 GCA_934512105.1 uncultured Faecalibacterium sp. | reverse complement strand
CCCTACGCCGCCGACCGGCTCAACTCGTGGCTCGACCCCTTTGCCGACCCGCTGGGGGACGGCCACCAGACCATTCAGAGCTTGTACGCCATCGGTTCCGGTGGGGCGGCGGGGCTGGGGCTGGGCAACAGCCGCCAGAAGCATTTGTTTGTGCCAGAGCCGCAGAACGACTTCATCTTTTCCATCCTCTGCGAGGAGCTGGGTTTTCTGGGCGCGTGTGCGGTGATTTTGCTGTTCAGCGCCCTGCTGTGGCGGGGCATCACGCTGGCGGCGCACGCGCCAGACCGCTTTGGCGCACTGCTGGTGGTGGGCTTTGTGGTGCAGGTAGCACTGCAGGCGGTGCTGAACATCGCGGTGGTCACCAACACCATCCCCAACACCGGCATCAGCCTGCCCTTTTTCTCCTCCGGCGGCACCAGCCTGATGATGCTTCTGGGCGAGATGGGCATCGTGCTTTCTGTCTCCCGGGGCGAAAGCTGATAAAGATCGGTATTTCCTGCTGCAATGGAGTAGGAGCGGCGCGGAAAAACCGGAAAAAAGCGGACAAATGACCGGACAAATCCCGCAGACAGCGGGAAAGCTGTTTCCGGCGCATTTCTTTGACCAAAGACCCTCGTTTTGCATACCATGGGGTATCTTTTGCAGAACGGGGGTCTTGGCATGGCTGGGGATTGGATCATTACGGGCGGACGGCCTTTGCAGGGCAGGGTGGAAGTGCCTGCGGCCAAAAACAGTGTGCTGCCGTTGCTGGCAGCTGCGCTGCTGTGCAGCGGGCCGGTGCGGCTGCAAAATGTGCCGCGCCTGACGGATGTAGAGGACTGTCTTGCCCTGCTGCGGGGTGTGGGCTGCACGGCGGGCTGGCAGGGCGCAGCGCTGGCGGTGCAGGGGCAGCCCATGCGCACCGACCTTGCACCGGAGGCCGCAGGCCGGATGCGGGCGTCCATCCTGTTCTGTGCGCCGCTGCTGGCGCGGCTGGGGCGGGTGAACACCGTGCTGCCCGGGGGCTGCCGCATCGGGGCAAGACCCATCGACCTGCACTTGCAGGGACTGGCGCAGATGGGGGTCCGGCAGCTGCCCGCAGCGCCCGGACAGCTTACGCTGTACGCCCCGGCGGGGCTGCGGGGCGCGGAGATCTGTCTTACCTTCCCCAGTGTGGGTGCTACCGAAACGCTGCTGCTGGCGGCTGCCACGGCGCAGGGGCAGACTGTGCTGCATGGCGCTGCAAAGGAACCGGAGATCGCAGATCTTGCCGCCTTCCTCAACGCCTGCGGCGGCTGCGTGGAGGGCGCAGGCACCGACACCATCCGGGTGCAGGGAAAGCGCTGCCTTGCGGGCTGCACCTTTGCGCCGGTGGCAGACCGCATCATCGCCTCCACGCTGGCCTGCGCGGCGGCAGCGGCGGGGGGACGGGTGGAGCTGGCGGGCTGCGCACCCGGGCTGTATGCGCCGCTGCTGGAAATTCTGGAACAAATGGGCTGCACCGTAGAGCGGGCGCACGATGCTGCCGCCATTTCACGGTTCGGGGCGCTGCGCGGCGCGGGAAATGTGCACACCGGCCCCTATCCCGGCCTTGCCACAGACGCCGCCCCGCTGCTGGCGGCGGTGATGCTCTGCGCACAGGGCGAAAGCAGCTTGCAGGACAGGGTGTTTGAAAACCGTTTTGCCTGTGCGGAGGGCTTTGCGGCGCTGGGGGCAAAGGTCCGGGTGGCAGAGCGCACGCTATATGTGCAGCCCGCCGGGGCGCTGTACGGGGCAAAGCTGACTGCACCGGACCTGCGCGGCGGGGCAGCGCTGGTGCTTGCGGCACTGGCTGCCCGGGGCCGCAGCCGCCTTGGCGGGACAGAATTTATCCGGCGCGGGTATGCGGACCTTGACCGGCTTTTGGCGGGGCTGGACGCACAGATTTGGCAGGAAATACCCGCCCGGAGTGGGCTTGCGAAAAAAACACCCACGAAAAAGCAATTTTGTCTTGCAATCGGAACGAAAAAATGATACGATACTGTTATATAAGTATTGTAAGATAATTTCTGTGCGGCTTTTGCGCAGTTCCACATAAAAACCCGATGGAGGACAAAGTTATGGCATTGATGCTCGACGAAGAAATGGACGAGAACGTTACGACGATCAAGGTGATCGGTGTAGGCGGTGGCGGCGGCAACGCCGTGAACCGCATGGTGAGCGACGGCCTGCAGGGCGTGGAGTTCATCGCCATGAATACTGACCAGCAGGCACTGGCAAAGAACCATGCCTCGGTCAAGGTGCAGCTGGGTTCCAAGCTGACCAAGGGCCGTGGTGCGGGTGCAGACCCGGAGATCGGCCAGCGCGCCGCAGAAGAAAGCAAGGACGAGATCGCTAACGCCCTCAAGGGCTCCCAGATGGTCTTTATCACCGCCGGTATGGGCGGCGGCACCGGCACCGGTGCGGCACCCGTTGT
>CAKSWQ010000091.1 GCA_934512105.1 uncultured Faecalibacterium sp. | reverse complement strand
GTCAGGCTGTTCTTGAAGATCTGCTCGAAGCCGAGGAACTTCAGGATGCCCTGATTGACAGAGGGATGGAAGCGCAGGCCGCCCTTGTAGGGGCCGATGGCGCTGTTGAACTGCACGCGGTAGCCGCGGTTCACCTGCACCTTACCGGCATCGTCCACCCAGGGCACACGGAAGGTGATGATGCGCTCCGGCTCCACCATGCGCTCGATCAGACCGGCCTTCTCGTACTCGGGGTGCTTTTCCACAACGGGCTGGATGCTCTCCAGCACCTCGCGCACAGCCTGCAGGAACTCGGGCTCATTGGCATTGCGCTTTTCCAGACCCTCGTAAACGCGCTTCAGGTATTCATTCGTCAGCATAATAGAATACTCCTTTTCCCAATTACTCTATAAATTTGAAAAAGCGGAAATGCCTTTGCCCGCCGCACAGCGGGTGTATCCTTGCAGATGCCGGGCGCTTCCGGTTCTCCATGCTTGCACGGCACGCCCGCACAAGCGGGCAATGCTTACTTTACTATTATAAAGCTTTGCGGTGGGTTTTACAATAGCAAAACGCAGAATTTGTTTAAAAAAACAGATAAAAAGTCACAGCTGCTTCACAAAACGAAAATTAAAAGCCGGAATGTGCTGCGAACCTTGTTTTTTAAAGTGCACCGCCGCCCTAAAGCCGCGCAGAAAAGAATGTCTTTTTCGCGGCAGCGGGCTTGGATAAGCAAAAAGCCCTGTGTCACAACGGGCACAGGGCAGGATGCAGTTACTTCTTCAGCAGCTTTTCGCAGGCGTCTGCTGCGCCTTCCAGAAATTCGCCGCCGTAGGTCTCAATCATACCGGCGTCGGAAAGCTGGGCCAGCTGGGGGTCGATGGGGCACTTGGCCAGCACCGGCAGGCCGTGCTTTGCGGCAACCTCGTCCACATGGCTGTTGCCAAACACATTGATGTGCTTGCCGCAGTCCGGGCAGACGATGTAGCTCATGTTCTCCACGATGCCCAGCATGGGCACCTTCATCATCTCGGCCATGTTCACGGCCTTTGCCACGATCATGCTTACCAGCTCCTGCGGGCTTGCCACCACAACGATGCCGTCCACCGGCAGGCTCTGGAACACGGTCAGGGGCACATCACCGGTGCCCGGGGGCATATCCACGAACAGGAAATCCACGTCCTTCCAGACCACATCGGTCCAGAACTGCTTGACGGCACCGGCAATGACCGGGCCGCGCCACACAACGGGGTCCTCCTCGTTCTCCACCAGCAGGTTGATGCTCATCACATCAATGCCCATGCGGCTCTGGATGGGCCAGCAGCCCTTGTCGTCCGCCATGGCACGGCCATGGATGCCGAACAGCTTGGGGATGGACGGGCCGGTGATATCGGCATCCAGAATACCGCAGTGGTAGCCGCGGCGGGCCATGGCACAGGCCAGCAGGGCGCTGGTCATGCTCTTGCCAACGCCGCCCTTGCCGGAAACAACGCCGATGACCTTTTTCACGCTGCTGTTAGGGTTGGGGGCATCGTGCTGCGGAGCGGCATCGCGGGAAGAACAGGCTGCACTGCAATTAGAGCAGTCATGGGTACATTCTTCACTCATTCTCTTTGTCGCGCACGGCAGGGGCAGGACCCGGGCGGTGCGCTTCCTCCTTGCTCAAAATACAGGCGGGGGCTTGCGCCCTGCCTGACCACTGTTAACTATACCATAAAAAGTGCGCAGAAACAACCCATAGCGCCGCTCATGTTTTGCAAAGCCGCTGCATAGGCTGAACCGTGAACGCCCGTTCCGGGGCAGGGGGAGGTGCAGGGTGCGGCAGAACTACTTTAAAAACGCGGCGCTGCTTACCGGCTCGGACGTGGTGCTGCGGCTGGCAGGCATGGGGCTGCGCATCTGGCTGGCAAACGCTTTGGGCGGGGCGGGCATGGGGCTGTACCAGCTGGTGCTGGCGGTGTACGGGCTGTTCGTCACGCTGGCTACGGCGGGCATCTCGGTGGCGGCTACCCGCCTGCTGACCGAGGAGCTCAGCCGGGATAAAGCTGCTGCGCGCGGGATGCTTGTGCGGCTGGTGTTGGCAGGGCTTGGGCTGGGCGGGCTTGCCATGGTCGCCCAGCTTGCCACCGCAGGCCTTGCGGCAAAATGGTGGCTGGGGGATATCCGCGCCGCTGCCGCGCTGCGCACCTCGGCGCTGGGGCTGCCGTGGATGGCCATCTCGGCGGTGCTGCGCGGCTTTTTTTTGGCACGGCGGCGGGTAGAGCCCAACGTGCTCAGCCAGCTGGCTGAGCAGGCGGTGCGCATTGCCGCGGTGGTGTGGGCGCTCTCCCGCACACAGGGCTGGCCGGACGGCAGCCGCTGCGCGCTGGTGTTGGCTGCTACCGCCCTGAGCGAGGCTGTATCCACTGCCCTGATGGCGCTGTTTTACCGGCGGGAGGCGGCACGCTGCTTCGGCAGCACAGCGCCGCGCCCGCCAAGGGAGGT
>CAKSWQ010000090.1 GCA_934512105.1 uncultured Faecalibacterium sp. | reverse complement strand
CACGCTGTTACTGTCTCTGATTGTTCCGGCTGGTTCCGCTTCTGCGGATATGTGCTTTAATTTTGAAAATTGCTATATACACCGTTCCGGTGAAATTGCGGTCTTGCAGACGGCTCGATGAAATCGAAGCTGGCGTTTGTTCGCCAGCCCGATTCCATCCCAAGGAAAACTGCATTTTCCTTGCGCTGCTTTGCAGCTATCCTTTTGCGGCTCCCGCCTAAGAACGAAGCGCACAGCACTCCGTTCCAAGGCGGCGAGCAAAACCGAATACGATTCCAGACCGTTCATCAAGAGCAATCTTGCTGGGCGGTCTTTTTGTTTGGAGGTGATGCCTATTCCGTGTCCGCATTTCAAAATTACCATCGTCAAGCGTAGCCAAGGGCAGTCCGCTGTTGCCGGGGCCGCTTATCAAAGCGGCGAACGGCTGTTCAGCGAGTACGACCAGAAAATGAAATTCTACAACAAGAAGAAAGAGCTTGTCCATGCCGAGATCATGCTGCCGTCCCATGCGCCGCCCAGATTTGCAGACCGGGCAACGCTCTGGAACGCCGTGGAAGCCGTGGAAAACCAGTGGAACTCCCAGCTTGCCCGGCGCATCGTGCTGGCGTTCCCGGTGGAGGTGCCGAAAGAGCAGTATCTGTCCATGATAAAAGAATTTTGTCAGGAGCAGTTTGTTTCCAAAGGCATGATCGCTGACTTTGCCATCCACGACAAAGGCGCTGGAAACCCACACGCCCACATTCTGCTGACGCTCCGGGCAATGGACGAACAGGGCAAGTGGCTCCCGAAAGCCCGAAAGGTCTACGACCTTGACGAGAATGGCGAGCGCATCCGGCTCTCTTCTGGCAACTGGAAGTGCCACAAGGAAAACACGGTGGACTGGAATGACCAGAAATACGCCGAGGTCTGGCGGCATAGCTGGGAGACCATCACCAACCGCTATCTGGAAGCCGCTGGCAGACCGGAACGTGTTGACCTGCGCTCCTTTGAGCGGCAGGGCATCCAGCAGATACCGACTGTGCATCTCGGCCCCGCTGCACACCAGATGGAAAAGCGTGGGGTGGAAACCTTTCTAGGCAATCTGAACCGGGATATTCGAGCCGCCAACAGCCTGATGCAGTCCATCCACAGCGCCATCCATGGGCTGCAACGCTGGATCGCAGACCTGAACGAAAAGAAGCAGCTTCTTCTTGACGCTCTGGAAAAGGCCAAAGAGCCAACACTTTCTGACCTGCTGGTGGACTACTTCAATCTCCGCAACGAGCAGCGCAACGATTGGTCTGGCAAGGCAAAACTGAAATGCACTGTCCGGGACTTTGAGGAAGTCAAACGGGCGGTGGACTATTTGAAAGCCCATTCCCTGAACACCGTTGAGGACTTGAACCAAGCCATTGACAGCTTAAACCAGACCGCTGCTCCTCTCCGCAGGCAGTTGAAGCAGAACGAAAACCGTATGCGGGCAATCGCCCAGATCAAGGACGCTGCCGCCGTCCATGCCAAGCTGAAGCCCATCCATGATGCCTTTATGAAGAAGAACTTCAAGCTGACCAAGGACGCTTACGCCGCCCAGCACAAGGAGGAAATGGACACGTTCAACAAAGCTGTCCGCACCCTGATGAAGCTGAACGGCAGCACAACGGTGAATTTTTCGGCATTGGATGCCGAATTTTCTGCGCTGCAATCCGGCAGCGCAGAACTGCGCACCCAACTGGAAACCTTGCAGCCGGACGTCTCTGCCCTGAAAAATATCCGCAAGTATATTGACATGGTGCTGAATAAGCAGCAGCTTTCTGCACCGGGCGGCAAGACCTCGGAGAAGGAATCGGTGCTGAAAAAACTGGAAGAAGCTAAGGCAGCGCAGACCACAAAGAAAACGGAAACGAAAAATCACACACAGGAGCTTTAAGGAGGAAGTAGCATGACCTACACCCAAGCCCAGATCGACAAAGCCAATGCGGTGGATCTGGAAAAATTTCTCCGGGCACAGGGCGAAACGCTGGTGCGCAGCGGAAAAGAATACCGCTGGAAAGCCCACGACAGCCTGACCGTCTGCGGAAACAAATGGTTTCGGCACAGCCAGAGCAAGGGCGGCTTTCCGGTGGATTTCGTGATGGAATTTTACGGCAAGTCCTTCCCCGAAGCGGTGCAGATGCTGACCGGAGAGCCGGGCGAAGCCCAGCCGGAGGCTGACCCCGCCCCCTCTCCGGCGTTTCGTCTGCCGCTGCGGAACGTCACTAACGCCAATATCCTGAACTATCTGACGCAGGAACGAAAACTCAGCCCCTCGCTGGTGAACTTCTTTATCGCTGCTGGAGACATTTACGAGGACGCCGCCCACCACAACGTGGTCTTTGTGGGGCGGGATGCCGATGGGCATCCCCGCTACGCAAGCAGCCGTGGGATTCAGGAAAAGTTTCGGCAGGATGCAGCCGGCGCAGAAAAGGCGTTTGGCTTTGCCCACCGTGGCACCGACAAGCAGTTGCTGGTCTTTGAAGCCCCCATCGACCTGCTGTCCTTCATCGAACTGTT
>CAKSWQ010000089.1 GCA_934512105.1 uncultured Faecalibacterium sp. | reverse complement strand
GTGGCCTACGCCTCCAACGCCTTCAACACCATGGTGCCCTTCTACGCCAACGTGGAGCGCACCCCGGAGTATCTGGCAAACACCACCGGCACCGTGTCCACCGATAACTTCTACTGGACCAGCCGCCTCATCGCCGCCATGGCAGATGCTTCCTATAACAAGTCCCTGTTCCACCTTGAGCGCTACGAGGAAGCTGTACTCTCTGCCGGCCGCGCACTGGTGAACCAGTACGACGCAAAGCTTGCCGCCGAGCCGGACGTTGCAAGCCGCGCCGCCCTGCGGGAGGAAGCCAACACTGCCATCGCCGCCATGCTGCAGGAGAAGGCTGCCGACACGCTGGATAAAGTCCTGTTTGAGCTGAGCAGCCAGATGAAGAACGCCTACTCCCGCTCGGATGCCTGATTGAAACCAGCCTGAACACCAAAACCGGTCACGACCGGTCACATAACCGCAAAAAAGGCCACCGCATACACAAGTGCGGTGGTCTTTTTTGGTAGGTGGGGTCGTGAAGGAAAACGGCAGTTGCAGCTTCGCTGCCGGAGAAGCTTTCTACTTGCGCAAGCGTGCAGAGACGCTCCGCTGGGATAGGAGAATACAGCCGAGGGATGTTCTCTTTTGGTGGCAAAAGAGAACCAGAAAACCACCAGCGATTTCGACGCGCTGGATCCACGAAAAAGGGGCTGCTCGCCCCTTTTAACCCCAAAGAAGTGGGCTACACCGGAAAAAACTGAAGATTCACGCCTGTTCGGCGTGAAGATCTTTTAACCGTTTTTTCCGGCTCCGCCGATTTGAAACCCCTCAGTCGCTGCGCGACAGCTCCCCCAAGGGGGAGCGGGCACGCCCGGAAACTTTGCGGTTTAGCCGGAAACTGTACCGCCATGCCAAAGGCTCCCTCCCAGAGGGAGCTGGCAAAACCGTCAGGTTTTGACTGAGGGAGTTTGCCCTCTTGTATCCCACATATTAGCAACTGTGCACAAAAATTGGAGCAATTCTTTGGTGAACGAAAATGGCTGAAATTGATTGATTTTGACGGGATTTTTGCTATAATAAAGCTACAGACAACCAAAACACGCCAAGACCGTGCAGAAACGGTCAGGCGTGGGAAGGAAAGAAGGGGAAAAACACCATGCTGGCAGAGGAACGTTTTGCACTGATCTTAGAACAGCTGAACGAAAAGCGCACCGTGACGGTGCAACAGCTGTGCGAGGCGCTGCACACCAGCGAATCCACCATCCGGCGTGACCTGACCGAGCTGGACCGGCAGGGCAGGCTGACCAAGGTGCACGGAGGGGCCACCCTGCCGGACAGCCGCTTTCTGGCAGACGAGCCCACCATGGAGGCCAAGGAGACGCTGGCGGTAGCGGAAAAGCGCAGCATTGCGGCCGCCGCCGCAGCGCTCATCACCGCCGAGGATTTTGTGTTCATTGATGCAGGCACCACCACGCTGGAACTGGTGCGGGCGCTGACGGGTGCGGCGCTCAAGGCCACCTATGTGACCAACGGCGTGGCGCACGCCCGGCTGCTGGCGCAAAAGGGCTGCCGGGTGTATCTGCCCGGCGGGCTGCTGCGCCCCCAGACCGAGGCCATCGTGGGCGCGCCGGCGGTCAGCAGCATCCAGCAGTATAACTTTACCAAAGCATTCATGGGTGCCAACGGCGTGGCGCTGGAAGCGGGCTTTACCACCCCGGACCCTGAGGAAGCAGCGATAAAAGCCGCAGCCGTCCACCGCGCAAGGGAAAGCTGGTTCCTTGTGGACGACGCAAAGTTTGCAAAAATTTACCCGGCGGTCATCACGGATCTGCACAGCGGTGCCATCCTGACCAACCGCTGCCCGAACCCGAAATATAAGCAGTATACATTCGTGAAGGAGGCAGAAGTATGATCTATACCGTTACCTTTAACCCGGCCATCGACTACGTTGTGCGCTTGGACGCACCGCTGGAGGTGGGCGCAGTGAACCGCGCCCAAGGCGAGGACTGCGTGCTGGGCGGCAAGGGCATCAACGTGTCCGGCGTGCTGGCGCAGCTGGGCTGCGAGAGCGTGGCGCTGGGCTTTGTGGCCGGTGAGACCGGCGCATGGCTGGAGCGCGGTCTGGCCGCACAGGGGCTCAAGACCGACTTTGTGCATCTGGAAAACGGCATGACCCGCATCAATGTCAAGATCAAGGCAGGGCAGGAGACCGAGCTGAACGGCGCTGGCCCTGCCATCCCGGAAAGCGCTTTGCAGCAGCTAGAAGCCCAGCTGGACAAGCTGACCGAGGGCGATATCCTCATTCTGGCGGGCAGCATCCCGGCAAGCCTGCCGCAGAGCGTCTATGAGCGTCTGCTGGCGCGGCTGCAAGGCAGGGGCGTGCGCGCAGTGGTGGACGCTACCCGCGACCTTCTGGTGAACGTGCTGCCCTACCACCCCTTCCTTATCAAGCCCAACAACCATGAGCTGGGCGAGATCGTGGGCAAGGTGCTGACCAGTGACGCCGAAATCGTGGCCGCTGCCCGCACTTTGCAGGATAAGGGTGCCCGCAATGTGCTGGTAAGCATGGCAGGGGACGGTGCGCTGCTTCTGGACGAGCAGGGACAGGTGCACCGCATCGGCTGCCCCAAGGGCAAGGTGGTCAACAGCGTGGGTGCAGGCGACAG
>CAKSWQ010000088.1 GCA_934512105.1 uncultured Faecalibacterium sp. | reverse complement strand
GCGGCGGCGTCCATTGCCAGCATAAAGTCCTTGCCCGGCACATAACCCGCCTTTTCGATGGCAGCCAGAATGGTCTCAATGGTCTCCTCGTCACTGGAAAGGTTGGGCGCAAAGCCGCCCTCATCGCCCACAGAGGTAGCCAGACCCTTGGACTTCAGGATGGCCGCCAGCGCATGGAACACCTCGGCGCACCAGCGCAGCGCCTCTTTAAAGGAGGGTGCGCCCACCGGCATGATCATAAACTCCTGCGTGTCCACGGTGTTGGTGGCGTGCGCACCGCCGTTCAGGATGTTCATCATGGGCACGGGCAGGCGGTTGCCGTTTACGCCGCCCAGAAAACGGTACAGCGGCATTTCCAGCGAAGTGGCTGCCGCGCGGCAGGCGGCAATGGACACCGCCAGAATGGCGTTTGCACCCAGATTGGACTTATCCTTGGTGCCGTCAGCTTTGATCATGGCGGCGTCGATGGCGTAGATGTCGGAGGCATCCATGCCCACCACTGCGTCCGCGATGACCGTGTTGATGTTCTCCACCGCCTTGGTCACGCCCTTGCCCAGATAGCGGCTCTTGTCGCCGTCCCGCAGCTCCAGCGCCTCAAACTCGCCGGTGGATGCGCCGGAAGGGGCGCAGCCGCGCGCCACGGTGCCGTCCGCCAGCGTGATCTCGGCTTCCACGGTGGGGTTGCCGCGGGAGTCCAGAATCTCGCGGCCTACAACAGATTCAATTTCCAGATAATTCATCTTGAAACCCTCCTGAATATCATTTTTCCTCCCGCGCCGCCCGGGCGGGCAGACGGGGAACTGCTCTGCGCTTAGATAGTTATATCTAACTAACCATTAACATCCTACCACGCTTTGTGCCCCGGCGCAAGAGCCGGTGCAGATGTTTGCAGCCCTAAATTTTCAACTGGGATATAAACTGCCGTGGAAAAGCCTGTTTACAGTCTGCCCCTTTGCGGCAGCGGGGATACGTTTATACTTACCATGTGTTTTTTATATGGCAGATATGCCAAAATTTTTCTTTACTTTTTGGCGTTTCAGTTCTATACTGGGGTGCGGCTTTTACGCTGTATTCCCATTTATCATCGTTACTGAGGAGGATTTTTGCAATGAATAAGGATCTGACGGTGGGCAAGCCGTCACAGGTATTGTGGCAATTCTGTCTGCCCATGTTCGGCAGCATCATTTTCCAGCAGCTGTACAACATCGCCGACAGTCTGGTGGCAGGCAAGTTCATCGGCGAGAACGCACTGGCTGCGGTGGGCAACAGCTACGAGATCACCCTGATCTTCATCGCCTTTGCCTTTGGCTGCAACATCGGCTGCTCGGTCATCGTGTCCCGCTACTTCGGCGCAAAGGAATACGGCGAGATGAAGACCTCGGTCTACACCTCCCTCATCGGCTCTGCGGTGCTGTGCGCGGTGCTGATGGGCATCGGCCTGTTTGGCTGCGACGCCCTGCTGGAGCTCATCAACACCCCGGAGGAGATCCTTGCGGATTCCGCGCTGTATCTGGACATCTACGTTCTGGGTCTGCCCTTCATGTTCTTCTACAACATTGCCACCGGCATCTTCTCTGCCCTTGGCGACAGCAAGACCCCCTTCTACTTCCTTGCCGTCTCGTCTTTGTCCAACATCGGCGTGGACATCCTGTTCGTGGCCGGTTTTAAGATGGGCATTGCCGGTGTGGCATGGGCTACCTTCCTGTGTCAGGGTGTCAGCTGCGTGCTGGCCATGGTGGTGGTGTTCCGCCGCATCCGCGCCTTCCATACTGAGGGGCATGTGCAGCTGTTCTCTTGGAATATGCTGGGCAAGGTGGCTGTGGTGGCTGTGCCCAGCATCTTGCAGCAGAGTTTTGTCTCGGTGGGCAACATCATCCTGCAGAGCATCATCAACACCTTCGGTGCCAGCGTCATTGCAGGCTACTCTGCCGCCGTCAAGCTGAACAACATGGTCATCACCTCCTTTACCACCTTGGGCAACGGCATCTCCAACTACACCTCCCAGAACATGGGTGCAGGCAAGATGGAGCGCGTCAAGGAGGGCTTTGGCGCAGGGCGCAATCTGGTGTGGCTGCTGTGCGTGCCGCTGGTGGTGCTGTACTTCTTCTTCGGCCGCTTCCTGCTGCTGCTGTTCATGAACGACCCGCAGGGCCCCGCCATTGACACCGGTATGCTGTTTTTGCGCATCCTCTCCCCCTTCTACTTTGTGGTGTCGGTCAAGCTGGTGGCAGACGGCATCCTGCGCGGCTGCGGCCTGATGGTGCGGTTCATGATCGCTACCTTCACCGACCTGATCCTGCGCGTGGGCATTGCCGCCGTGCTCAGCGCCACCGCGCTGGGCTCCACCGGCATCTGGATGGCATGGCCTGTGGGCTGGTGCATCGGTACGGCGCTTTCCATGGTGTTCTACGCCACCGCCATCCGCAAGGCGCTGGCACAGCCGGTGGCTGCTGCCGAGGCCGAGGGACAGGCCGCCGAGCTGCGCACTGAGGCCGAATTTGCCGCCGACGCCGAGATGGAGACCCTGTAACCTTTTTGCAACTTGTGAATCCGTTTCACGTCACAAATAAACAAAATGAACAATTTGAAATAGTGCACAAAATCACGCTTTAATTTTTGTATAAAGTATCAACAAAGCCGAGAAAATGCGCCCAAAAGTATGGACGGTTTGTGAATTGCGGATTT
>CAKSWQ010000087.1 GCA_934512105.1 uncultured Faecalibacterium sp. | reverse complement strand
CTCTGGGAGAAGTTGTCCACACGCAGGGAGGGCAGCGACAGGCTGACGTGCTCCTTGGGTGCCCACTCGTTCAGATCATCCAACAGCTCTTCCAGCTGACCGTGGTCAGAGGTGGAAAGGCTGGAAAGGCTCAGCTCCTCGTAGCCGGTGTTGGCGCACAAATCCTGCGCAGCCTTGTTCAGCAGGCTGGCATCGCGCTGGCGCATGGGGCGGTACAAGAAGCCCGCCTGACAGAACCGGCAGCCGCGCACGCAGCCGCGCAGCACCTCGATGCTGGCGCGGTCCTGAATGGCACCCACCATGGGCACCACAAAGTTGGTGGGCGGGGCAAACTGGTTCAGATCCTTGATGATGGCCTTGGTGATGCGCGCCGGGATGCCCGGCTCGTTGGGGGTGATGGCCTTTACTCTGCCATCCTCGTGGTAGGTGACATCGTAGAAGGCCGGAATGTACACGCCCGGGATCTTTGCAATATTGAGCAGCAGCTGCTTTTTGGAGATGCCCTCTTTTTTGGCCTTCTCGATCTCGGCGCAGATGGCAGGCAGCTGGTTTTCGCCCTCGCCCAGCTGGATGACGTCAAAGAAATCCGCAATGGGCTCCGCGTTGCAGGCGCAGGGGCCGCCCGCTACGATCAGCGGCCAGCGGTCATCGCGGTCTTTGGAATAGAACGGGATGCCAGCCAAGTCCAGCATGGCAAGGATATTGGTGTAGGAAAGCTCGTACTGCAAGGTGAAGCCCACGGCATCAAAGGCCGTGAGCGGGTCTTTGCTTTCCATGGTGTACAGCGGCAGCTGCAGGCGCTCCATCTCTGCCTTCATATCCAGCCAGGGCATAAAGGCACGCTCGCACCACCAGTTCTCGTGGCTGTTGAGCAGCTCGTACAGGATCTTTTCGCCCAGAAAGGACATGCCCACCTCGTAGGTATCCGGGAAGCAGAAGGCAAAGCGCACATCCACCTTATCCTTTTCTTTATAGATACTGCCGGGCTCGCCGCCGGTATAGCGGCCGGGCTTCTGCACCCGTCCCAGCGCTTCTTTCAGTTTGGGATCAAACATCGGGTCCTCCATAAACAATCCGTTTTTTGCGTTCTTTTTATTTTACCCCAAATGTGCCGGTTTTGCAATCGTTTCCGGCGGTTTGTGTGCACTTTCCGTATTTTTGCCGCCAGAGCATCCCAATGCACGCCGCCATCTGTGCACCGTCCAGCGGGGGCACCGGCAGCAGATTGAACAGCCCCGTGAGCAGATTCGCCGCCCAGAACGCACTGCCGCGGATGGTAGCAGTCTGCGCAAGGCGCGCCGCCCACACCCCGGCAAGGGCAAAATTGACCGCAGGCCCGGCGGCAGCCAGCACGAACCGCTGACGTGGGGAGAGCCTCTCCCCTGCCGTGCGCATACAAAAGCCGGTCATGGTCACCTCGATGACCGGCAGGCGCCTTTGCTGGATGCAGTAGACGAGAATGTGTCCCAACTCATGCAAAACAGCCGCCAGCAGCCCTAGCCGCAGAAAACCGCTGGCATCAAAGTAGAGCAGCAGATACACCACGCCGCACAGCAGCACCGGGTCCCGGAATATAAACTTCCCTGCCCGTACCCGGTTCATGGAGAATTCTCCAACAGAGCGGCGGGGTCGCAGGCAGTGCCCTGCCGCCACAGTTCCAGATGCAGGTGCGCCCCGGTGGCGCGGCCTGTCTGCCCCACTGTGCCAAGCGTCTGCCCGGCCTGTACCACCTCTCCCGGGCGGACATAGAGGTATTGCAGGTGCGCGTAGCGGGTCTCGCAGCCATCCGGGTGTAAAATGCGCAGATGGTTGCCGTAGCTCGGGCTGTATGCCGCTGTGGTCACTACCCCGCCCTGCACCGCTTGCACTGCCGTGCCCGCCGCACAGGCAAGGTCGATACCGGAATGAAACGCAGGCTTGCCGGTAAAGGGGTCTGTCCGCGCGCCGTAGGCATCCGAAATGCGCCACGCCGCAGTATCCAGCGGAAAGCAGTATTTTTTCGTGTTTCGCGCGGCCTGCACCGGCAAAGCTGCCAGCAGACAGAGTGCCAGCCCTGCCACCACAAGTGCCATGATGCCCCACCGTCGTCTGCGTAGTTTTGCTGCCTGTCCGCTCCGTTTCGCCCGCATACACCGCCCTCCTATCCCGAATAGTGTATGCACAAGCAACGGGCGGGAGAACATAAACAAAAAGACAGAGCCGCCGCACAAATTTCTGTGCAGCAGCTCTGGCTTTGGTTTACATAATTTACAGATCAGCGCCGGAAAAAGCTTCCGATGCGTTCTAGCAGGCTCTTTTTCTTGGGTGCAGTGACAATGACGGCAGGCTTTGCAGCCGGGCGGGGTGCAGCGGGCGCTTTCGGGGCAGACTGCGCAGCGCGGGGCTTATTGTTCAGCATCTGCTCCAGTGCCTCGTAGTGGTCGGGCTGCTGCGCCGCCGGGGCGGCATTCTCGGCCTTTTCCGGTGCAGGCTGGAACACATGGGGCAACTCCTGTTTAAGCTGCTCCACGGTCACCTCCTGACAGACCGCCGCCGGTTTTTCTGCTTCCGGGGCGGGGGTGGTACACTTCCAAGGCTCGGTGCGCTGCCAGTCGTTGCGCAGCAGCTCGTACATGCCCATCTGGCCGTTGACCAGCGGCTCGCCCTCAGCGGGCTTTACCTTCTGGTAGCTGCCGCTGGCATCCATGACCCGGGCGTTGACGTTATCCCGCAGCTGCAGCTGCAGGATATCGGT
>CAKSWQ010000086.1 GCA_934512105.1 uncultured Faecalibacterium sp. | reverse complement strand
AGAAGAAGCTCGGCCTGCCCGTGCTGGGCCTGATCCCGGAGGTGTAAGACGATGTGGAATCTGTTTGGTAAAAAGAAGAAAGAAAGCGGGCACCGCACCCTGCAGCTGATTACCGATAAAAAGATGCCCTTTGGCTATGTGGAAGCTTACAAGTCTCTGCGTACCAATCTGGACTTTATGGCAGGCTCCATGGACGTGCACACGCTGGTCATCACCAGTACCGTGCCGGAAGAGTCCAAGAGCAACGTGGCGATCAATCTGGCGCTGACGCTGGCCGAAAGCGGCAAAAAGGTAGCGCTGGTGGACTGCGACCTGCGCAAGCCGGTGCTGCACCGCTACCTGAAGGCTGGTCACAACGTAAAGGGCGTTTCCAACGTGCTGTCTAACCAGTGCACGCTGGACGAGGCTTTGCAGGAACTCAAGGAAATGAACCTGACCTTCCTGCCCGCCGGAACCCCGCCGCCGAACCCCTCCGAGATGCTGAGCCAGCCGCAGATGCAGGCTATGGTGGAGACTTTGCGTGAAAAGTTTGACTTTGTCATCATTGACGCACCCCCGGTGTCTGTGGTCACCGATGCAGCCGTCATCGGCCGCTATGTGGACGGTGCCGTCTTTGCAGTGCGTTCCGACTACGCCCCCGCCGATGCGGTGCGCGGCGCAGTGAAAAAGCTGCAGGATGCCGGTGTCCGGGTGCTGGGCAGTGTGCTGACCCGCTACGACATGAAGAAGGCACTCAAGGGTTCCAGCTACGCATACAGCTATGCCTACAATTACAACTATGCCTACGGCAAGCAGGATGCCACTGCCGGTAAATAATAAGGAAGCATTGTTATGACCGATCTGCATTGTCACATTCTGCCCGGCATGGATGACGGCGCAAAGGATACGGCGGTCTCGCTGGAGCTGCTGCGCAGGGAATATGAGGACGGTGTACGCAATATCGCGTTCACCAGCCACTTCAACAGCGAGCGCACCACGGTGGAAGCCTTTACAACAAAGCGGCAGGCTGCTTTTGAACAGCTGACTGCCGCGCTGGAAGGGCAGGCCATGCAGTTTGACTTCAAGCTGGGGGCTGAGGTGTTCTTCTCTCCCGGTCTGTGCGAGCTGGACACCCGGGCGCTGTGCATGGGGGATACCGCCTATCTGCTGCTGGAGTTTCCCACCACCCACAAGCCGCATTTTATCCGGCAGACCTTGTACA
Organism: uncultured Faecalibacterium sp.; assembly: GCA_934512105.1. Lineage (GTDB taxonomy): Bacteria > Bacillota > Clostridia > Oscillospirales > Ruminococcaceae > Faecalibacterium. Next base: position 1,652 of record CAKSWQ010000086.1, on the reverse strand, counting down.
ATCTGCAGCAGCAGGGCATCGTGCCGCTGATCGCGCATATCGAGCGTTACCCCTATGTGCTGGAGGACCCCACCCTGTTGTATGACTGGGTGGCCGCCGGTGCCTATGCACAGATCAACGTGGGTGCACTGCTGGAACCTAAGCTCTGCAAAAAGCTGTGCAAGTTCATCCAGTGGGGATTGGTCCACGTTATCTCCACCGATACCCATTCCCCGGACAAGCGCCCGCCCTACATGGCACAGGGAGTGCAGCAGTTGGAAAAGCTGCTGGGCAAGGAAACTGCCGCCCACATTGTGCGCAACGGCGATGAGCTGTTCCACGATCAGGAGTTGGACGCTGCGACCCTGCATCAGCCCAAAAAGTTTTTGGGCATGTGGGTCTGATCCTAAAGTAAGGAGAAAACTGCCCGGGCGGAGGTATACTCTGCCCGGGCAGCGGATTTTGGTATGAAGAAAAATAAGGTCCTGAAGATCGTATTGATCGTGCTGGGTGCGCTGGTGGTTCTGCTGGCAGCAGCAGTCCTTGGGGTGTTGTTCTACCTCCGCGGTATGGCAGCCGGTATTCCCGAAACCCTGCCGGATGCCCCGGCGGACAGCACAGAGCTCACCCTGACGGATGAGGATCTGGATAAGCTGCTCAGCGGCGAGATCACGCTGGAGGAACTGACCGACGAAACCGCTGCGTCCAACAGTGGGGAACAGGAAGCATCAGCCAGTGCTCCGCAGGAGGGAGCAGATTCGGCATCCGCTCCGGCGGGTTCCGCTGCCTCCTCGGCAAGTTCTGCCTCCCGGACAGAGGGCGGTACAGCGGCTGCCTCCCGGACGGAGAGCGGCAGCGTGTCCTCTTCCAGCAAGAAGGAGAACACCACCGGCACAGCAAGCTCCGGTACAGCAGCTGCCACAGAAAAACCGGCGTCCTCGTCCGGCAAACAGGAGGCTTCCTACGAAGCTGAGGTCAAGGCACTGTTGAAGCAGCTGTACAGCGTCAAGGCGCGTGCCGAGGCAGAACTGAACAGCTGCATTGCCGGGGCAAAGGCAGAGTTCAAGTCGCTGCCGGAGTCCCAGCAGACACAGGCGCGCAAGATCTCCATCGTGCTGGCCAGAAGTGGCAGACTGTATGCGATGCAGGCATCTTATGATAAGGAAGTGGAGAGCATCGTCAGCCAGATGCGCGCCATTCTGACCGCCAACGGTCAAAGCACCGCACTGGCCGATCAGGCTATGGCCGCCTATAAGGCACAAAAGAGCGCCATGTACTCCCAGCTGACCGCAAAGCTGTACTCCTGACCCGCAAAACGACCTATGACCACCCGCGGCACATCTCCCGGGCACTGACCGTGCCGGAGAAGGGGACTGTGGGTGGTCTTTTTTGCCAAGTTTTCTGCAATATGGAGAAAAATGCCGGTGACATGGATAGATGGTTCTGGGGGAGAGACACTGTCTTTTGCACTTAGCAGAGATAAACAGACTGTGCATGTCCCGGAACAGCTGCCAAAAAGACCAGAAAAGTAGCACTTTTACCTACAAATATACAGGAAAATTGTATAAAGTATAAGAATTCACTCATGCTTTGCTGAAATAAAGTGAATTATTTTCATGTGAATTGACAAAATTCGTGGTACTCTCTATAATAGATAGAGTGTTTCTCGGGTA
>CAKSWQ010000085.1 GCA_934512105.1 uncultured Faecalibacterium sp. | reverse complement strand
TTGAAGATGACCGTGATGATGGGCAGCTCGTAGCTGACGGCGGTGCAGGCTTCGTTCAGGTTCATGTGGAAGGAGCCGTCGCCGGTAAACATCACCACACGCTGCTGGCGTCCCAGCGCCATCTGGGCACCAATGGCGGCACCGTAGCCAAAGCCCATGGTGCCAAGGCCGCCGCTGGTGATAAAGCCGCGGCTCTTGGTGTGGCGCAGGTACTGCGCCGCCCACATCTGGTGCTGACCCACATCGGTAACGTACACAGCCTCGGGGCCGCACTGGTTGCACACCTCGCCGATGACCTGATGCGGCATCAGCCGGGTGGGGTCGGACACAGGGTGGTAATCCTGTGCCTGCCAGCTCTGGATCATCGTCATCCAGTCCGGGTGCTTGGCGGGCTTGATCTGGGGCAGCATGGCGTTCAGCACATAGGCTGCATCGCCCACGATGGAAAGATCCACGTCCACGTTCTTGCCCAGCTCGCTGGCGTCAATGTCGATCTGGATGATGGTGGCGTTTTTGGCAAAGGTCTTGGGGTTCAGCGCCACGCGGTCAGAAAAGCGGGTGCCCACCGCGATGAGCACATCGCACTCTGCCACCGCCCGGTTGGAGGTGTAGCAGCCGTGCATACCCAGCATGCCCAGATTCATCGGGTCGCCGTAGGGCACAACGCCTGCGGCCATCAGGGTGTAGGTAGCGGGGATCTCCGCCTTGTGCAGCAGATCCCGCAGCGGCTGGCAGCTGGCTGCACTGCGCACGCCGCCGCCAAAATACACCAGCGGGCGCTGTGCGGCGTTGATGAGGTCTGCCGCCCAGTGCACCTGCTCCTCATTGTAGGTAGTCACGGTGCGGATAGGCTCCGGCTGCTTGGGGGTGAACTCGCACACCGCCGCAGTCACATCCTTGGGGATATCCACCAGCACCGGGCCCTTGCGGCCGCTCTGTGCAATGCGGAAGGCTGCCCGCATGGTGTCGGCCAAGTCCTCTACCCGGCGCACCGTGAAATTATGCTTTGTGATGGGCAGGGTGATGCCCTCGATGTACGCTTCCTGAAAGCTGTCCCTGCCGATGCCGCCGGTGGCCACGTTGCCGGTAAAGGCCACCATGGGCACCGAGTCCATATAGGCGGTGGCAATGCCGGTGACCAGATTGGTGGCACCCGGGCCGCTGGTGGCCAGCACCACGCCGGTGCGGCCGGTGGCGCGGGCGTAGCCGTCCGCTGCATGGGATGCGCCCTGCTCGTGGGCGGTAAGCACATGGGTGATGCGGTCGGCATTCTTATACAGCTCGTCGTAAAGGTTCAGCACAGCGCCGCCGGGGTAGCCAAAAAGGGTGTCCACTCCCTGCTCACACAGGACCTCTACAAAGATCTGAGAACCATTCAACTGCATGGTGTTGCTCCTATTCCTGTTCCACTTCTTATCCATTCCCTTGGGGGGAGAGCTTTTGAAAAAGAAAAAGCCCTTGTCCCCTGCTTCTTTCAAGAGACAAAGACCTTGTAACATCAAGCTCTCTGCGGTACCACTCTCGTTGGCGTGCTGTGCACACCCTCTCACGGGCTTCCAACAAAGCCCTGCACGGTAACGGCTGCAACCGGCGCTGCTTACAGGGGCGTTATACCCGTTGGGCAGGCTGCTCCGGGAGGATTTTCCGCACGAAACGCTGACTGCCTTGCACCAGACGGCAGCTCTCTGAACAGTGGGGATCGTGTGGTACTTTTTCCCATCTGCGCATTTGTTGATGTAAATTATACTATAAACCGGGCTTTTGTCAATCGACAATTTGTAACCTGAATCACCAGAAAGATGAAGCATTTTTAACACCCCCTTGCATCCACGTCCGAACCGCTGTATACTTTTGATATCCGCGTACCTGCGTTTTGTAGGGTATGTGCTAATGGAGAGGAAAAGGGTTCGACCTATGAAACTGAGAGAATGGAATGCCCATCTGCATGGGCTTGTTGTGTTCCGCGCCCTGCTGAACGACCCTGTCGTGGCAAAGCTTTTAGACCTGACCGACCGCATGGAGGCCGGCAGCTCCTCCTACGGCCCGGTGTGCGATGCCGTAGCCGCCTTCGAGGCCGCTTTGTTTGAATCCACCACCAGCTGGAGCAGCTACCTGAGCAGCGCTGTGCTGGAGACCGAGACCATCTGCGTGCGGCAGGCTGCCGCCGGGCAGCTGGATGCGCTGCTGCAAAGCGCCCTGGACAACGAGCTGCAATTTTTGCAGCAGCTGTGCGGGCTGACGCTGGACGATCTGTTCCAGACCGCCTACTCGGAGCAGGCGCAGCGGCCGGAGCTGGCTTTCCTGCCCCGGTGGCAGACCTGTGAGCTTGATCTTGCCGCCGCCTACGCCCAGCGCATGAGCGAGGTGGGCAAAAAGGGCTACGGCATGTTTGCAAAGCACCATGTATTCACGGTGGAGAACGGCCAGCTTGTGCCGGTAAAATACCCCGACCCGCAGCGCCTTTCGGAGCTGCCCGGCTACGAGAAGGAGCGGGAAAAGGTGATCGCCAACACCAAGGCACTGCTGGCCGGGATGCCCGCCAACAATGTGCTGCTGTACGGCGATGCCGGTACCGGCAAATCCAGCGCGGTAAAGGCCATTGCCAACGAGTTTGCGCCCGAGGGGCTGCGGCTGGTAGAAGTGAAAAAGAACCAGCTGTACCAGATCCCCGACCTGATGGACAAGCTGGCGGCAAACCCGCTCAAGTTCATTCTGTTCATCGACGACCTGAGCTTTACCGCCAACGACGACAACTTTGCCGCTCTGAAGGCCATCTTGGAGGGCAGCGTAGGCGGACGCGCCCAGAACATTGCGGTGTACGCCACCTCCAACCGCCGCCACCTCATCAAGGAGACCCTCTCGGA
>CAKSWQ010000084.1 GCA_934512105.1 uncultured Faecalibacterium sp. | reverse complement strand
AAGGCACAGGTGGCCATGCCCGGCGGCTGCAATCTGGGCCCCCGCCCCATCGACCAGCACCTGAAGGTGTTCAGCGCGCTGGGCGCAGAGGACAGCGTGGACTACGGCATGATCACGGTGCGCTCCAAGCAGGATCTGACCGGTGCCCATATCTTCTTTGATAAGGTCAGCGTGGGCGCTACCATGAATGGTATGCTCTCTGCGGTCATGGCCAAGGGTCAGACCATTCTGGAAAACTGCGCCAAGGAGCCCCATGTGGTGGACTTGGCAAACTTCTTGAATATGTGCGGCGCAGATGTGCGCGGTGCCGGTACCGACGTCATCAAGGTGCGAGGCGTGGAAAAGATGCACGGCTGCACTTACAGCATCATCCCGGATCAGATCGAAGCCGGCAGCTACATGGTGGCTGCTGCTGCCACCGGCGGTGATGTCCTCATCAAGAACGTCACCCCCAAGCACTTGGAGCCCATCACGGCCAAGCTGCGCCGCGCAGGGATCACTGTGGAGGAATTTGACGATGCTGTGCGGGTATCCCGTACCGGCGATATTCTGCCGCTGAAGATCAACACCATGCCGCACCCCGGCTTCCCCACCGATATGCAGCCCCTGATGGGTGTGCTGCTGAGCGTGGCCAAGGGCACCAGCACCATCACCGAGAGCGTGTGGGACAACCGCTTCCGCTATGTGGACGAGCTGCGCAAGATGGGTGCAAGCGTGCAGGTGGACGGTCAGGTAGCTGTGTTTGAGGGCGTGGAAAAGCTCAGCCCCGCCCCGCTGCGCGCCTCCGACCTGCGTGCCGGTGCCGCCATGGTGGTGGCCGCTCTGATGGCCGACGGCACCAGCGAGATCGAGGAGATCGGTCATATCGAGCGCGGCTACGAGAATATCGTGGAAAAGCTGCGCGGTCTGGGTGCAGAGATCAGCAAGGTGGAGCGTGTGCCCGCTGCACTGGAACAGGCCCTGTAACACAAACAAAAAAACAAACAGCCTGCCGTAAGTTCTGTGCGGCGGGCTGTTTTCAGGTGGTAACATAAGAGGTTTTCATGGCAGAGTTCATTTCATTGTATTCCGGTTCCTCCGGCAACAGCAGCGTGGTGCGCTGCGGCGCACAATACCTTATCGTGGATATGGGCAAGGGGGTGCGCACCACTACGGCAGCGCTCAAATCGCTGGGGCTTGCCATCAGCGATTGCGCGGGCATCCTTGTCACCCACGAGCACAGCGACCACGTCAAGGGGCTTTCCACCTTCTTGAAAAAGAACCCGCTGCCGGTGTACGGCGCAGCGGCTACGCTGGATTTTCTGGATGCCAACGACATCGTGCCCGCCAACTGCGCGCTGAACACGCTGGAGGGCAGGGAAGAGGACATCGGCTGCTTCGGGGTGCAGTCCTTCCCCACCAGCCACGATGTGCCCTGCGTGGGCTACCGCATCCATACCCCGGACGATAAGACCATGACCATCGCCACCGACCTTGGCACCCTGACCCCGCCGGTGCACGAGGCGCTTTCCGGCTGCGACCTTGTGGCGCTGGAAAGCAACTACGACCTGCACATGCTGCGCAGCGGGCCCTACCCCTACTATCTGCGCGCCCGCATCGAGAGCGTGCGGGGACACCTTTCCAACGACGAGTGCTCCGCAAAGCTCTTGGAGCTGATCCAGAGCGGCTGCAAAAAGTTTGCCCTGTGCCATCTCTCGCAGGAGAATAACACGCCCACCCTTGCCTTGCAGACTGTGTTCACCACCTTGGGCGCAGCCGGTGTCGTGCCGGAAAAGGACTGCATCGTGCAGGCACAGCGCCGCAACGAGGTAAGCCCTGCATTAGAGTTCTGATTTGTCAAACAATAAAGCCATCTGCCACAGCTGATTCCAAAGGTTTTAAACCTAGGACATACTGCGGCAGATGGCTTTTTCTTTGTACGTTGATTCACGCTTATTTTGCGATTGCTTCTCTCAGAAAATGTACAACTCCGGCAGAAATAAAACGACTTATTCTGCGGCCTTTTGCACCCGGATATCACTGCCCAGAAATTGGATCTGCACAAAGGCTGCAAGGCGGCTGGAGATCTTCTCGGTATACAGCTTTTCCAGCAGCGCACCGTCCGTGATATTGGTGGTGACGATGGTGGGCAGCTTTGCACCCAGACGGTTATTCAGCAGGCTGTACAGGTTCGTCAGGAAGAAGCTGGAATTGAACTCGGTGCCCAGATCATCCAAAATCAGCAGATCAGCGTTGCAGGCAGTCTGGAACAAGGTCTCCTCCTCGCCGCCGGGGTCTGTGCCGAAATGCAGCGCTTCCAGCTTGCCGAAAAAGTCCGGGCAGGAGACATAGATCACATCGTAGTTCTGCCGCAGCACCTCCCCGGCAATGGCAAGGGCGGCATGGGTCTTACCCAGCCCTGCGTTGCCCACCAGCAGCAGGCTTTCGCGGGTGGCAGGGGAAAAGTCTGCTGCGTAATCCCGCAGGTCGGCAAGAACATCAGCCATGTAGCTGCGCACGCTTTCGCCCAGCGCCTTGTCCACCGTGTTGGGGTAGTAGTCCAGCTGCATGGTGTCAAAGCTGGAGATGGACAGGCTGGAAAGCTCCTCAATCTCTTTCCGGCGCAGCTGCTGCATCACCCGGCGCACACAGTCGCAGGTGCGGCCGTCCACTGCGCCAGTGTCCTCGCACCGTTTGCAGGTGAACTTCGGCTCCAGCGCATCCGCCGGGCGTCCGCTTGCGGCCAGCAGGGCGGTCAGCTTCTGCTTTGCCGCCGCAAGGGCAGCGGCAGCCTCGGTACGGTCCTTGCCGGAAGCTCCGGCGATCGCGCAGCGGATGCCCCGCACCCGCACTTCCTCTTCGGCGTGGCGCAGCCCGGGAATGGCGGCTTC
>CAKSWQ010000083.1 GCA_934512105.1 uncultured Faecalibacterium sp. | reverse complement strand
ATCCTGCTGACGGATGGCTTTGGCATTTATAAAGACAAACAGCGCCAGCAGCTGTTCCGGGCGCTGGCGCAGAAAAATGGCCTGATCTTGCTCACGGATTCGGACGCGGCAGGTTTCCGCATCCGAAACTATATCACCAACATGGTGGGTGCGCAAAACGTGGTGCAGGCTTATGTGCCTGCCATCCACGGCAAGGAAAAGCGCAAGGCGCAGCCCGGCAAGGAGGGTTTGCTGGGGGTAGAGGGCGTGGACGACGCCCTTGTGCGGCAGGCACTGCTGGACGCCTTGGGGGAGGAAGCCGGAGCCGCGCCGGTGCGCCCGGCAGGGCGGCAGATCACCTACACCGATCTGTACGAGTGGGGGCTTTCCGGCAAGCCCGGAAGTGCCGAGCGCAAGGCTAGACTCTTGAATGCGCTGGGGCTGCCGCCGCGCCTTTCCAAAAAGGAACTGGTAGAGGCTTTCAACCGGCTATACACATTTGAACAACTGGACGAGTTGCAGTTGAAAATTTTGCAGGAGTGAAAACTAGCCGTTTTTGCCCCACGCCTGCCGCAGCAGCTCCAGTGCGTGGGTCTCCAGCCGGGAAACATAGCTGCGGCTGATGCCCAGCAGCCCGGCGGTCTCCAGCTGGGTCAGGGGCGGCTGTCCAGCCAGCCCGTACCGCAGCAGCAGAATCTGCCGCTCCCGGGCGGGCAGAGTGTCCAGCAGCTGCCGCAGCCGCCGGACATCCTCCTGCCGCTCACAGCTGTCCTCCATGCAAAAGCCGTCCTGTATCACGTCCGCTAAGGTCAGCGCCGAGTCCCCGTCTGCCTCCAAGGATTCCTGCAGGGAGACGGTCTGCCCGCTCTTGCGCTCCCGCCGGAACTGCATACGGATCTCGTTTTCAATGCAGCGGCTTGCATAAGTGGAAAACCGTGCCTTGCGTGTGGCATCAAAGGTATCTACCGCTTTCATCAGCCCGATGGTACCGATGGAAACAAGATCCTCCTGATCGCCCGGCAGGGCGTAGTATTTTTTTACGATGTGCGCCACCAGCCGCAGATTGTGGCGGATCAGCTTTTCCCGGGCGGCGGCATCCCCGGCGCGCAGGGCGCTGAAGGCGGCGGCTTCCTCCCGGGCTGTGAGCGGGCGCGGAAAGCAGCCGCTTTCCAGATGGAGCGCCAGAAACAGAAATTTTGTGGCGAAAAATTGCAATAAGGTCAGCAGCACACGATATCCCTCCCGGTATATAGTTGCTAGATTGTATGAGCCGGGGCGCGGATAGTTGCCGGAGAAGTCTTTTGGGCGCAGAAGCTTCTCCGCAGGGGAAAAGCGTGGCATACTGAAAGAGATAACTCGGAAGTTGTGGAGGAAAGCCCGATGAAAGAAAAAACTTATCATACTCGCTGTGGAACGATTCACTATTGGGCAAGTGTGTCCAACCCGGATGCACGTACTCTTATTTTTCTGCCGGGATTGACTGCGGATCATAGATTGTTTGATAAGCAGATTCAGTATTTCGAGAACCGGTATAATGTTATCGTCTGGGATGCACCGGCACACGCTTTTTCATGGCCGTTTCGGTTTGATTTTGATTTGTTTGACAAGGCAAAATGGCTGGATGATATCTTAAACCAAGAAGGAATTACAAAGCCTGTCATTGTTGGGCAGTCTATGGGTGGATATGTGGGACAGGCTTATGCGCAGCTTTACCCAGACAAAATGACAGGCTTTGTCTCCATTGACTCTGCACCGCTGCAACGAAGCTATGTGACAGCAGTTGAGATCTGGCTTTTGAAACGGATGGAGCCGGTATATGCTCATTATCCGTGGAAATGGCTCCTGAAATCGGGGGCGGAAGGCGTTGCCACGACTGACTATGGCAGAAGCCTCATGCGTGAAATGATGCTGACTTATGACGGAAACCAGAAACGCTATGCACAAATTGCCGGACATGGCTATCGTATTTTGGCAGCGGCCATGGAAAAGGATCTGCCGTATGAGATCAAGTGTCCTGCATTATTGATGTGTGGTACACAAGATCACGCTGGTTCATGTATACGGTACAACAAAGCATGGCATCGCAATACGAAAATTCCTTTGACGTGGATTGAAGGAGCGGGACATAATTCCAATACCGACAAGCCCGAACAGGTGAATCGTTTGATAGAAGAATTTGTTGCAAATATTTTATAACAGACGACTTCCGGTTTGTCAGGCAAACCAATCATTCTGCACCCTCCAGCGGACAACCCCAAAACGGTTGTTCGCTGTTTTTATACGCTGAAATCTGAAAAAAGACAAAATGCCAAGCAAAACTGAAAAATACCTCATCCTTGCCCATTACTTTTGGTAGCGCAATATGCTTTTAAATATGTGCATTTTTCAATGCGCGGAACAAAAATGTTCTGGTAGTCGGCGGTTCCGGCAGTGGTAAGACGAGATTTTTTATTAAGCCGAACCTGCTGCAGTGTGATTCCAAGGCCTTTCCGGTTTCATTCGTGGTTACGGACCCGAAAGGAAGTCTCATTTATGAGTGCGGACATGTCCTTGCAAAGAAAGGGTACCTCATTAAGACGATGAACACCATTCAATACTTCCGATACGCGCGGAAACAGCCCCAGCTACGGCATCAATTATCAAAAACTTGGTCACGAACTCATGAGCCGCGATGAGCTTGCTGTGCTGGATGGCGGAAAGTGCCTCCTGCAGCTGCGTGGTGTGCGCCCGTTTTTGAGCGAAAAGTACGATTTGACCCGGCATCCAAACTATAAACTGACCGCCGACTGCGACCCCCAAAATACGTTTGATATTGAAAAATATCTTCACCCGAAAATAAAAATCCACCCCAACGATGCGTTTGTTGTGGTGGATGCTGATTCTCTCCCGCCTGTCTGA
>CAKSWQ010000082.1 GCA_934512105.1 uncultured Faecalibacterium sp. | reverse complement strand
GCCCTGATGGCGCTGTTTTACCGGCGGGAGGCGGCACGCTGCTTCGGCAGCACAGCGCCGCGCCCGCCAAGGGAGGTGTCCCGGCGGCTGTGGGACATCCTGTGGCCGGTGGAGGGCGGCAGGGCGCTTTCCAGCGCGCTGCACACCGCCGAGAATATGCTGGTGCCCGCCTGCCTTGCGGTGTATCTGGCGGCTTCCGGCGGGCGCACCGCCGCGCTGGAGCAGTACGGCACCTTAAAGGGCATGGCGCTGCCGCTGCTCAATTTCCCCTTCGGGCTGCTGGGCAGTCTGGCGGTTTTGCTGATGCCGGAGATCACGCAGGCGCATATCGAGGGGCAGACCGCCCGGCTGAACGCCCTGCTGGACCGGATGCTGCGGCTTACGGGGTATTTCTCCGCGCTGGCGGGCACGCTGTTCTGGGTGTGGGGCAGGCCGCTGGCGCAGCTGCTCTACCATAGCCCGGAGGCGGGGTTCTATCTGGAGACCCTTGCCCCGGCCATGCCGCTGATGTACTTGGAAAGCATGGTGGACGGCGCCATGAAGGGCATCGGGGAGCAGAAGGCCGCTTTCCGGTACAGCGTGTGGGACGCCGTGCTGCGCATTGGCGGGGTGACGGTGCTGCTGCCCCGGTATGGGATGCGGGGCTTTCTGGCGGTCATCCTGCTTTCCAGCTTTTACACCTGCGCAGCCAACACCGGGCGGCTGCTGCTTTCCAGCGGTACGGGGCACGCTTTCCGGCGCTGGCTGGGTGCGCCGCTGCTGGCTGCTGCTGCCGCCGGTGCGGCAGGGAGGGGTGTGCGCCGTGTGCTGGCAGACTTTCCGGCTCAAGGGCTGCCGGGGCAGCTGGCAGTGCTGACGGCGGGCGGTACGGTGACTGCCATCGTATTTTTACTGGCGGCGCTGCCGCTGGGGCTTTGGGAGGAAGTGCGGGCGGTGCTGCGGCAGGCAAAGACCGGGAAAAACAGGGGAAAGTGATAAAAACGTAAATTTTCTGGACACAGGCGGGGATTGTGAGTATAATACAAACGTGTAGTTGTATCCTTCCGGCACTGCCGGGGGGAACACTGCCGAAAAAGCAGCGCAGGAAGCAAAGCGTCCCGCGCTGAGAGGGAAAAAGAGGATCGTAAGTGAAAGATAGAACCAAGAATACCCCGCAGGTGCTGCTGCGCCGTGCGCTGCTGGTGCTGCTGGATGCAGCCATTGTGGCATTCAGCTTTTATTTTGCCCTGCTGCTGCGGGCAGACGGTGCCGTAGAGGCCGTGTGGTGGCCCCACAACCGCGCCCTGCTGTACGAAAACCTGCCGTGGATCGTGGCAGTGTATATCATCTGCTTTCTGGCGGGCGGGCTGTACTCGGTGCTGTGGAAGTACGCCGGTGAGCGGGATCTGATCCGCCTTGCCGGGATGATCGTTGTGCCCACCGCTGTGGTGTATGTGGTGAACCGCCGCTTTATCCACGGTGTGCTGTTCAATTCCGCCAACTGCATGGCCTCGGTGCTCATCTTTTTGTTCATCGGCGGCAGCCGCCTTGCTTGGCGGCTGTTCTTGAACCATCCGCTGGGCGAGCGGCTGCGCAAAGTGCCCGCCAAAGACCCCAACCGCCCGGTGATGATCGTGGGTGCGGGCGAAGCCGGTGCATGGGCCATCAACGTGTGCAAATCCAACAAGGAATACGGCCACGCCGTGGTGGCGGTGGACGATGACCCTGCTAAGCTGAACCAGACCATCCACGGCGTACCGGTCAAGGGCACGCTGGAAGAGATCCCGGAGCTGTGCAAGCGCTACGGCATCCACAGCATCATCATTGCCATCCCCACCTTGAAGGGCAGCAAACTGAGCCACGTTATCGACCTGTGCGTCAGCACCCACTGCGCGGTGCAGGTGCTCAGCGACCCGCAGCTGGTGGGCAGCGGCGCACCCCAGCAGGAGGTTTTCCGCGAACTGAACCCCGCAGACTTCCTCTCCCGTGAGGAGGTCACGCTGGATACCGACAAAATTTCCGGCTACCTTACCGGCAAAACGGTGCTGGTAACGGGCGGCGGCGGCTCTATCGGCAGCGAGCTGTGCCGTCAGGTGATGCGCTTCAAGCCCGGTAAGCTGCTCATCTTTGATATCTACGAAAACTGCGCCTACGAGCTGCTGATGGAATTGCAGCAGAAGTACGGCCGCGATATCCCGGTCACGGTGCTTATCGGCTCCGTCCGGGATAAAAATCGTCTGGACGAGGTATTTGATACCTACCACCCCACGGTGGTGTTCCATGCGGCGGCGCACAAGCATGTTCCGCTGATGGAAGTGAGCCCCGCCGAGGCAGTAAAAAACAACGTGCTGGGCACCAAAAACCTGCTGGTCAGCGCCAGCGAGCATGGGGTGGAGCGCTTTGTGCAGCTTTCCACCGATAAGGCTGTGAACCCCACCAGTGTCATGGGCTGCACCAAGCGCATCTGCGAGATGCTTATTCAGACCTTTGCGGGCAACACGGACATGAAGTGCGTGGCGGTGCGGTTCGGCAATGTGCTGGGCAGCCACGGCAGCGTTATCCCGCTGTTTGAAGCCCAGATCAAAAAGGGCGGGCCGGTCACCTTGACCGATCCCAACATCGTGCGCTACTTTATGACCATCCCGGAGGCAGCACAGCTGGTGCTGCAGGCGGGTGCGCTGGCAGAAAGCGGCAACATCTATGTGCTGGATATGGGCGAGCCGGTGCGCATTATGGACCTTGCCAAGCAGCTGATCCGCTTTTACGGCTACGAGCCGGGCGTGAATATGGAGATTAAGATCGTGGGTCTGCGCCCCGGCGAAAAGCTTTACGAGGAGCTGATGATGGACGAGGAGCAGGACAAGATGCGCCGCACCCAGCACAACAAGATCTTTGTGGCAAGCCCCCGCAC
>CAKSWQ010000081.1 GCA_934512105.1 uncultured Faecalibacterium sp. | reverse complement strand
CTGAGGCAAAGCCCGAGACCAAGGCAGAGTAAACTGTAAACCAAAGCCCGCCGTGCGCAATGCCCGGCGGGCTTTTTTGTATCCGTTTATTCCGTCTTAGTGGGGCGAATGGTCACCTCGCCGCAGCGCAGCGCCTCGGTGCGGCCGCCCTCCCGCTGCACCACCAGCCGCCCGGTGTCATCAATGGAAAGCGCCTGCGCGGCGTAGGTCTCGGTGCCGGTGCACACGGTCACCCAGTGGCCGGGCACAAAGCAGCGGGCGCGGTACTCGTCCAGACATTCAAAGCCCGGGCAGAGCGCCAACAACTCCCGCCCGATGGCACCCGCCAGCGCCGCCCGGCTTACCGGGGCGGGGCCGCCGGGGTATAGGCTGCCTGCTTTGGCGGTCAGCTCCGGGGGAAAGTCCTCGGCGGTGGCGGTCAGGTTCAGCCCGATGCCCACCACCAGCCATTCCAGCTGGCCGCTTTCAAGGTCAGTGCCGGCTTCGGTCAGGATGCCGCACACCTTTTTGCCCTTGTAATACAGGTCGTTCACCCACTTGATGGCAAGTTCCAGCCCGCACAGCGTCTGCACCGCCCGGCACACCGCTACCGCCGCGCCGATGGTGGCGGTCTGGGCGTTGGCGGCGGGCAGCGGCGGGCGCAGCACCACCGAGCAGTACACCCCCTTGCCCGCCGGGCTGGCAAAGCTGCGTCCCAGCCGCCCGCGCCCGGCAGTCTGCCCGCCCGCCAGCACCAGCGTGCCGTGTTCAGCCCCTTCCAGCGCCAGCAGCTTTGCGGTGCGGTTGGTGCTTTCCAGCGTGTCGTACAGCTGCACCGGGGCGGGGTAGGGGCCTATCGCCTCGGCGCAGAAGGGGTCGCCGCCCAGCAGACGGTACCCCCGGCGGGAGGCTGCTTCCAGCGCATAGCCCTGCGCGGTAAGCGCCGCCGCCGCTTTGTGCACGGCGGCGCGGCTGACCCCCAGCTGCTGTGCCAGCTGCTGGCCGGAAATATAGGTGCCCTCGGCGGCGCTCAGCGCCTGTAAAAGCGCCTGACGAGTGGTAGAAGCCATGGCGAAAATCCTCCCTGTGTGCTATACTGCTATTGTACCATATCTGCGGAAGAAGAAAAGCTTGAAAATATTTTAGTTTTTTGCAGGAACCGCCGCCGCTAATTCGTATTAAAGACAGAAGGGCGGCGCAGAGCACCGCATCCAGAACCGGAAAGGAGGCCGTGCAGCGCGTTGACAACACAGGAATTCAGCACGATGGTGCAGAAATATCAGGCACTCGTGTACACGGTCTGCCACCAGCTGGTACCGGATGTACAGGAGGCGCAGGACCTGACGCAGGAGACCTTTCTGGCGGCGTGGCGGGCCATCGACCGCTGCCCGCCGGGCTTTGAAAGGCAGTGGCTGGCGCGCATCGCCGCCAACAAAGCCAAGGATTATCTGCGCAGCGCATGGGTGCGCAAGATGAACACCCCCGGCGACGAGGTGCTGGCGCTGGAAGGCGCGCCGCCCGGTATGCAGCCGGAACAGCAGGTGCTGGAAGCGCTGGGCGAAGAGGAGCTTACCGGGATGATCTTAGATCTGCGCGAGCCCTACCGCACACCCTGCCGTCTGGTGCTGCTGGAACAGCACACCATAGCCGAAGCTGCAAGGCTGTGCGGCCGCCCGCCCAAAACGGTGGAAGCGCAGATCTACCGCGCCAAAAAGATGCTGGCGCAGCAGATCTTGCAAAACGACCGCATACCCTGTGAAAGGAGGAGCGTACATGGAACTGTTTGACGCAAAAGGCTGTCTGAGTGAGGAAGGCTTGCAGGCACTGGTCGGCGGGCAATTGGACGAAACGCAGCGGCTGGAAGTCGCCGAACACCTTGCCTACTGCGACCGCTGCATGGACCGCTACACCGCCCTGCTGACCGATGATGTGCTGGAGCAGCCGCCGCGCTCCGCCCGGGGCGCGGTGATGGGCACCATCTGGATACGGCTGATGCAGAACACATGGGGACGCGCCGCCGTGGCCACCGTAGCCGCCGTGCTGGCGCTGACGCTGTGGCGCTCTGGTACGCTGGAACAGATCCTGCACACCGGGCAGCAGCTGAACACATGGCTGCCGCAGGCCACACAGCAGACCGAACCGGAACTGCTGGGCAAGCCGGTGAACGACAAAGCCCCGCAGCCATCCACCGCCCCGCTGGGCAAGCCCATAGAGGACAAAAAGCAGCTGACCGAAAAACTATCCGACGCACTGGATGCGCTTTTGCACCGCAGTGCAGACACCACTGAGAAATGAGGGAACTGATTATGAAGAAAAACGGGATCCTGACCCTGCTGTTTGCCTGCATCCCCGGTGCGGGACAGATGTATCAGGGCTATATGAAGCGGGGACTCTCGCTCATCACCATGTTCTGCCTGTTCATTATTTTAGGCAGCACCACGGGGCTGGACGCGCTGGTAGTCGGCTGCTTCGTTGTGTATATGTACAGCTTTTTCGATACCTTCAACCTCCGCGCACAGCTGGCAGCGGAAAAAGCCCCGGAGGACGATTATCTGGTGCACTTTAATTGGCACGATGCCCGCATGACCCAGTTCATGGGCGAGAGCCACAAGCTGGTGGGCTGGGGGCTCATCGCACTGGGCGCGATCGTGTTCTACAACAACATCATCATGCGGGTGCTGGGCGATGTGATGTGGCGCTGGGGACAGGATAACCCGGTTTTCCGCGCTATCTACCTGATGCTGGACGCTCTGCCGCAGATCGTGGTCTGTGTGGCGCTGATCGTGTGCGGCATGTGGCTGGTGCGCGGCCCGAAAAACAAAAAGGGCAAGCAGCCCCCTGAAGAGGAAGCCGAGGATTTCCACGCCTACACGGCTGCACCGCAGGCAGAGGACACCGCAGACACGGACACCCATTTTGCAATGCCGGAGCTTT
The DNA here is from genome assembly GCA_934512105.1 of uncultured Faecalibacterium sp. Lineage (GTDB taxonomy): Bacteria > Bacillota > Clostridia > Oscillospirales > Ruminococcaceae > Faecalibacterium. The sequence continues at coordinate 64 of CAKSWQ010000081.1, read as the reverse complement.
CGGCGCTGCTGGGGGAACCGGTGACCGGCGCAGAGCAGGACGAGACCCCTGCGGAGGATGACGA
>CAKSWQ010000080.1 GCA_934512105.1 uncultured Faecalibacterium sp. | reverse complement strand
CACAGAAGTTAAGCTTACTTGTGCCGAAGATAGTTAGCTGGAAACGGCTTGTGAAAATAGGTAGTCGCCGACTTAATTAAAAGCTCTGAGATGAAAGTCTCAGGGCTTTTTTGTTGCATAAAAATATGGCATGATTTTTGGTCGAAATGCTAATAGGCCAGCACTTGACAGAAACACTACTATGTAATACAATGTAGATAAGCTACTACGCATTACATACTAGCAGAAAGGAGGACCTATGGAAAACAACGCACAGCTTTTAAAAGGTGTTCTGGAATATTGTGTCCTGAAACTGATTGCGCAAGAGCCGACCTATGGCTATGAGATCGTGATGCACCTGAAACAGGTCGGATTTTCTGACTTGAGCGAGAGCACACTCTATCCGCTGCTGTTACGCTTGGAGCAACAGGGAAAGGTCACGGTAGAGCGCAGACCTTCCCCAAAGGGACCGAGCCGAAAATATTACATTGTAACAGAAGAAGGGCGGCAGGCGCTTCTTGAGTTTCGGCAGGATTGGAGCCAACTTTGCCAGCTGGTGGAAAAAATTTTTAAGGAGGAGCCAGATGAATAAGTATTTTGCATTGCGAAAAACAAACCGGATGCGTACTAAGCTGCTGACCGAAAAAAGTCAGGAACAGCTTAAAGAAGTGATTCGCTATCTTCGCCGGGTCAGTTGGGACTTTTGTGGCATCGAACTTGTGCGCAGCGATTTGCTTGATATTGCCATCCAAGCCAATGCGGAAAATCAGGAACTGTTTCATTCAATCTCGGACGCAAAGACTTTTGTGGAAGAGGTCAAGCCCAGCTTGAAAACACTGAGAGCCGGGGATTACTTCTGGCATGTAGCGCCGCTGTATTTCTTTTTTGGGTGGGGCGTTGAAGGATTGCTGCTCTATCCGCTAATTGGAAATTGGGTCTTTGAACTTTCGGTAGGCTATCTGATGCAGTTAGCTGTTGCATTGACCGCATTTTGCCTACTGTTCCGCCGGATGATGGAGCAGGTAGGCTTTCCACCGCGAGAGCATTGGCTGAAATATGCTGCATGGCTGGTGCTTTATATCGTAATTTTGTATGGAACGGGCTGGTTCTTTACCCAGATCGCGGGTAATATTGTACTGCTACGGCTTCCGATTCTTAGCTATTCAATCTTTTGTCTGCTTCTGGGTGCGGGACTGTATGCAATCCATTTCTGGCGATATGGAAAAGACCCGCGTCTGAGCGCTCGCATATAAAGCAAAAAGCGGCCCCGCTGCACTGTGCATAACAGTGCGGCGGGGCCGCATACTTTATTGGGTGGTGTACCGGTTAGGATACGAGCCTCAGCTTAGCCCTTGCCTGCGCAGCCGAACAGCTCGATCTTCTCCTTGCACTTGGCCTCGATGGCCTTTGCGCCGGGAGCCAGCAGCTTGCGGGGGTCGAAGCCCTTGCCCTGCTGATCCTTGCCCTCTTCGATGTACTTGCGGGTGGCCTCAGCAAACACCAGCTGGCACTCGGTGTTGATGTTGATCTTGGAAACGCCCAGGCTGATGGCCTTTGCGATCATCTCGTCGGGGATGCCGGTGCCGCCGTGCAGGACCAGAGGAATGTTGTTGGTGGCCTTGTGGATGCGGTCCAGAGCCTCGAAGTCCAGACCCTTCCAGTTTGCGGGGTAGACGCCGTGGATGTTGCCGATACCGGCAGCCAGGAAGTCGATGCCCAGAGCGGTGATCTTTGCGCACTCCTCGGGATCAGCAATCTCGCCGGAGCCCACAACGCCGTCCTCAACGCCGCCGATGGAGCCGACCTCGGCCTCGATGCTCATGCCGTGAGCGTGTGCCAGAGCGACCAGCTCCTTGGTCTTTTCCACGTTCTCCTCGATGGAGTAGTGGCTGCCATCGAACATGATGGAGGAGAAACCGGCCTCAACGCAGGCCTTGCAGCCCTCGTAGGTGCCGTGGTCCAGATGCAGAGCAACGGGAACGGTGATGCCCATGGAATCGACCATGGCGCTGACCATAGCAGCAACGGTCTTGAAGCCGGTCATGTACTTGCCTGCACCCTCGGAAACACCCAGAATGACGGGGCTCTTCATTTCCTCGCAGGCGGTCAGGACTGCCTTGGTCCACTCCAGATTATTGATGTTGAACTGCGGCACACCGTAGTGGCCATCGCGTGCCTTGAGCAGCATTTCGGTTGCATTTACCAACATTATTCATTACCTCCAAAAATTATCGGGGTTCCGGCTCGGCCATACACAACATTGTGCATGGTTTAACAAGCCCACATGGCTAGTATACCCCAAACTGCGCCTAAAATCAATCCAAACGGGCGCTTTTTCTTGCACAGAGCTGCTGCGGAACGGGCACAGCACGCAACGGTTTCTGCGGCTGCATCAGAAACTTATTATGCTTGGCGACAAAAATCCATATATGCTGCAACATCTGCCTTGCGCGGGGGTGACGCGGGTTTTCAACATATTTTAACATTCGTCAAAATGATGTTGGAGGAAATTGCAAAAGCGGACAATTTTCGGTTCAAAAAATTGTCATAATTCCGACTTGAATTTTACAAATTGTAAGGCTTTTGCCAGGATATGGGGGAAGCTGCTGTTGAAAACCCGGTGGAAACTGTTTAATTCCACCCGGAAAACGGGCGCTGCGGCTGGACTTTTGCACACTTTCCACCGGGTTTTCAACTTGTGGAAAAATTACAGGCTGTTTACGGAATGTATAGACAATTTTTGTGGAAAACTTTTTGCCTTGGCAAAACAGCGGAAATATGCCCCGCCGCCCGGGCAGCGGGCAAAACATTTTTACAAATGCCGAAACCGGCGGGAAAGCTGCTTCCTGTCGAAAAAATTTTAGTGTCGGGAGAATAAAATCCCTGCATTTTGTGGCGAAGCCGGGCGAGATATGGTATACTTTATTTTGGATTATCATAAACAAAATAAAACGCTCCGGCGCGGCACTGCCCGCCCGGAACGGAAGGAGCATAAAAAAGATGGAAGAACGTAACCAGCCGCGCCGTCCGCGCCGCGATGCAGAGCAGCCGCA
>CAKSWQ010000079.1 GCA_934512105.1 uncultured Faecalibacterium sp. | reverse complement strand
ACTATGAAACCGACTACCTGTTTTGCACCCGCACACATCCTGCTGCCTTCGGAGCAGGTGCCGCTGGAACAGTGGGGCTGCATCGCCTGTGACCAGTTCACCAGCGACCGCAGTTACTGGCAGCGGGCAGAAGAGACCGCAGCGGGTGCGCCCAGCACCCTGAACCTGATCCTGCCGGAGGTGTATCTGGAGGACGGAGACGCCGAGGCACGGGTGGAAAAGATCCACGCTACCATGCAGGATTATGCCCGGAACGTGCTCACCCGGGCGGTGGACGGCTTTATTTATGTAGAGCGCACCGAGCAGAGCGGCCGGGTGCGGCAGGGGCTTGTGGGGCGTGTGGATCTGGAAGCTTACAGCTACCGCCGGGGCGAAAAATGCGCGGTGCGTCCCAGCGAGTGCACCGTGGAAAGCCGCATCCCGCCCCGCATGAAGGTGCGTACCGGCGCTGCGCTGGAAACGCCCCACATCATGATGCTGGCGGATGACCCGGACTGCACCCTCATCGAGCCCATTGCCGCCCACAAGGACAGCCTGCCCAAGGTATACGAGGGTGAGCTGATGCTGGGCGGCGGTCATGTGGCAGGCTGGGCGGTGGAGGACCCCGCCCTCATTGCACAGATCGAAAACGCGCTGACCGTGCTGGGCAGTCAGGAGGAATTTGACAGGAAATACCCCGATGCCACCCGCCGCGACCCGCTGACGCTGGCCGTGGGCGACGGCAACCACTCGCTGGCTACCGCAAAGGCCTGCTGGGAGGAGCTGAAAAAGACCCTGACCCCGGAGCAGGCAGAAAACCACCCCGCCCGCTGGTGTCTGGCAGAGGTGTGCAACGTGCACTCCCCGGCCATTGAGATCGAGCCCATCCACCGGGTGCTGTTCAACGTGGACTGCGCCACCGTGCTGCTGAGCCTGATCACATGGAGCGATTCCAACATGGCAGGCTGCTGCTTTGGCGACAGTAAAAAGCAGCCCTTTACGCTGGCGGGCCCCCACATGGCCAATGTGCTCAGCTTTGAGGACCCCACTGAGCCGCTGACCGTGGGCACCATCGACGATTTTATTTCGGATTATATCGAGCGCCACCCGGAGGCAAAGGTGGACTATGTGCATGACGAACCGGCTGTGCGTGCGCTGTGCAAGCAGGGCGCGGTGGCGTTTTTGATGCCGCCCTTCGCCAAGAGCGATCTGTTCCGCGGCGTTGTGATGGGCGGCGTGCTGCCCCGCAAGACCTTCAGCATGGGACACGCGGAGGAAAAGCGCTACTACATCGAGTGCCGGAAGATCACAGAATAATAGGAGAACCATGACATTTAAAGAACTGAATCTGTCCGCCCCGCTGCTGCGCGCTGTGCAGGAAGCGGGCTACGAGACCCCCTCGCCCATTCAGGCGGCGGCCATCCCGCCGGTGCTGGCAGGCCGGGATCTGATGGGCTGCGCCCAGACCGGCACCGGCAAGACGGCGGCTTTTGCGCTGCCCATGCTGGACCGGCTTACCGCCAACGCACCCCGCCGCAAGGGCGCCATCCGCGCCCTGATTTTGACCCCCACCCGGGAGCTGGCTTTGCAGATCGGCGAAAGCTTTGAAGCCTACGGCAAGTACCTGAAGCTGCGCAGCACCGTCATCTTTGGCGGCGTGGGACAGGCACCGCAGGTGGAAGCGCTGAAAAAGGGCGTGGACATCCTCATCGCCTGCCCGGGACGGCTGAACGACTTGATCGGGCAGGGCTTTATCGACCTGTCCGCTTTGGAAATTTTTGTGCTGGACGAGGCCGACCGGATGCTGGACATGGGCTTTGTCCATGACGTGAAAAAGGTCATTGCCAAGCTGCCCGCCCAGCGCCAGAACCTGATGTTCAGCGCCACCATGCCCGCCGAGATCGAGCAGCTGGCTGCCGGCATCCTGCACGACCCCGCCTTTGTCAAGGTGGACCCGGTGTCCAGCACCGTGGATCGCATCCAGCAGAGCCTGTACTTTGTGGAAAAGGGTAACAAGAAGCTTTTGCTGCCTTGGCTTATCAAAAATTTACAGCCGCCGGTGGTCAACGCACTGGTGTTCAGCCGCACCAAGCACGGCGCGGATAAGATCGCAAAGGACCTGACCAAGCAGGGCATCCCCGCCGCCGCCATCCACGGCAACAAGAGCCAGACCGCCCGCGTGACCGCGCTGGAGGATTTCAAGTCCGGCAAGACCAAGGTGCTGGTGGCCACCGATATCGCCGCCCGCGGCATTGATATCAGCGAGCTTTCCCATGTGTTCAACTACGACCTGCCCGAGGTGCCGGAGACCTATGTGCACCGCATCGGGCGCACCGCCCGCGCCGGTGCGGACGGCACCGCCGTCAGCTTTTGCGCCCCGGAGGAGCAGGAGTATCTGGCAGGCATCGAAAAGCTGAACCGCCGCAAGATCCCGGTGGTATCCGGCCATCCGTGGGACGGCGTGCCCGCCCCGGTGCGCCCGGTGCTGCCCGTGCGCGGCAAAAAGCCCCGCCCCGAAGCAGAAAAACCGGCCGAAGCGCCGAAAAAACAGGCCGAAACTGCGCCCGCAAAAGCTGCAAAGGCAGCTGCGCCCGCGCCGAAGCAGGAGCCGAAGGCCGCAAAGAACGCGGTGCCTGCAAAACCGAAAAAAGAGGAAACACTGATGCAAGACAGCAACGCAAAGCGCGGGGTCCGCAACGACCGCCGCGCCAACAACCGGGGCGCAAGCGCCCCCAAGGAGGCGGCAGCGCCCCGCGCCCGCCGCGAGAATGCCGCCCCCGCCCGGGGCAGCAACGCCCAGCCCAAGTTCGACCCCCATTTTGTCAGCGCCCCGGAGGCCACCCCGCTGCGCCCGGCACGCAAGCCCCCTGCCGCCCCGGCAGCACCCGCTATCCGCAGCGCACAGGAGCCCCAGAATAACCAGAACGCAAACCGCAGCGGCAGCCGCCGCAATGACCGCAATGACCGGGGTGAACAGCGCAATGCCCGCCCCGCAGCCCAGAATAATAACGCCCGCCCTGCCCGCAATGAGCGCGGCAATGCCGGGAGCCAGAGCCGCACCGGCAGCGCACCCCGCGCTGCCAAGGCCGAGCCTGCCCGCCGCGGCCGCAATGCCGCCGCCCGGGACGAGGACCCGGGGCTGATGCTTATCAGCCGCCGCCCGCCCCAGCAGAAGTACACCAGCTTTGAGGAGTATATGGACGCCCACGGCGGTGCTACCGCACCCATTGAGGA
>CAKSWQ010000078.1 GCA_934512105.1 uncultured Faecalibacterium sp. | reverse complement strand
CACAGGAATCCACCGGCAAGACGGTGGACGAAGCCCGCGCCAAAGCCTGCGCCCTGCTGGGCGTGCAGGCCGACGATATGAACGTCAGCTATGAAGTGCTGGAAATGCCCCAGAAGACCGGTTTTCTGGGCTTAAAGACCACACCCGCCAAGGTGCGCGTGAGCGTGGAAGAGCCGGATGCCCCCGCCGCTGCGCCCGCAGAGCCGGTGGAGGTTGTGGCAGAGCAGCCCGTTGAGACTGCTGCCCCCGTGCAGGAGACTGCCCCTGCGGCAGAAGAGACTGCTGCACAGGAGCCCGCCGCTCCCGCCGCAGAGCAGGCACCCGCTGCCGAGCAGCCCGCCGAAGCTGCCGAGGAGGCAGAAGAGGTGGAGGTGCCCATCGTCATCGAGGAGAACGCCAAGGTGAAGGCCGCTGTGGACTATCTGCGGGAAGTCATCACCCTGATGGGCGTGGAGAACGTGACCTTCAGCGCCGTGCAGAAGGGCGAGGCTACCATCATCCGTCTGGACGGTGAAAAGCTGGGTGCCCTCATCGGCCGCCGCGGCGAGACCATGGAGAGCCTGTCTTATCTGGCAAGCCTTGTGGCCAACCGTCTGGAAGGCGATTACATCAAGCTGGGTCTGGATGTTGCCGGTTACCGCGACAAGCGCGAGAGCGACCTGACCGCACTGGCACAGCGCATTGGCGCCAAGGTGCGCAAGACCGGCCGCAGCTTTGCCATGGAGCCCATGAACCCCTACGAGCGCCGCATCATCCACTCTGCCATCAGCAAGATGGAGGGTGTGCGCAGCGAGAGCAAGGGCGAAGGCCGTGACCGCCGCGTGGTCATCTACTCCACCGCACCGGATGCCCAGACCGAGAACACCTACGGCGAGCGCCGCGGCCGTGGCGGCAACCGGAATGGCCGCCGTCCCGGCGGCAACCGCAACGGCGGTTATCGCGGCGAGCGCCGCAGCGAGAACGGCAACCGCAATGGCGGCTACCGTGGCAGCCGCAGCGGTGCACCCCGCGGCCCCCGTCCGTCCAGTGTACCGGAGCGCACCTACGCCCCCCGCGACGCCGAGAGTGCAGCACCCGTAGCACCCAAGCGCACCGAGCGCGTGGACGACTTTGCAGATTTCAGCTTCGGCAAGATCGAGCTGTAACCGGCAAATTTCAACAAAACCATGCAGCGCCCCGCATTTCCACCGGAAGTGCGGGGCGCTTTTTGCGTAGGGAAGAACCCCCTCAGCTTCGCTGCGCTCAGCAGATTCCCCCTTTTGTCACCTGCGGTGACATCTTCCCCCGGAGCGGGGGAAGTCGTCCCTCAAGGGGACGACTTTGGGTTATACCGGAAACCTTTTCGCCACCGCCGAAAGCCGTCCCCTTGGGGAAGGTGGCTGCGAACGTAGTGAGCAGACGGAAGGGGTTCATGCCTGAACTCCCCCAGTCGCCTTCGGCGACAGCCCCCTCTAAGATGGGGCCTTTGGCATGACGGTACAGTTCTCGGCTAAAGCGCAAAGCTTGCGGGCGCGCCAGAGGCTCCCTCCCAGAGGGAGCTGTCAAAACCGTTAGGTTTTGACTGAGGGAGTTTCGTTCCAAACCCCTCCTGTGAAAATGGGGTTCAGAAACGCCCGCAGGCGTTTCTGAACCCCGAAATTAAAAATAATTCTTCCGCTGACTATGGCTAGAGCGCAGCGGAAGCCATTTTCAATCCTTTTTTCCACAAACATTTTGGAAGATGTGGAAAAACCGCGCGGCGGGTGTATCTTTTTGCGCAAAAACGTGGTAAAATAAGCTGTAAAATCAGAAAGTGTGCGCTGCGGCGGCTCTGCCGTACCGGGCGCACGAGTAGCGCACCCGCAGGACGGGTGCGCGGAAAGGATGCAGTATGCAGGGATCGACCATTGCCGCCATCGCAACGCCCCCCGGGGCGGGCGGCATTGCCGTGGTGCGCCTGTCCGGCGCAGAGAGCTATACCGTGGCTGCCCGGGTGTTCCGCCCGGCAAACCCGGCAAAAAAGGTGGAAGAGGCCAAGGGCTACACCGCACTGTTCGGACACTTCGTGGACAGGGAAGAAGCCTTTGACGAGGGCGTCGCCCTGTTTTTCCGCGCGCCCCACAGCTACACCGGCGAGGACGTGGTGGAGCTTTCCTGCCACGGCGGCAGCGCGGTGGCGCGGCGGCTGGTGGAAGCCTGTCTTGCAGCGGGTGCACAGCCTGCCGCCCCCGGCGAGTACACCCGCCGCGCCTTTCTGAACGGCAAGCTGGGCCTGACGCAGGCCGAAGCGGTCATGGATTTAATTGCAGCGGACGGGCGGCAGGGGGCAGCACTGGCTAATGCCGCGCTGGGCGGCGCACTGGCAAAAAAGATCAACGCCCAGAAGGCGCAGCTGACCGCCTTGCAGGCGCATCTGGCTGCTTGGGTGGACTTCCCGGAGGAGGATGTCCCGGAGCTGGACCCCGCCCACCTGCGCACCGTGCTGGGCGCGGTGCGGGAGGAACTGGACGGCCTGATCCGCAGTTACGATGCCGGTGCGGTGCTGCGCGAGGGCGTGGACTGCGCCATCGTGGGACGTCCCAACGCGGGCAAGTCTACCTTGCTCAACCTGCTGGCCGGGTTCGACCGCGCCATCGTCACCCCGGTGGCGGGCACCACCCGCGACGTGGTGGAGCAGGCGGTGCAGCTGGGGGATATCCGGCTGAACCTCTTCGACACCGCCGGTCTGCGGGAGACCGAGGACGCCATTGAAGCCGAGGGCATCCGCCGCAGCTGGAAAAAACTGGAAGAAGCCGGGCTGATCTTAGCCGTCTTTGACGGCTCCGAGCCGCCCAGCCGGGAGGACTTGGCGCTGGCACAGCGCTGCGCAGGCCGTCCCGCCATCGCCCTTGTGAACAAGGAGGACAAGCCCACCCAGTTTGATGCAGAGCTCATCGCCCCGTATTTTGCCATGGTGCTGCCGGTCTGCTGCCGGGAAGAGGGGAGCCGCAAGGTCATCGCCGCTGCGGTGGCGCGGCTGCTGGGCACCGGCAGCATCGACCCCCACGCCGCCAGCCTGTCCGGGCAGCGGCAGCTTTCCGCTGCCCTCCGCGCCCGGGACGCCGCAGCCGGGGCGTTGGATGCCGCCGCAGGCGGCTTTGGGCTGGACGCGGTCTCGGTCTGCGTGGACGACGCACTGGACGCCCTCTGCGACCTGACCGGCGAAAACGCCTCGGAAGCCGTCATCGAACAGGTGTTCGAGCGGTT
>CAKSWQ010000077.1 GCA_934512105.1 uncultured Faecalibacterium sp. | reverse complement strand
AAGGAGGCCGAAAGCGTGACCGGCATCACCTACGAGCCGTGGCACTGGCGCTATGTGGGCCCGGAAAACGCCGCCCTGCTCAACCAGAGCGGCCTGTGTCTGGAGGATGCAGTCGCCGTTTTGCAGCGCATTGCCGCCGGGGAGACCGTGACCGGTTAAAATCCAATGAAAACTGCCGGAAAACCCTGTGGGGTGCGTTGCAATTTACCCGCCGTTATGGTAAGATAGATACAGTCTGCCCGTGTGCGCGGCGCAGCCCCGCATCCCGACAAATGAATTCAACAAAAGAAGGAATATTTTATGATAAACCGCACAAAACTCTCTGTGATCGCCGTCAGTGCCGTGCTGGCCGTTGCCCTGACCGGCTGCGGCGGCAGCGCTTCTTCCGCGCCGTCCTCCGTGTCCAGCGCCTCTGTCTCTGCACCGGTCTCCGATGCGGCTTCTCCGGCAGCGGATACCGCTGAAAACGGCACCGCCGATCTGGACAGCGCTGTGGAGACCCTGCTGGCTGCTGACCCCATCTCCAACCAGTTCGAGATCACTGCCATGAACATCGAGTACGACTTCGGCCTGAAGGCCGAGGACGTGGCCAGCTACAAGGGCGTGAAGAGCAACGACAACGGTGATGCCGGCCTTGTGCTGGTGGTGGAAGCCGCTTCCGGCAAGGCACAGGATATTATGACTGCGCTGGAAAGCTACAAGCAGGATCAGGTGGCCTTCTACGGCAACTACGCCGAGTTTGCACAGGCACAGAGCAACGTGGAAAACGCCATCATCTCCTCCAAGGGCGACCGTGTGGTCATGGTGATCGCCTCCAACGAGTGCTCCGCAGACCTGAACAGTGCTGTGGACAGCGCCCTGAACAGCTGAATCTGACCTTCTGAGCCGGTGCCATCTGCGGCATCGGCTTTTTTCAGTAGAAAGCCCTCCCGCACCCGGGATGGGGAAACCGTTATTGCCCGCAAAACTTGTAAAAAAGGAGGCTGACCCCTTGGTTTTCAGCACCATCATCTTCCTGTTCCGTTTTCTGCCCATCACGCTGGCGCTGTACTATCTTGCCCCCGCAAAACTGAAAAACACTGTGCTGTTTTTGTGCAGTCTGGTGTTCTACTGCTGGGGCGAGGTGCGCTTTTTCCCGGTCATGGTGGCGCTTATCCTCATCAACTACCTCAGCGGCCTTGCCATCGAGCACTTTGATGCAAAGCCCGCGCTGCGCCGCTTCTTTCTGCTGGTGGCGCTCGTTGGCAGCTTAGGGATGCTGTTCTACTTCAAGTACGCAAACTTTGTGCTGCGCAGCGCAAACGCCCTGCTGGGCACCGCCTTTGCCGAGATTCAGGGCATCGGCACGCTGCCGCTGGGCATCAGCTTCTACACCTTCCAGACCCTTTCCTACTCCATCGACGTCTACCGCCGGGATGTAAAGGCCGAGCGCAACATCATTGATTTCGGCGCTTATGTGGTCATGTTCCCGCAGCTCATCGCGGGGCCCATCGTCAAGTACCGGGACGTCTCCGACCAGCTGCACGTCTACAAGCACCGCTATAACTTCAAGCAAATTGAAGAGGGCATGACCCTGTTCACCTTCGGTCTTGCCAAAAAGGTGCTGCTGGCGGACGCCGTGGGCGCGCTGTGGACGGACATCATCGGGGTAGCCGACAGCCCCTCCACCACCTTTGTGGGTCTGGCGAACGCTTCCACCCCGCTGGTGTGGCTGGGCATCCTCGCATACAGCTTGCAGCTGTACTTCGATTTCTCCGGCTACTCCCTGATGGGCATCGGCATGGGCAAGATGCTGGGCTTCGACTTCCCCGCAAACTTCAACTACCCCTATATCTCCGCTTCCATCACCGAGTTCTGGCGGCGCTGGCACATGACCCTGTCCGGCTGGTTCCGGGAGTATGTGTATATCCCGCTGGGCGGCAACCGCAAGGGGCTCAAGCGGCAGATTTTGAACCTGTTCATCGTGGAGCTGCTCACCGGCATCTGGCACGGCGCGAACTGGAACTTTATCTGCTGGGGTCTTTACTACTTTGTGCTGCTGGCGGCCGAAAAACTGTTCTTGCTGCCCTACCTGAAAAAGGGCAAAGTGTGGCCGCACCTGTACACCCTGTTCCTCGTGGTGGTAGGCTGGGCGATGTTCGTGGGCAACGACACCGGCGTATCCTTCGGGCTGCTGTTCCAGAAGCTCTTTATCCCCTCCGGCGGGGTGTCGCCGCTGTATTTCCTGCGGAATTACGGCGTGCTGCTGGCGGTAAGCGTGGTGTGCTGCACCCCGCTGATCGAAAAGCTGTGGGATGTGCTGCGCAGGAACGTAGTCACCCGCTGCGCCGCCATCCTGACGCTGCTGGTGGTCTCCACCGCCTATGTGGTGGGCAGCACCAACAGCCCGTTCCTGTACTTTAACTTTTAAGGAGGCGGGAAGATGTCCAAACACGAAAAAAAGACCTCCTCCCTTTTGCACTACCCGGTGCTGGTGGTGTTCAGCCTGTTCTTTATCGGGCTGTTCGCGCTGGATATGGTCACCCCGGACCGCAGTTACAGCGAGCTGGAGAACACCACCCTGAGCCAGCGCCCGGCGCTGACCCAGTTCACCGCCAAAGGGCTGAACAGCTACTTTACCGCCTACACCAAATACGTCAAGGATCAGGTGGCGGGGCGCGATGAGTGGATCAGCCTGCAGAGCGTGGTGGAGACCACCCTGCTGCAAAAGCAGCAGAACGGCGGCATCCTGCTGGGCAAAGAGCACATGATGTTCCCCCGCACCTACGGGCTGCTTTCCAGCGAGGAGCGCACCCTGCCCAAGAACACCGCAGCGCTCACCAGCCTGTGCCAGCGCTACCCGGGCAAGGTGAATGTGCTGCTGGCACCCGCCGCCAGCGATATCTACAAGGAGAACGTGCCCGCAAACGCCCCCCTGCTGGACGAGGACGGCTATCTTGACCAGCTTTCCGCTGCGGTGCAGGCGGCGGGCGGCAGCTTTGTGGACGTGCGCCAGACCCTTACCGCCCACAAGAGCGAGTATATTTACTACCGCACCGACCACCACTGGACGAGCCTTGGTGCCTACTACGCTTACAGCCAGCTGTGTGAAACCCTTGGCCTTACCCCCTTTGACACCGCCGCCCACACCGCCCTGACTGCCGACGGCTTTTACGGCACCCACTACGCCAAGGCGCGCACATGGAACGCCGTGCCGGACGTGATCACCTACTACGACCTTGCCAACACCCTGACGGTATGGAACGTGACGGCGGCAGGTCAGCCCACCGAAGGGCAAACCACCGGCCTGTACGACACGGAAAAGCTCTCCGTCTATGATAAATACGCCATGTTCCTGCACGGCAACAACGGTTTAAGCCGGGTGCAGGGCAATGGCAGCGGGCGCATCCTTGTCATCAAGGACAGCTACGCCAACTGCTTTGTGCCCTACCTGACCGCCAACTACGCCGACAT
>CAKSWQ010000076.1 GCA_934512105.1 uncultured Faecalibacterium sp. | reverse complement strand
AGGGCCTGCTGAAGCGCTACTTCAACACCGAAGTCTGATAAGGGTTCCCCGGTTATCTATACTGCCCGCTGCAAGGACATTCCGCCTTGCAGCGGGCTTTTTGCACCCCTGATGGCGACTTTGCCTGTGAAAATGCCGCTCCCGGTTGCGCCCTCCCGTGAAAAAGCAAGCGGGGAAAATCCGCAGATTTTCCCCGCTTACAAATATAAAATAATCTTTCCTCTGAAGATGCGCAAAGCGAACGCGGCGCGCATTCAAAATCGTCCCGTTACAAAAAAAGGCAGCTGCGCAGAATTTCGCGCAGTTGCCTTTTGCATTTTCGCCTTACTGGATGCCGGTAACAGGGTAATCCTGCGCCTCCACGGCCTTCTTCAGCACTTCATCGTCCACCTCTGCGTTCAGGGTAACGATGGCAGTACCGGCTTCGTGGCTGACAACAGCCTCGTCCACCTGTGGCAGAGCCTCCAACGCCTTCTTGACGCGGGCTTCACAGTGGGGGCACATCATGCCTTCTACGGTCAGGGTCTTTTTCATAGCGGTCTCCTCCTTTTGATTGGATGCAGTTGTATCTTCCTCCGCTGCGGGCTGCACAAGGGCAGCGGGCAGGGCAGGGACGTGTTTGGGCGGGTGGTCACGCTTTGCGCTGTGCAGATCGAACAGGTTCAGCCGCAAGGCGTTGCTCACTACGCAGAAGCTGGAAAGGCTCATGGCAGCTGCGCCGAACATAGGATTCAGCGTCAGCCCCAAGGGGATGAACACACCGGCTGCCAGCGGAATGCCGATAATGTTATAGATGAACGCCCAGAACAGGTTTTCATGGATGTTACGCAGGGAAGCGCGGCTCAGCCGGATGGCGGCGGGCACGTCCGAGAGTTTGGAGTTCATCAGCACTACGTCCGCAGCGTCAATGGCTACGTCCGTGCCTGCGCCGATGGCAATGCCGGTGTCAGCGCGGGTCAGGGCAGGGGCGTCGTTGATGCCGTCGCCTACCATGGCCACTTTGCCGTACTTTTGGAGCTGCCGGATAACGGCTTCCTTGCCCTCCGGCAGCACCCCGGCGATCACCTCGTCCACACCGGCCTGTCGGCCAATGGCTTCAGCGGTGCGCTGATTGTCGCCAGTCAGCATCACCACCCGGATGCCCATATTCCGCAGCTCACGGATGGCCTGCGGGCTGTCCTCCTTGATGGTATCTGCCACTGCGATAACGCCCAGAAGACGACCTGCACCGCCAAAGAACAGGGGCGTTTTACCCTGCGCAGCCAGTGCAGCGGCCTGCGTTTGCAGCGCAGCGGGGATAGCGACCTTTGTGCTAATAAAAGCAGCGTTGCCGCCAAAAATCTCCTTGCCTTCCAGCTTGGCAGTAAGGCCGTTGCCCGGCAGGGCGGTAAAATCGGTGACAGAGGGCAGCGCCAGCTGCTTTTCCTCCGCATAGGCCAGAACTGCCCGCGCCAGCGGATGTTCGCTGCGGCCCTCCAGCGCGGCTGCCAGCGTGAGCAGCTCGGTCTCGGTCACGCCCGCAGCGGGCAGAAGATCGGTGACGGTAGGCTCGCCGCAGGTGATGGTGCCAGTCTTGTCCAGTGCCACGATGTGGGTACGCCCAGCTTCTTCCAGCGCCGCAGCGGTCTTGAACAGGATTCCGTTCTTCGCGCCCAAGCCGTTGCCTACCATAATGGCCACCGGCGTTGCCAGACCCAGCGCACAGGGGCAGCTGATGACCAGCACCGAAATGCCTCGCGCCAGCGCGTAGCCCACGTCCCGTCCCAGCAGCAGCCAGACAAGGGTGGTGACCACCGCAATGCTGATGACCGCAGGCACGAAAAAGCCGGATACGGTATCTGCGATCTTTGCAATGGGGGCTTTGGTGGCGGCGGCATCGCTGACCATGCGGATGATCTGCGCCAGCGTGGTGTCCTCGCCCACGCGGGTAGCACGGCACTGCAAATAACCGGACTGGTTGGTGGTGGCGGCGCTTACCTTATCGCCCACGGCCTTGTCCACCGGGATGCTCTCGCCGGTCAGGGCGCTCTCGTTCACGGCGCTGCTGCCCTCCAGCACAATGCCGTCCACCGGGATGTTCTCGCCCGGGCGCACCACAAAGATATCTTTCTTCTGCACCTGTTCAATGGGCACGGTCACCTCGGTGCCGTCCCGCAGCAGGGTAGCGGTCTTGGGGGCAAGCTTCATCAGGCTCTTGAGCGCATCGGTGGTTTTGCCCTTAGAGCGTGCTTCCAGCATCTTGCCCACGGTGATAAGGGTCAAAATCATGGCGGCAGACTCAAAATAGAACTCCATCATGTAGTGCATGACCAGTTCTTCGTTGCCGTGCAGCTGCGCATCGGTCATGGCAAACAGGGCGTAGGTGCTCCACACAAAGCTTGCCATCGAGCCCATAGCCACCAGTGTATCCATGTTGGGGGAGCGGTGCACCAGCCCCTTGAAGCCGTTGATGAAAAACTTCTGGTTGATCACCATCACGATGCCCGCCAGCAACAGCTGTACCAGACCCATGGCGATGTGGTTGCCGTCAAACCAGCGGGGCAGCGGCCAGCCCCACATCATGTGTCCCATGGAAAAGTACATCAGCACCAGCAAAAAGCCCAGCGAGGCGATGAGCCGCCGTTTCAGCTTGGGCGTTTCGTGGTCAGCCAGCGCGTCCAGCTCTGCGCTGGTGCTGGCGGCTGCGGCGGCCTTTTTGGGGCTTGCGCCGTAACCGGCCTGCTCCACAGCACGGATAATGGCGGCATCCTCTGCGGTGCCCTCCACCCCCATGGAGTTTGTCAGCAGGCTTACCGAACAGCCGGTGACGCCTGGCACACTCTTTACGGCCTTTTCCACCCGGGCAGAGCAGGCCGCGCAGCTCATGCCGGTAACGTTGAATTGTTCCATTGCTATTTCTCCTTGTGGTCAGTTTGCCCGGCGGGCGGTCATTTCATCAGCTTGGGCAGCAGCCGGAGCAGTTCTTCCAGCTTCTCGTCGCTGCCGGCACGCAGGTCATCCGCCACGCAGCTGCCGATGTGCTGCGCCAGCAATTCCCGGGAAAAGCTGTTCAGCGCCGCATTGGCTGCGGCCACCTGTACCAGAATGTCCACACAGTAGGCGTCCTTTTCCAGCATCCCGCGGATGCCGCGCACCTGCCCTTCAATGCGGTTCAGCCGGTTGAGCAGGGCTTTGTATTCTTCCGGGCTGCGTTCTTTGTGACGGCAGCAACAGGGGACAGTAGTATCTGCTACGGTGTCAGCTTCCGGCGCATCATCGCAGCAGTAACAGCGCTTTTTGCTCTCTTCCATATCAGAATCGCTCCTTTCATAAACCCCCGTGGGGTATATTTTCTTGCAACAGCAGTATAGCACACAATATCCGACAATTCAAGTAGGAAATAAAAATTGTATGGAGTAACCGTAGGTCGCTTTTGGAAAATTCGGTAAAAATATGGTGCAAAGGGGAACATCCCTTCTCGTGAAAATGCGTTTG
>CAKSWQ010000075.1 GCA_934512105.1 uncultured Faecalibacterium sp. | reverse complement strand
CTGTACCGCCGCGAAATTCTGGAAAAGATGCAGTTCCCGGAGGGCAAACTTTACGAGGATGCCATGTTTGCGGCAAAACTGTACCCGACCCTCCGCAAGGCGGTCTGCATCCCGGAGGCGCTGTACTGCTACCGGTGCAATGGTGCCAGCATCATGCACAGCAAGCGCACCGTGCGGAATTTGGAAGATCAGGTGGAGGCGAATTATGCCATGTTCACCTGTGCCCGGGAGCAGGGATTGACGGACGTGCTGTGCGTATATTACTGGCTCATCGTAAAGTATTTTGTGCAGAACTGGCGCGCCATCACTCCGGCAGAGCGCAAAAGCCCGCAGGCACAAAGGGTACTGGAATGCCGCTGCACCGCATGGCATCAGCTGAAGCAGAGCGGCGCAGTGACCCCGGCGCACGTCTTTCAGGCAGCGGTGCACCGTGTCGCACCAGCGCTGTACCTCAGGATGAAGTACGGGGAAAAGAAATGATGTGCCCTGCAGGCATGGCGGGAAGCTTTGCGGGAACTCCCTCAGTCAAAACCTGACGGTTTTGCCAGCTCCCTCTGGGAGGGAGCCTCTGGCGCACCCGCAAACTTTGCACTTTAGCCGGAAACTTTGCCGCTATGCCAAAGGCCCCATCTCAGAGGGGGCTGTCGCCGCAGGCGACTGGGGGAGTTCAGGCAAGAACCCCTTCAGTCTTTGCTACGCAAAGCCAGCTCCCCCAAGGGGGCGCCTTTGGGCTATGCCGGAAACTTTGCCGCCACCGCTGAAGCCGTCCCCTTGGGGAAGGTGGCTTGACGCGAAGCGGCAAGACGGAAGGGGTTCCCCACAGCGGAGCACATTTAAAATCGTTTCACCGTCAGGTTTGTCTGGACTTCCCCTTAAAACTGTGCTAGAATAGACGAAATCACAATACCCGTGGGGGAGTAGCAGGCGCTTTGCAGAGCGCAGCAAGTCAACATAATGACCGCTTTTCGGTCTGGCTTGCTTTCATTTGCGAGACTCATGTGTTTTGGTGCGTGTTTGCTGCGCCCGTGCACATGGAGTGGATTTCCTAAAAAATCACCCGGTCCCGGACGTACAACGCGCCCGGGGCCGGGTTTTGTATTGCTTGGAATACGGTCAACAAACAGGAGGCAGACAGAATGGAATGGAGCTTTGTATTTTTTCTCAACAGCGTTTTGCTGGGCGTGGGGCTTGCGATGGATGCGTTTTCGGTGTCCATGGCAAACGGCCTGCACGACCCTAAAATGAACAAGGGCACCATGGGCAAAATTGCGGGCACTTTCGGCATTTTTCAGGCCGCAATGCCCATGATCGGCTGGGTGTGCGTGCATACCATCGTGGAGCTGTTCTCGTCCTTTGAGACCCTGATCCCGTGGATCGCGCTGGCGCTGCTGAGTTATATCGGCGGCAAGATGCTGCTGGACGGCATCCACGGCGAGGAAGCCGAAGAAGCGGCAGAGCTCAGCGCCGGGGCGCTGTTCATGCAGGGCGTGGCTACCAGCATTGACGCCCTCTCGGTGGGCTTCACCATCTCGGAATACGGCTGGTTGATGGCACTTACCGCTGCCATCATCATTGCGGTGGTCACCTTCTTCATCTGTATGGCAGGCTTGCGCATCGGCAAAAAGTTCGGCACACAGCTTTCCGGCAAGGCCAATATTCTGGGCGGTGTCATCCTCATTGGCATCGGACTGGAAATTTTCATCACCGGGGTGTTCTGATTTAAATACGAAAAGCCCGGCGCATCCGTAGACGCGCCGGGCTTTTGCTTTTGTTTTAACTCCCTCAGTCGCGGCGTGCGCCGCGACAGCTCCCTCGGAGAGGGAGCCAACCCTCTCAGTCTGCTCCCGATGGTCGCAGCCAGCTCCCCCATTCGGGGGAGCTGGCACGCCGTAAGGCGTGACTGAGAGGGTTCGTCTTTGTTCCCCGTGGAACAATTTGGCTTATTTCACATTTTCCGGCTCAAAAAAGTCGGCGTATTCCTCGGTCAGCTTGCTGCCAAGGCGGCGGATGCCGCCGTACAGGTGCCGCTCCACCAGCGGCTCAAAGGCGGCAAGGTCGCACCGCTCAATGGCGTTCAGCAGGTTGCGGTGGTCGGCGATCACCTCGTCCAGCCCGCCGGTGGTCATGGTGTCCAGCATACGGAACCGGCTGTAATCGGCGTGGGCGTTCTGTAAGGTGCTCCACAGGTACATCTTGTCCATGGCGGCAAACCATGTTTCGTGCAGGCGGCAGTCGGCCTCGTACAGCTTGTTGAAGTCCGGGGTCTCGGCGCGGGCAAGGGCCTCGTAGGCGTCCACCCGCGCACGGATCTGCGCCCGCTGCGCCGGGGTGGCGTTGGGGGCAAAATCCCGCAGAATGCGCCCCTCCACGGCGGTGCGCTCGTAGATCAGCTCGTCCACGATACGCCGGTTCAGCCGGGTGACGGTGGTGCCCTTGTAGGGCACGATGCGCACCAGCCCGTTTTCCTGCAATTTTTGCAGCACCACCCGGATCAGGGAGCGCGGCGCATTGAACCGGGCGCACAGCGGGTTCTCGCTCAGCGAAGAGCCGGGACGGATGGTCAGGTCGATGATCTCCCGCTCCAGCACGGCGTAAATTTCGGCATCAGTCTTGTATTGCTGTTCCATATCACTCACCTAGTTGAAATGATGTATTTGCTGCGCAAATATGATGTTGTCCTACGGACAAATGATGTTTTGCTGCTTTGCAGCAAAAATGATGTGTGTCCTGCGGACACAATGCCGGAACGATGCTGCCCGCAGGGCAGCAATTGCCGCCGCAGGCGGCTGCATCATTTCCGGCGAAGCCGGAACATCATTTGTCCCATCGGGACAACATCATATCGCCGCAAGGCGATACATCATTTAAAAAATTCCTTCCACGGTGCGGCGGCGGGCAGGGGCAGAGAAAAGGCCATGGGCTTGCCGGTGTCCGGGTGCACAAAGCGCAGGCCGCAGCTTTGCAGGGCAATGCTGCCCTTCTGGCGGCTGCCGTATTTGCCGTCGCCGTACAGCGGGTGCTTGCGGGAAGCAAACTGTACCCGGATCTGATGGGTGCGCCCGGTGTGCAGGGTGATCTCGGCAAGGCTGTTCTCCCCTGCCGTGGCAAGGATGCGGTATTCCAGCACCGCTTCCCGCACCCCCTTGCGGGGACGGCTGACCGGGAACACCCTGCCCTTGCGGCTGTCCTTGAACAGGTAGTCCCGCAGCACCCCGGCGGCGGGCAGCTGCGCGTCCGGCGCACCGGCAATGACCGCGCGGTACTGCTTGACGAACTGCGGCGCGGCGGCTTTGCCCTCGGCGCGGCCATCCTGCACGGCGTAGGCGTCCTGACTTTGGGTCACCTGACGGCTCAGGGCGGCGGCAGCCGCCGGGGTGCGGGCATAGACCATCAGCCCGGACACCCCGGTGTCCAGCCGGTGCACCACTCCCACGAAGGCATTGGGCGCGTTCCAGTGCGCGCGCAGCGCGGCGGGTACGCCCTCCTCGCTGGAAAGCCCGGCGGGCTTGTCCAGCACCACAAGGGCGGCGTCCTCGTATAAGATCACAGCTTGCCCTCGGCCAGCAGAGCCTTCAGCTTCAGGATGCCCGCAATGGTCTTGCCGTCCTTGATCTCGCCGCTCATGACCATCTGATACGCCTTTTCCAG
>CAKSWQ010000074.1 GCA_934512105.1 uncultured Faecalibacterium sp. | reverse complement strand
GCTTTGGGGCTGACCGTGAAGCGGAAGTTGTTCTGCACCAGCCGGTGCAGCCCTTCCAGACACCAGAGCAGGATGCCCTCCAACTCGGCGCACATCTTCTCCACAAGGAAAGGGTCGTCCGTGCGGTCAGCAGGCTTGTCCTTGGTGGTCAGGATGAGTTGGCGGCGGAAGAAGCCGTCCGAATGGTCGTACAGCGAGGTCAGCGCACCGTTGCCGAAGCAGAGGAACCGGGCGTAGATATCGCGCTGATAACTCTGGACACCCTTGCGTTCCAAGTCCAGCTTGGCTTCGGCGGTCACGATGGTCTTGATATAGTTGGTCTTAGGCAGGGCGTTCATGTCCATGTCATCGTCGATCATCAGGAGACGGCGTTCCAGATCGGCACGGGCAAAGCGGTTGTTCTCTACCTTCTGGACGCTGCCGTTGCTGGCGGCGTCTCCCATGAGCCGTTTCAGCACCAGTCCAATGCGGGACTTGCCCTCGCCGCCCTTGCCGACAATGAGCATCATCTTCTGCCCCTTGGTGCTGGGGATGAGACAATAGCCCAGATATTCCTGCAAGGTGGGGATGTCGGCATCGTCCAGCAGTTCGTGCAGAAAGGTCAGCCAACGGTCAGGGGTGGCTGCTTTCGGGTCATACTTCACAGGCAGGCGGTTCTGGCAGAACAGGCGGCTCTCCTGAAAAGAGCCGTCCGGCAGATGGTACACGCCGTTCTGGAGGTGGATGCAGTCCTGCTCGATGGGGAACGGGTCGGAAAAGGCCAGCAGCTTGATGGTCTCCAGAATGTTGGTGACCTTTTTGGACAGGCCGGAGGTGACATATTCCTCGATGTTCTCCAAGATGCGCTGCTTGATCTCGCTCTCATCCTCCACCGGGCCGTCCAGCGTGTACAGCGTTCCGTTGACGCATTTCAGCGGCCACTGTTCCAGAAAGGCGCGGCCAAACTGGACTTCATCGATCTTCTTGCCGTTGTACCAGTCCGGCCATAAGGGGTTGCGGGCAATGTTTTTCTTCATAGGGCATTCCTCCTTTGTTCCGTGCATTGCACCAGAGTACCCCGTGTGGGAACTCTGGTGTTTTTTGCTTCCTGCCTGAATATACGGAAAATTTTGCAGGAAGGGCGAAAAAACGGCAAAACTGCAACGGGAAAAGAAAAATGCCCTTGCTGGTTGCAGGGCTGCAACAGCAAGGGCAGAGAGGAAACCGTATATTGAACAAAACGGCAGAGCGTATTATAATGAGGAAAAAGCTCAAAAAGGAGGGCCGACCACATGGCACAGGAATATCTGCCCGCACCATCCAACGTCCGTCTTGCGGACTTGATGAAAGAGCACAACATCAGCCAACCGGAGCTTGCCAAGGAAATCGGCTGCTCCAAGAGCACCATCAGCCGTTTTATCAGCGGCGCAAAAGGAACTCTGACCCATGAGCAGGTACTGAAGATTGCAAGGCTGTTCAATGTGTCCACGGATTTCCTGCTGGGAGAAACCAACATCCCCGACCGCAAAAATTACGACATTGCCGAACTGGGCTTGTCCGTTGAAGCCGCAAAGAACCTCTATACAGGACGTGTCAATGCAGAGGTAGTCAATCTGCTGCTGGAAAACGCCCGCTTTGCAGAGCTTACTTACCGCATAGCGCAGTATTTTGATGATACCTTTGCGTCTGGTATCGCAGCACAGAATGCCATGCTTACGACATTGAGCACCATGCTGCGCACAAAGGTCAAGACCCCGGAAGCAGCCAAGGCCGCAAAGGACATCAGCCTTCGGAGAAAGCCGGTGTATCAAGGTGACCTTGATGACATTGAGATGTATTTCATGGCGGCGGTCAAGGAAATCAAAAAGGGTATCGGGAGCCACTACGCCGAACAGGAAGCCATGAGCAAGAAAGTGGCAGAGAAAATGTTCACCGAATTGACTAAGGGGCAGGATGTGCAGCACCCAACGATTACAGCCGAGCAGTTGACGGATGCAATGTTGGACAGCATTTCGGACATGGAAGGAGCTACGCCGGAAGCACTGGAGCAGCTGCGGAGTGGCCTGTTGGGAATCTTGCAGTCTGCCGCAGAGCAGGAAAACGCCCATGAAGCAGACGAATGAACGGCTTTGTGCGCTGGCACAGAAAGGCGATGCCGCCGCACTGGACAGCCTGATCGACAACAACAAGTCCTTTATCGGCAAGGTGGCAAATGACCTTTTCCGCAGCATGAATCTGGCACAGTCCGGCCTGAACCTTGACACGGACGATTTGAAACAGGCGGGCAATCTGGGCTTGTGGAAGGCCGTGCCGAAGTTCGATGCAGCGCGCGGCATGAAGTTCCTGACCTATGCGGCTCCGGCCATCCGCAATGCCATGATGGACATGGTGCGGGATGCCTTTGCCGCTTTTGAGCAGCGAATGGTGACGGAGGACAAAGACGGTATCTGCTACCAGCGCGTTTCGCTGGATGATGTTTTACCGGGAGAGGAACAACTGCGGCGCATCGAAGCCATAGCTGACCCCTACGCCATGCAGCCGCAGAGCATTATGGAGGAACAGGAATCACGCCAGGAACTGTACGATGGCCTGAAACGGCTGACCAAGCGCGAACAGACCTATCTACTGTACCGCTATGGCTTCACTGATGGCGAGGAACATCCGCTGATTGGCACGGCGATATACTTTCACCTGACAAAAGGCCGCGCCAAAAAGACGGAGGAACAGGCCATGGATAACCTGTGGCTGGAACTGCCGTGGTGGTTTAACTGAATGGGCAGAGAGGAATTGTGTCAAATTGACATAATTCCTCCCGATAAGAGGGATGTGAGCGAAAATGCTGGCAATGTATCTGGCAGTTCTGGATGACCAGAGCAATGAAGAACAATTTATAGATGTATATAATACCTACAAGCGGCTGGTCTATCATACCGCTTACAAAATTATGGGTGATTCGTATCTGGCAGAAGATGTACTGCAAGAGGTGTTTTTGTACGTTGCCAAAAATTTTTCTAAAATTCATCGAGAAAACTGTCACGAACTCGCTGCTTATCTCGTTAGTTGTAGTAGAAGCCGTGCATACGATATGCTTCGCAAGCAGCGAGAAGAACCGCTGGAAGAAGTCCCGGACGCACCAGATGATGCCCCGGTGCCGGATGATGCAGTAGTCAGCACCGATAACATCCAACACCTGACAGAACTGATTGGGCAGATGAAGCCGATGTACCGTGATCCACTGCGCCTTTTGGCGATGGGCTACACCAACCGGGAGATTGCCGAATCGCTTGGACTGACAGATGAAGTGGTTCGGATGCGGCTTTTCCGTGGAAGAAAACTATTGTGGAAGGAGCTGGACAGCCATGAGTGAGCGGACGGAGGTCTCTTTTGATGCAGCTTTGATGATGGCGCTCCGTGCAGATGCGCAGAAAGAACTGGACGAACTGCCAACTCCGGCACAGCTTAAGGAACGCTACCCGGACACTTCTCGATGGGATGCTCGCCTGAAAGCGGCATTGCATAAACGACGCCCGGTGCTGAAACGAGTGCTTGTTGCGGCCCTGACACTGGTAATTTTAACTCTCGGCGCACTTGCAGTAAGTGCGGACTTCCGCAAGGCAGTCTATACGATGATTCAGAAGTTCCTGCCCATTGAGATGCAGCTGACGTATCAAGTGGACGGCGAACCGTTGGAGCAGCTTCCGAATGGATACAGCGACCATTATGTGCCGGATGGCTTTGAACGAGAT
>CAKSWQ010000073.1 GCA_934512105.1 uncultured Faecalibacterium sp. | reverse complement strand
GGGATGGTGCATCTTTACAGCCCGGCGGTGCAGCAGCGGTGCGTAAAACTGGGGCTTACAAGCCCGGAACGCATCCGGCGCAACAGCCTGCTGTTCAAAGCAGTCTGCGTCCCCGGCTATATTGCCTATGTACTGGGCTGCGTCTATGCGGTGAACGGCGCAAAGGGCTTCGTTCAGGGGTTCTGGCAGTTACTCGTTATCTTGTCCGTTATGAATCTCGTTGACCGCTTTTTGATCGATGGTTACTGGGTGGGATGCACGAACGCATGGACGATCCCCGGAACCGAGGATCTGAAGCCGTACATCACCGCAAAAGACAAGCAGAAAAAATGGCTTTTCGGTACGGTAGGTATGGCAGTCATAGCGGCGGTGCTGGCGGCAATTATGACAGTACAGTGACCTGAAAAAACTTCCGTCAGCGGCCTTTTCTGGCTTCTTGCCGAGTTCGGCGACGGCTTGATGAAAATGCAAATCGTAAACATCCAATTTGGAGGCAGACAATTGTGATGCTCGTGCTGATCTGGGAACGAATGCTCCCGCTGAAAAGCACGGGACAGCGGATACTGGCGTCCCTCTGCAATCCTATCGCCTTTGCCGGGATCGTGGGCAATCTGTTCACGCTTCTGCCGTGGCCGCTTAATCAGATCGACCACGGAACGGAATCCACCGGGCACCTGCTGGTTCTGGCGCTTGGACTGGTTCTCCTGCGAGAAATGACAAAAAGCGGAGAGTTAAAAGAGGTGGAGATCAGACGATGAAGGAGACTTATCTTTCCCGTGATTTCCGGGAGACTGCGGCACAGCGCTTTCCCACGCAGGCAAAGCAGTTGAACACCGCTTTCGATATGCGCCTGAATGCGTTGCTGGCTGAAAATGCAGATGCAAGCAAGGAAAAGCAGTATCACCTCAAGCGGCAGATCTTACCGGGCATTGCGGCCTACGAAACCTTGCAGCGGGTCATGCCGAAAGAGGAGGCACTGCAAACCGTTCACGGCTATGTGGAGCGGCTGGCGAGAACGAGCCACAAACAGCTTGCCGCCCTGCTGCACATACCGGGGCTTTACCGCCTTGTTCCCGGCGTTTTCGTCAAATCCACCCGGAGTGTTTTCGGCCCGGCGGCGGGTTTTGAACCCAAAGAGCTGCAGGCCGGCAATGGCGTATGGCGTGTGGATATGATGAAGTGCCCCTATCACGACACCTGCGCAGAATACGGCTGCCCGGAGCTGTGCCGCTGTTTTTGTGACAGCGATGACATCAGCTATACCGGGCTGCATCCGAAGCTGATCTGGGAGAGAAGCATGACGCTGGGGCGCGGCAATGACCGCTGCGATTTTTGCATGAAGGTCCGATAATAGCGGGGAGGCAGATTGGTATGGAAATCAAACGATTCGGCAATATAGAGGGAAAGACCATGATGCTGCTGCACGGAAATCTTATGTGCTGGCGGCAGTTTGAGGATCTGATCCCGCTGCTGGAAAGGAAATTCTGCGTGTATCCGAGCCTGATCGTCCGCTGCTTCCCCGGTTTCGGCCATGGCGAGATCATCAATCATCCAGCGCTGCTTGCGTCGGAGATGGAGCACTTTCTGGCAGACGGCGAGACAGTGGCAGATGCGCAGCAGAATCAGGAAAGTGAAATACAATGAAAGTTACAACATTAGACGAGAAATCCATCCGTGATATCGGCCATGCCTTCGGCTATTACGATTACGGACAGGAAACGGGAATGTCCGCTGCCTTTTCCGGGAAAGAAGCCACGGCAAACTATATCTGCGCTTATGTGCGCGGGGTACTGCGGGGCGGCTTTCTGCACACTACCAGCGAGCGGGGCGAGGGCTATATCGCCTACAAGCTGCCGAAGGAGAAGATGGGGCTCAAGACTATGTGGCCCATTGCCTGCGGAATGCTGCACAACTCTACTCTGAAGCGCCTTCTACGGTTTGGGATCGCCATCAAGCGGGGCGGCGCTTCCCTGCAAGACCGCATGGACAAGGAAAAGAAGCCTTATATTTTCGTTGGGCTTGTCTGTGTGCGGGAGAAATATCAGGGGCAGGGTTATATGCGAAAGGTGCTGAACTTTGCATTTGCCGAGGGCGACCGGCTGGACGTGCCGGTGATTCTGGAAACGGATGCCCAAAGCAAGTGCGACAAATATGTGCATCTGGGCATGGAACTTGCCGGAACGCACGATCTTGGCGCATTTGGCAAGCTGTATGACCTGATCAGGTACCCGGAGGCATCGAATGAAAACGGGACAACGTGAGGAAAGGACGGCGGCGCAATAAAGAAAGAAAAACAAAACTGTTCATCCGCTGGTGCATACGGTAAAACCAAAGGGAGTTCTGCCCGGACCTTCGTCCGTGACAGAACTCCCTTTTTTGCTTCATAAAACTCAGTGCGAAGTGAGTGGTGATCTGCCGGGCAGCAGGAAAATAGACGTTCATCGAGCTGCCTGCTGCCACGCTCAGCGGAGCAAAAACCACACGCCCAGCAGAATCGCAAGGAAGATCAGGTTGGATAGGGTGAATAGCCCGAAATACTGCTTCTTCCCCTGTGGAAGCTCCCGTGCGATCTGCCGGTAGGAAATAAGACTGGCCATGGATGCAATCAAAGTGCCAAGACCTCCCAGATTAGTGCCGATGATGAGGGCTTGTGTCTCTGCCGTGAACCCGGACAGCAGCAAGGCGGCGGGAACATTACTGGTGACCTGCGAAGCGAGAACCGCTACCAGAACTTCCCGACCGGTCAGAAACTCCTGCAGCCAGCCGGAGAAAGCGGGAATGCGGCCCAGATTACCAATGAAGATGAAAAAAGCCACAAAGGTCAGAAGCAGGGAATAGTCCACCGCCCGTAAGGTGTGCGGGTCTGCAAAAAGGGCGCAGACGAGCACAGCGGCAAAGGCAATGCCATAGGGCAGCACCCGGATCACGGACAGCAGGCAAACGGCAAACAACACCAGATACAGCAGGATGATTTTCTGATCCCCCTGAGATGCAGAGGAAGAAACAAGCTCGTCCACGGAGAGGGCGGCAGAGGTTTTCCGGCAGACCAGTGCTGCCCAAGCCAGCAGCAGGAGCAGAGAGACCAGTGTGTAGGGCAGCATAAGAAGCACAAATCCCCCGATGCTCATGCCGCTTTTTCCATAAAGATAGAGGTTCTGCGGGTTGCCGATGGGGGTCAGCATACTGCCAAGGTTTGCCGCAACGGTCTGCATACAGACCACCGGGATCAGAAGAGCGCGGCGGACATCTGCTCCCAGACGGCTCAGAACCACGAACGTAAAGGGAACGAAGGTCAGCAGGGAAACATCGTTGGTGATGAACATGCTTCCGAAAAAGCACAGCCCGACCAGTACCATCGTCAGCTGAAAGGTGCTGTGGGTGCGGGACAGCAATGCCCGGCCCAGTCCATCAAAAAAGCCCTGCCGCCGCAGCCCGGCCATGACCGTCATCAGGGAAAACAGGATCGCCAGTGTGCGCAGGTCAATGTAGCCGATATACTGCACATCCGGCGGAACAAAGAAGGCGGAGACAACGGCCAGCACAGCGGCTGCGGTGAGGACCGTTTCCTGCTGGAGAAATTGTTTGAGTTTCATAGAGACACATCCTTATAGTTGCAAAGGCAGTCCTGCTGCGGTGCCGGACGGTCTTTTTTGGTATTTCAGAGCAACAGCTTCTGCAATCTTTTTTGCAGCACTATCCTACTCCCTTGGCGGGGCATCGTCAAGAGAAAACAGAAAAAACGCGATTCGAGCAAGAAAAAACGGATGGCTCCGCAGAACCATCCGCTAAAACTGGTATACTTAGTCTTTCCGATACTTATACGCACCTTCAATGGCGTCAATTTCCGTGGGAATACAGAAGTTTACGTCCTGATACATGGAAGAGTAGCCTTTTAAGCAAGAATTCCGGTGGACTGCAAAAACAGCACCAGCATCATCACCGGGGCAACATAGCGGATCATCACCCGGTAGAGCTTCTTGCGGCGGAAGGTCTCGCCGTTGCGCTGCATCTCGTCAATGACGTAATCCGGCGTCATGACCCAGCCGATCAG
>CAKSWQ010000072.1 GCA_934512105.1 uncultured Faecalibacterium sp. | reverse complement strand
TGCTTGTTGGCGGGGATGGCTACCTTGCCCTCGGCGACCCACTGGCGGATCTCCTCGGTGGTGCGGTATTCCTTTTTGGCTATGATCTCCATCTCCGGGGTAACGATGCCCTTGCGGGCGGCATCCATCTGGGTGGTATAAGTCTGCATACGCTGTGTTCCTCCAAATGACAGTTTATCTCTGAACAGCAGGGTGCTGGTCATACATTGCAGCAGGGGCGAACCGCTGGTCGGAAGTTTCTCCGAGGACCGTCCGCTGGGGTGGGACCCTGCTGCCGCAGGCAGTAGGGCGGGCGATGGAATGGCCCGATTCGTGTCCGAGGAGAAAGCTCCCGGCCAGCAGGCAGGTGGCCGTCATTCAGAAAAAACAGTATGCTCTGGATGCCGGCACCTGCGCAAAATACGCTTTTCATGTTGGTTTTCTCCATGAATTTTGTAACGCGGCCCAAGGTGGTGCCCCCGGTTTGCCGCGGGATGATAGGTTACTTTATGATCTGCTCCGAAAGGGCGCGCAGCTCCCGGCACTCGGCCTCGATGTCCTTTGCGGCAAAGATGGCGCTTACCAGCGCCACACCGTCCACGCCGGTGCCCTTGAGCTGCAAAATGTTCTCCTTGTGGATGCCGCCAATGGCTACCACCGGCACATCCACGGCGTTGCAGATGTCCAGCAGGGTCTGCCGGGGCATCTCGCTTACGTCCGTCTTGGTGTGGGTGGCGAACACCGCGCCAACGCCAAGGTAGTCCGCACCGTGCGCCACAGCGTCCAGCGCTTCCTGCACCGTGTGGGCGGAAACGCCGATCATCACGCTGTCTCCCACGCGCTGGCGCACCTGTGCGGCGGCCATATCGTCCTGCCCTACATGGATGCCCTCGGCGTGGCACTGCAAGGCCACCTCCACGTTATCGTTGATGAACAGCGGCACGCCGTACTGCTGGCACAGGGCGTGGATCTGGATGGCTTCCTGCAGAAAATCTGCGTCGCCCAGCTGCTTTTCCCGCAGCTGTACACAGGTGGCACCGCCCTTCAGGGCACTTTCCACCTGCTGATACAAGGTCTGCTCGCCCACCCATGCGCGGTCGGTCACCGCGTACAGGAGCATGGTGTGTTTATCGCACTTCATAGTTTGCGCCTTTCTCCAGCTGTTCGGGGGTCATGTTGTAAATGGCATCAATGATGTAATTGCGGTAGGTGGCGTTGCCGTCCTGCGGGGTGAGCCGCTGGTGGGCGATCTCGCCCGCCAGACCCATGGCGCACACCGCCGCAGCGGCAGCCTCTAGCGGGTGGCCGGGGTTGGCAGTGACAAAGGCCGCCGTCAGGGCAGAAAGCTGACAGCCTGTGCCGGTGATGCTGCTCATCATGGCGTTGCCGTTGCGGATGCAGTAGGCTTTTTGTGCATCGGCTACGATGTCAATGGCACCGGTAATGGCAACCACCGCGCCGGTGCGGGCAGCAAAGGCCTTGGCAAAGGCCACGGCGCTGTCTAAGTTCTCCTCGGTCACCTTGTCGGCCATGTCTGCATCCACGCCCTTGGTGGTGCCCGCGCCGGAGGCAAGGGTCTTGATCTCCGAGATGTTGCCCCGGATCACCGTAAACTGCACCTCCCGCAGCAGGCGGAAGGCGGTGTCGGTGCGCAGACGGGAAGCACCGGCACCCACCGGGTCCAGCACCACGGGGTGTCCCAGCTGATTGGCCTTTTTGCCCGCCAGCAGCATACTGGTGACGGTGCGGCTGTTCAGCGTGCCGATGTTGATATTCAGCCCGCCGCAGATGGCGGTGATCTCCTCCACCTCGGCGGCATCATCGGCCATGATGGGGGAGGCCCCGCAGGCCAGCACCATATTGGCGCAGTCGTTCACGGTGACGTAGTTGGTGATGTTGTGGATCAGCGGGCAGCGGCTGCGCAGGTTCTCAAAGGCGGTCTTGAGCATTCCGGACACCTCCGCTCAGGAAAGGCTGCTCTGCATGGAGCGCAGAGCACCGGAGCGCTGCAGGCTGAACACCACGGCACCGGCGATCACCGCACCCACGGCGGTGGAGATCAGGAAGGGCACGATGTAGGCGTAGAAAGCGATATCGGCAGCGCTCTTGCCCATCAGGAAGATAGCCACGGGCCATGCGCACAGGCCGCCCAGAATGCTGGTGCCGAACACCTCACCCACCACGGTGGCAATCAGATTCTTGGTCTTGTGGTATGCAAGGCCGCACAGCAGCGCACCGAACATGCTGCCGGGGAAGGCCATCAGGCTGCCCAGACCCAGCAGGTTGCGCAGCAGGGAGGCCACAAAGGCCACGCCTACACCCCACCAGGGCCCCAGCAGAACGGCGCACAGCACGTTGACCATGTGCTGCACCGGGGCGCACTTGCTGCCGAACATGGGAAAGCTGAATACGCTGCCCACTACGCACAGGGCACAGAACATACCGGCGAGGGCAAGCTTTTTGACAGAGAGATTCTTCATGATAAATTGGCTCCTTTTCAACCATCTGCGGCAGCGCAGGACGAACACCGGCGCTCCCGCAATAAAACAGCCCGTGCCCGCAGCAAGGCGGGAACAGGTACGGAAGGTGCGGTCGAAACTTACTGGTTTCCTCTCACGCCGGAACACGGCTTCCCATCGCTGCATTCATCCAGGGCTCAGGGCGCTCCCCCTCAGCCGGCTGCGGAACCTCCGCAGAGGTACAAAAAAACAGGAGGAGCCCGGCGCGGCTCCTCCTGCAAAAAATCATAAAAGGTATGACTTCCTACGGCGGCATTATCCGCATCAGGTAAAAGGGTCGAAGCTTGCTATACTTCCTCTCAGCCCGCTGCACGAGCTCCCCTGTGTTTGATTGTGACTGTATTCTACACCTCTTTCCCCAAAAATGCAAGAGGGAAGGGGGATGATTTGGAATGCGCTCCGCGGGGGAGGCAAGACGATTTTGAATGCGCTCCGCGTTCGCTTTGCGCATAGATAGCGGAATTATTATTTTAATTTGCATTTCAGCCAAGCCTGCGGGCTTGGCTGAAATGCTTTTTTTCACAGGAGGGGTCGTAGCGGTCAACTGCATTTGTAATTCAGACCGCCCATTGACCATTGCAGCCCCACTTGTGAAAATGCGTTTGGAGCGCTCCGCAGAGCGCGACAAACGCGAAATATTAAAATAATCTTTCCTCTGAAGATGCGCAGAGCAACGCGGAGCGCATTTTTAATCGTTAAGCTGTTAAAATGTTTTCGTTATAAACCAAAGCCGCCGTGCAGGGGTCTGCGCGGCGGCTTTGGTCACAGAAAGGAGAATAATATGAAAAAGCAGAGAAAGTCGGTTTAACCCATGGTCACCTGCACCGTTACTTCAGCACCGGCGGCAGCCAGCGGCAGAACGTTGCCGGAGATGGCCTTGCCGTCCACGGTAACGGCCTTGATGCCGTGCTGCACCCCGGCGGCGTTGTCCACCGTGATGTGGTACATAGCACCGCGGAAGCGGCGGGTCACGGTGAAACCGGACAGGGTGTGAGGAATGCAGGGGTCTACCTTCAGGCCGTCCAAGGTGGGCTGGATGCCCAGAATGTACTGGCTGATGTTGAAGAAGGTCCATGCCGCCGTGCCGGTCAGCCAGCTGTTTTTGGCCTCGCCGAAGGTGGGGGCGTCCTTACCGGCTACCATCTGGCTGTAAACGTAGGGCTCGGTGCGGTGGATCTCGGAAATGTCCTCGATGTAGGCGGGGCAGGTCTTGCGGTACACCGCAAAGGCGCGGTCGCCGTGGCCAAGCGTTGCCTCGGCGCAGCTGATCCATGGATTGTTGTGGCAGAAGATACCGGCGTTCTCCTTGTATCCCGGAGGATAGCTGGAGATCTCGCCCAGATTCAGCTGATAGCTGGTGTAGGCAGGTTGTAGCAGCACCACACCGTATTTGGTGTCCAGTCGCTCCTCCACGCTGGCAAGCGCCTGCGCGGCCTGTCCGCTCTCCTTGCCGATGCCGGCCATGACGCACATGCCCTGCGGCTCAATGAAGATTTGACCCTCGGTGCACTCCTTGCTGCCGATGGGCTTTCCGAAAGCATCGTAGGCACGGCGGAACCATGCGCCGTCCCAACCGGCGGTCAGGGTGGCCTGCTCCACGGCATCAAT
>CAKSWQ010000071.1 GCA_934512105.1 uncultured Faecalibacterium sp. | reverse complement strand
CCATATCCAGCACTTCGTTGATCAGTCCCAACAGATGACGGCTCGATTTTGTGATCTTGCCAAGGCACTCGACCACCTTGTCCTGATTTTCAATGTTCGCGCCCGCAATGGCGGTCAGGCCGACGATCGCGTTCATCGGTGTACGGATATCATGGGACATATTGGAGAGGAATTCGGTCTTGGCACGGCTTGCGTTCTCTGCTGCACAATATGCTTCCTTCAACGCCTTGCGGGATTCGATCTCAACCTTTTTCTCCTGTGACACATCCATAGACGCCAGCAGAACCTTGACCAGCCTTGTGCCATCCCACTCCAGCGGAATGAAGGAAGCGATCTTATAGGTATTTTCGTCTATGGAGCAGTATTCAAATTTGTAGATGTCGTTCTCGCTCTGCAAATTCTTTCGGATATTTTCCGGTGAAATCAAAGCAGCCAATGCGTCCAGCGGTTCCAGTGTCTTATACCTTACAGCCACCTGCTCCACAAAATCATGGTAAGCCCCCGTCGGCGCGTATATCATTTCGCCTTTCAGGTTATAGAACCGATACCGGTCATTCTCCAGATCGCAGACGACAAAGCGGTCCAGCAGGCGCACCACACTCTTGATCAAAAGTTCCATGGATGCGTTGTCCGAGGCCATCTGCATCCGCCGCGCCGTCTCTGCTTTGGATTCTGTAATGTCCCGTAGGAAGATCATCGCATATTCAGAATCTTCGATTTCGCCGCGCATGACCACGTTCCGGACCCATCGCTCCTCACCATTCAGAACAATGCGGCATTCCTGACACAGCTCCGTCTCCAGTCCCTTTAATTTTTCTGTGATGTAGGCACGATTATAGAAATCCGTTACGGCCATTTTGTCCTCTTCCACCACATAGTTGTCCACAAAGAACTTGACCAGTCCATCCCATGTGTAATTTTGCTCAAAGGCCGTCATCAGGGAGGGTTCCACCTTTAAGGCATCGAATGTATTCTTTTCCAGATTCACATAGTATTCGCAGAGGTTTGCGCTGGTGAATGCCCGGTGAAAGGCCGCTGCCCGCTGTGCCTGCATCCGGCATCTTTTTTCCTCGTCTATGTTGCTGATGATTCCGGCAATTCGATTTGCCGAGCCATCCAGACGGCGTATTACCTCCGCAGACGCCCGGAACCACTGGTATTGGCCATCCTGCATTTTCAGCCGGTACTCTACATTGTACTTCGTAGAATTGGTTTTGTCCGCAATCGTTTCCAAAAGCAGCTGCATCACCCGGTCATGATCCTCCGGGTGCAGAAGGTTCGACCACGAATCCAGTTTGTTCGGAAAATCCAGAATGTCATGATAGCCAAGGATCTGCCGGAACGCATGGCTCCAGTTCACATGAACGATCTCACTGTTTTCATTGCACTCAAAATACCACAGCGCAGAATGGATGGATTCATTGACTAACGCCAGATTTTCATACGCCCAGTTCATCTGTACCGACAGGACCCAGATCGGTGTTCCATCCGTATCGGCTGCATCTTTTTTGTAGAGACGCACATAGACGGGGGAACCATCTGCTGTAAGGATCCGGCCTTCTCCTTCGCCTTGGATCTGACGAAAGCGTGCATTATCGAGGAATGTGGCATCCTTTTTGTAGAAAAGGTTCATCAGTGAACCCTTTGTCTGCTCCATCAGGGACGCATAGCTGTGGTTCAGGTTATGCAGCACCAGATCACTGACCGATAGAATCGACAATTCAGCATCATAGTAGCCGGTAATGGTTCCGACGCCACCGTTATTGTGAATCGTTTCCTGCATAACCCGAAACGCATTCTCTCCCAGCTTTACTGTATCGGAAGTATAGATTTCATCCGTAAGCTTATTGTTGAATTTCATTTTTATCCTCGCACGTTTTTGATTCCGCTGTACGTTCGTTCTCCGGTCTCTTCGTTTTTACTAGATGGCACACTGCAACATTTTATATTATACCCCCCCCCGCACTGCCATTTCAAGTCCTGCCAGACATTGGCTGTGTAAAAAACAGAGGTCAACCTGCGTAAAATTTTACGCAAGTTGACCTCTGCTTTTTCTTCCTCCGCCCCACTCTGCTGATGGAACACGACTTCCCGGAGATCTGCGAGCTCCTGCCGCAGTTCTCCCGCCCCGGCTTCCATTTTTTCCAACCTGTCTTTCAGCTCACGGTTTTCTCTGCTCAGGTTATAGTGCTTGACGAAAATCCAGTCATAGATTTTCACTAAACATACAAAAAAACACCGAGGACGTCTCCCCAAAACGGGAAGAATCCTCGGCGGTATTCGCTTATCAGGTGTGCTGCAGTCTGAGAACGTCCTTCTGTACAGCTTTCTATCCGCATCAACGATATTTTCGGAGGGGCGGTACAAAAATATTCAGATTGATTGGCTTTGCGATAAAGGGATGCTATTTTGCAACAGCCCCAAAATCAGCTTTTTCTTAAATTACAGCTGGCCCATAGCATGCTTTGCAGCCAGCATACCAAAGGTGTAGCAACGACCCAGAGACAGACCGGTCTGGTGGAACGGATAGTCTGCACCGCCGTAGAACACACCGCCTACGTTGCCCACGCAGTACAGGCCGTCGATGACGTTACCGTCAGCATCCAGAGCCTGACCGTTGGCGTTGGTGTTCACGCCGCTGTCGATGGAGGACACGCGGATGTGCTTGCGGATGCCCCAGAAGGGAGCGGTGACGATCTTGTGCATGTAAGCGCTCTTCTTACCGAAGTCCACGTCAGCGCCCTTGTCGCACAGCTCGTTGTAGCGGTCGATGGTCTTCTGCAGCTCGTCTGCAGGCACGCCCAGCAGACCGGCCAGCTCTTCGATGGTGTCGGCCTTGTAGGTATCGATGAGGTTGGTGAACACGCCCTGCGGGTTCTCCACGGCACCGGGGATGTACTTGGTCATCACCTGCTCGGGGATGGGGCCGTTGGCGTAGCTCATGTAGTCGTTATCGTAGATCTGGCAGTACCAGCCCAGAGAACCGTCCGGATGGTTTGCATCCACGTTGTTGCCGTTGAACTTGGGCACATACTTGGTGATGTTGCCCATGTAGACAAAGCCGGTGTCCTCGTTGCAGAAGCGCTTGCCCTCCATGTTGACGTACAGGAAGGGTTCCTCGTACATCAGGCCGGAGTCGAAGTCGTGCATCATCTTGGTGTGGCCCAGATTTTCCATCTTTGCACCTGCATCGATGGCCATGATGTGGCCGTCGCCGGTCTTCTGGTACTGCTTCTTGTCGAAGCCGTCCACATCGGGGCACCAGCGCTTGACCATGGCCTCGTTGTTCATGTAGTCGCCGGTGGCCAGAATGACGCCCTTGGAAGCGTTGAACTGGATGTACTTGCCGTTTTCGTCCTTTGCGATGACGCCGGTCACCTTGCCGTTCTCATGCACCAGCTTGACGGCGGGGGTGTTGAAGAAGGCCTCCAGATTGGAGTTCTTGGCCTGCACGTTCTCCAGCACAGTGGCCAGCACGTCGCCCACGTTCTTGGGCTTGGGGCCGATCCACGGAGCAAAGAAGTAGCAGTGCTCATCGCCGAAGTCGTAGGTGTCCATGCGGTCCTTCCACACGCCGGTCAGATCCTGGCTGGTGCACATGTAGGCAAAGATTCCCTTCTCGTCGTTGTGCAGCAGGTCGGAGGGGTTCTTGTTGCTGTCCACGAGGCTGCCGTCGCCGTACTCGGTCTGGTCGGTCAGGCCGGCGCGGTTCAGGTACCACATCAGGGCCTCTTCGGAGTTCTCGACGTAGGCGTTCAGCAGGCTGGTATCAGCGCGCCAGTCGCACAGGCCGTTGGTCATGTGCACCCACATCTTCTTGCCCGCGTCGGTGGACTTGGACTTGATGATGGCGGAACCGCAGTTGCCTTGGCTGACCACGATGCTCTGCTTTTGCAGCAATGCCACATGGCCGCCCAGTTCAGCTGCCCAGCCGGCAGCAGGCACACCGGCAGCACCGGCACCCACGACGACCACGTCAAAGTCCTTGGTCTCGTCGGGGGTGATATCGCCCAGCTCACAGACAGAGGACTCCACTTCCTCGGTGGTCAGTCCTTCGGGCACAACGGTCTCAGCCTTGTTGGCCTCGGTGGGGGCAACGGCCACGCCCTTGGCCTGATTGATGCAGCTCTC
>CAKSWQ010000070.1 GCA_934512105.1 uncultured Faecalibacterium sp. | reverse complement strand
TTTTCTGCCAGTCAAATGGCTTATTCCATCCAAAAGACCTTTTTGCGGCCTTCCACGATCTTGCTTTTCAGGGCATCGCCCAGTTCCCGCTTGGCATCCCGGACAGTTCGACCGGGGATGCCCCTTTCCAGCGCCGCCTTGTCGATGTCCTCGCTGAGCACCTGCTTTCCTCCGGCAAGCAGGGTGCAGATCAGGTCTTTGGCTTGCTGGGTCTTGGTTTCCCGCTGCGGCTCGATGCCGGACAGCATTTCGTCTGCGGTAATGTCGTACTCGCCGACCCAGCGGAAGCCACCCTCGTCCCCAAGAGAGAACGCCAGCGACACGCCCGGCGGGGCAAGGGAGCTTTTCTCGTGGGTGAGGATGCGCATGGTCGGGTCGAGCTTCAGTTTGCCGATGAACAGGACGCTGCGCACGGCGGCGGCGATGTCGATGGAGCCGAGACCCCTCTGCAGGCTCTGCATTCCGGCGGCTTTGTTCAGGTGTCCAATCAGCAAAATAGCGCAGCCTGTTCGCTGCGCTACCTGTCCCAGCCGCATGAAGATAGGGCGCACTTCGTTTGCCCGGTTCATGTCCACGTCGGCACCGAGATACGCCTGGATCGGGTCGATGATGACCAGTCGGGCGTTGTTCTCGATAATGGCTTTTTCAATTCGTTCATCCGAAAGAGTAAGCTGCACCTCACTGTCGTCAATGACCAGCACCCGGTCAAGGTCTGCACCCGCTTCGATCAGGCGGGGCTTGACCGTATCGCCCAGACCGTCCTCTGCTGTCTGGTAGATCACGTTGAAGGGTTCCATACGCTCCATGTTGGGCAGCAACTTTCCATTGGTGCAGGCAGCGGCAAGGTGCATGGCAAAATAAGTCTTGCCCTCGCCCGGATTGCCTTGCAGAACACTGAGCTTTCCAAAGGGCAGATACGGCTTCCAA
Source organism: uncultured Faecalibacterium sp. (assembly GCA_934512105.1). Lineage (GTDB taxonomy): Bacteria > Bacillota > Clostridia > Oscillospirales > Ruminococcaceae > Faecalibacterium. Next base: position 3,367 of record CAKSWQ010000070.1, on the reverse strand, counting down.
AGCCATTCCACCGGGGTCAGCTCCACGTCGCTCATGCGGATAATCTTCACCATTTTCGGTTTTGACGGCTCTTTCAGCACGACGCTCTTGAAATAATTGCGATTCGGGATTTCTGCTCGGTGCACCAGAACATCGTTCCAGTCTTTCATGCAGGGCTGGATGCGGGTCACGCTCACGGTGTCCGGCAGCAGAGCAGCCAGACGCTTGCAGGCATCCTCTCCGGCTTTGTCAGCATCCAGACAGAGGAACACCCGCTCCACGTCTGGGCGTTCAGAAAGAAATTGCCGCAGTGCCTTGCCCGACACCCCGCCCAGCGACAGATAATTGTGCTGCTGCCAGTTTTTCGGGAACAGTTCGATAAAGGACAGCAGGTCGATGGGCGCTTCAAAGACCAGCAACTGCTTGTCGGTGCCGCGATGGGCAAAGCCAAACGCCTTTTCTGCGCAGGCTGCATCCTGCCGAAACTTCTCCCGAATCCCACGGCTGCTTGCGTAGCGAGGATGCCCGTCCGAATCCCGTCCCACAAAGACCACGTTGTGGTGGGCGGCGTCCTCGTAAATATCTCCGGCAGCGATGAAGAAGTTCACCAGTGACGGGCTGAGTTTTCGTTCCTGCGTCAGATAGTTCAAGATGTTGGCGTTGGTGACGTTCCGCAGCGGTAAGCGAAACGCCAGAGAGGGGGCGGGGTCAACCTCCGGCTGAGCTTCGCTCAGCTCTCCGGTCAGCATCTGCACCGCTTCGGGGAAAGACTTGCCGTAAAATTCCATTACGAAATCCACCGGAAAGCCGCCCTTGCTCTGGCTGTGCCGAAACCATTTGTTTCCGCAGACGGTCAGGCTGTCGTGGGCTTTCCAGCGGTATTCTTTTCCGCTGCGCACCAGCGTTTCGCCCTGTGCCCGGAGAAATTTTTCCAGATCCACCGCATTGGCTTTGTCGATCTGGGCTTGGGTGTAGGTCATGCTGCTCCCTCCTTAAAGCTCCTGTGTGTGATTCTTCTGCTCGGCTTTCTTCTGGGATTGCGTTGTCTTGGCTTCTTCCAGCTTTTTCAGCACCGATTCCTTCTCCGGGGTCTTGCCGCCCGGTGCGGAAAGCTGCTGCTTATTCAGCACCATGTCGATATACTTGCGGATATTTTTCAGTGCGGAGATGTCCGGCTGCAAGGTTTCCAGTTGGGTGCGCAGCTCTGCGCTGCCGGATTGCAGCGCAGAAAATTCGGCATCCAATGCCGAAAAATCCACCGCTGTGCTGCCGTTCAGCTTCATCAGGGTGCGGACAGCTTTATTAAAGGTGTCCAGCTCCTCCTTGTGCTGGGCAGCATAAGCGTCCTTGGTCAGCTTGAAGTTCTTTTTGATGAAGGTATCGTGGATGGGCTTCAACTTGGCATGGACGGCGGCAGCATCCTTGATCTGGGCGATTGCCCACATCCGGTTCTCGTTCTGCTTCAACTGTCTGCGGAGAGGGGCGGCAGTCTGGTTCAAGTTAGAAATTGCGGTGTCCAAATCCTCGATGGTGTTCAAGGAATGGGCTTTCAGGTAGTCCACCGCCCGTTTGACTTCCTCAAAGTCCCGGACAGTGCATTTCAGTTTTGCCTTGCCAGACCAATCGCTGCGCTGTTCGTTGCGGAGATTGAAATAGTCCACCAGCAGATCGGACAGCGTTGTCTCCTTGGCTTGTTCCAGTGCATCCAAAAGAATCTGCTTCTTTTCGGTCAGGTCTGCAATCCAGTGTTGCAGACCACGAATGGTGCTGCGGATGGACTGCATCAGGCTGTTGGCCGCACGAATATCCCGGTTCAGGTTGCCGAGAAAAGTTTCGATACCGCGCTTTTCCATCTGGTGTGCGGCGGGGCCGAGATGCACGGTCGGTATCTGCTGGATGCCCTGCCGCTCAAAGGAACGCAGGTCAACACGTTCCGGTCTGCCAGCCGCTTCCAGATAGCGGTTGGTGATGGTTTCCCAGCTATGCCGCCAAACCTCGGCGTACTTCTGGTCGTTCCAGTCCACCGTGTTTTCCTTGTGGCACTTCCAGTTACCGGAGGAGAGCCGGATGCGCTCACCGTTCTCGTCAAGGTCATAAACCTTTCTGGCTTTCGGCAACCACTTGCCGTGTTCGTCCATTGCCCGGATGGTCAGCAGAATGTGGGCGTGTGGGTTGCCATCTCCCTTGTCGTGGATGGCAAAATCGGCGATCATGCCCTTGGAAACAAACTGCTCCTGACAAAACTCTTTTATCATGGACAGATACTGCTCCTTCGGCACCTCTACCGGAAACGCCAGCACAATGCGCCGAGCAAGCTGGGAGTTCCACTGGTTCTCCACGGCTTCCACGGCGTTCCAGAGCGTTGCCCGGTCTGCATATCCGGGCGGCGCATGGGACGGCAGCATGATCTCGGCGTGGATAAGCTCTTTCTTCTTGTTGTAGAATTTTGTTTTCTGGTCGTACTCGCTGAACAGCCGTTCGCCGCTCTGGTAAGCGGCCCCGGCAACAGCGGACTGCCCTTGGCTGCGCTTGACGATGGTGATTTTGAAATGCGGACACGGAATAGGCATCACCCCCAAACAAAAAGACCGCCCAGCAAGATTGCTCTTGATGAACGGTCTGGAATCGTATTCGGTTTTGCTCGCCGCCTTGGAACGGAGTGCTGTGCGCTTCGTTCTTAGGCGGGAGCCGCAAAAGGATAGCTGCAAAGCAGCGCAAGGAAAATGCAGTTTTCCTTGGGATGGAATCGGGCTGGCGCACAAACGCCAGCTTCGATTTCATCGAGCCGTCTGCAAGACCGCAATTTCACCGGAACGGTGTATAATTGCGCCCTTTATTCTAAAGGGTTTTGGACGTTGCTGCGTTCGTGAACGTCATGCACCATCTTTGCAAGCGCCAGCACGACTTCAGGTTGACGGAACGAGATCTTCAACAGTTCCATCACCTGATCGTCGGTCAGTTCTCCCGGACAGACCAGAAAACTTTCCAGCATTCCGGCACGGGTGCAAAGACGATGCACACGCTCTCTCCGGTTCAGCTCCGACATCTGGCGTTCAAGGATTTTCTCTCGGTGCTGACAAGAGCGCAGCTTTTGCGCTGCTTTGGCTTTTTCGTTGCGGAGGTAGGCGAGGTCGGTTTTGGGTTGAGTCATGGCATCACGCTCCTTTACAATATTAGAGCCATTCGACATTTTTGTTGGTTCGTGGTACACTACATCCAATCGTTGCGAATCAGTTGGAGGTGTTTGTGTTGCTTTCTCTGTACTTAGCTGTTCTTGACGATCAAAGCAATGAAGAACAGTTTATAGATGTATGCGTAGGTTGGTGCTTTGTTGCGATATGCTCCACGGTTACGGTGTATTGTTCATATTCTGTTTTCGGGAATCTTT
>CAKSWQ010000069.1 GCA_934512105.1 uncultured Faecalibacterium sp. | reverse complement strand
TCATGCGGTCGTAGTCGCCCTGTGTCAGGCGCACCACCTGCCCGCCGCGCAGGTCAATGGCTGGAAATAGCTGCATACATTATGACCCCTCTCGTGAAAATGCGTTTGGAGCGGCCCGCAGGCCGCGACAAACGCGAAATAAAAAATAATTTTTCCGCTGAATATGCCCAGAGCGCAAGCGGAGGGCATTTAAAATCGTTTTGCTCTGCAAAAGCTCCCCCTTCGGGGGAGCTGGCGCGGGAGCGCCTGAGAGGGCGTCCCGCTCACAATTCGCTGAACGCCTTGAGAATCCGCAGACCGGTGTCGCCGCTCTTTTCCGGGTGGAACTGGGTGCCGTACACCCGCCCTGCCCGCACCGCGCCGGTGACCGGGATGGAATAATCGCTGACGGCAAGGGTGCTTTCGGCGCAGTTTTTGCCGTAGTAGCTGTGGACGTAGTACACATACTCGCCCTCGCGGATGTAGCGGAAGAGTGCATCATCCTTTACGATGTGCAAGGCGTTCCAGCCCATCTGCGGCACCTTCAGCTCTTTGTCCGCAAGGTCGGGTCCCAGCGGGCAGACCTCGCCTTTGATAAAGCCCAGCCCGGCGTGCTCGCCGTATTCGTAGCTTTTTTCAAACAGCAGCTGCATCCCAAGGCAGATGCCCAGCAGGGGCTTCTCTTCCGCCTGCTCTTTCAGCACCGGCACAAGGCCGGTGGCGGTAAGCTTTGCCATGGCATCCCCGAATGCGCCCACCCCCGGCAGGATCAGCCGGTCGGCGGCGCGGATGACAGCGGCATCGGCGGTGACCACCGCCTGCAGCCCCAGCTGCTGCAAGCTGGAGCGCAGGCTGAACAGGTTGCCCACGCCGTAATCAATAATGGCGATCATACCAGCAGTCCTTTCGTGGAGGGAATCTCGTCCCGGTGTGCCGCATCAATGCGCACGGCTTCGGCCAGCGCGTGGCCCGCGCCCTTGAAGCAGGCTTCCAGAATGTGGTGGGTGTTTTCGCCCGCAAACTGCACAAAGTGGACGGTGGCGGGCACGCTGCGGGCAAAGCCGTACCAGAACTCCTTGGCGCACTCCACGTCAAAATCGCCCACCTTTTCGGTCTGGCAGCGGATGTCCCAGTTCAGGGTGCACCGGCCGGAAAGGTCCACCGCGCACAGCACCAGCGCTTCGTCCATGGGCAGGTAGAAGCTGCCGTAGCGGCAGATGCCGCGCATCTGGCCCAGCGCCCGGGCAAAGGCCTGTCCCAGCGCAATGCCCACGTCCTCGGTGGTGTGGTGGTAGTCCACCTGCACATCGCCGTGGCAGGTGAGCACCAGATCAAACCGTCCGTGCCGGGCAAACAGTTCCAGCATGTGGTTCAGAAAGCCGCATCCGGTGTCGATCTCGTAGCGGCCGGTGCCGTCCAGATCAAGGGTCAGCTCGATCTGGGTCTCGTTGGTGCTGCGTTCCAGCGTTACCATGCGCTCTGCCATTGTCACACCTCCAGTATTTTGTCCACGGCATCCATCAGCGCCTGCATCTGCTCCGGCGTGCCGATGGTGATGCGCAGCCAGTTGTCAATGCGCGGCGCATCAAAATGCCGCACCAGAATGCCGTTTTTCTTTAACTTTTTGTATAGTGCACCACCGTTTATCCGACTTGTGCTGGCAAATACAAAGTTTGCGCGGCTGTCCAGTACGGTAAAGCCCCGGTCGGTCAGCTGCTGCATCGTCCATGCGCGGGTGTCCATAATGGCGGCGCGGGTTTTCTCAAAGTAGGCGGTATCCTCCAGCGCAGCCTGTCCGGCTTTCAGGGTCAGGCGGTTGATGTTGTAGGGGTTCAGGCTGAACTTGACCCGGTTCAGGTCAGCGATCAGCGCCGCATTGCCCATGGCAAGCCCCAGCCGGGCACCCGCCAGCTGCCGGGATTTGGAGAAGGTCTGCACCACCAGCAGGTTGTCGTATTGGTCAATTAAAGGCACGCAGCTCTCGCCGCCAAAGTCCACATAGGCTTCGTCCACAATGACCACGCTGTCCGGGTTCGATCGCAAAATGCCCTCGATGGCCTCCCGGGGCAGGCACAGCCCGGTGGGGGCGTTGGGGTTTGCGATGACGATGGTCTCGTGCAGGCCGTGGTAATCGGCGGGGTCAAGGGTGAAATCCTCTTTTAACGGGATGATATGGGTGGGGATGTGCAGCAGGCCGCACCACACGCCGTAGCAGCCGTAGGTGATATCCGCAAAGGCCAGCGGGTGGCTCTCGTCACAGAAAGCCCGCAGCGCAAAGAACAGGTTCTCGTCGCTGCCGTTGCCGGGCATGACCTGGGAAGGCTGCAAGCCGAAATGCGCCGCCGCCGTGCGCAGCAGCTGGGCACAGGCGGGGTCGGAGTAAAGGCGCAGCTTTTCCACCTCGGCTTCGCTCACGGCTGCCACCACTCGGGGGGACGGCAGATAGGGGCTTTCGTTGGTGTTCAGTTTGATGTACTGCTGATCCTGCGGCTGCTCCCCGGGCGTATAGGGGGTGACAGCGGACAGGGCAGGGGAAAGAAAACGGCTCATATAAAAACCCTCTCAGTCAAAGCCTTACGGCTTTGCCAGCTCCCCCGAAGGGGGGAGCTTTTTTGCATCTTACGGTTCCCGCTCTCAAAGCTCCCCCTTCGAGGAAAGACTTCCCCCGGCCGGGGGAAGATGTCACCGCAGGTGACAAAAAGGGGAATCTGGCGCGCAAGCGCCTGAGAGGGTCACTTCTCATACCGTATGGTCACGCTGCGGGCGTGGGCGTGCAGACCCTCGCGCTCGGCAAAGTCTGCAATGCGGGGCGCAACGGCTTCCAGCGCGTCCCGGGTGTAGTAGATGAAGCTGGACTTCTTGACAAAGTCGTCCACGCCCAGCGGGCTGGAAAAGCGTGCGGTGCCGCTGGTGGGCAGGGTGTGGTTGGGGCCCGCAAAGTAATCGCCCAGCGCCTCCGGCACATTGCGGCCAAGGAAGATGCTGCCCGCGTTGCGGATCTCGTTCAGCACGCCGAAGGGATCCTCTACGCAGACCTCCAGATGCTCCGGTGCAATGATGTTGCAGGCCTCAATGGCCTTGTGCAGATCGGTGCAGAGGATGATCTTGCCGTTGTCATCCACGCTGGCGCGGGCAATGGCAGCGCGGGGCAGCTGCGGGATCTGTACTTCCAGCTCTGCCTGTACGGCCTTGGCAAGGGCTTCGCTGTCGGTCACCAGCACCGGGCTTGCCAGTCTGTCGTGCTCGGCCTGACTTAACAGGTCTGCCGCCACCCACGTGGGGTTGCAGCTGCCGTCTGCCAGCACCAGAATCTCGCTGGGGCCCGCGATCATATCAATGCCCACCTTGCCGAACACCTTGCGCTTGGCGGTGGCAACGTAGATGTTGCCGGGGCCCACGATCTTATCCACTGCCGGGATGCTCTGGGTACCGTAGGCCAGCGCCGCCACAGCCTGTGCGCCGCCGGTCTTGAAAATTTTAGTTACCCCGGCGGTGGCGGCAGCGGCCAGAATGACCGGGTTCACCTTGCCGTCCTTCCCGGCGGGGGTGGTCATCACGATCTCGGACACCCCCGCCACCTTGGCGGGAATGACGTCCATGAGCACGGTGGAAGGGTACGCCGCCGTGCCGCCGGGCACATAGACACCGGCCTTTTCAATGGGGGTGTATTTCTGTCCCAGTACAATGCCGGGGCGGTCGTTCATCACAAAATTCTTGTGCACCTGCTGGCGGTGGAACTGCTCGATGTTCTCCGCCGCCTGCCGCAGGGTCTCGAGAAAATAGGGGTCCATGCCCGCAAAGGCTTCGTCGATCTCGGCCTGCGTCACCTGTAAATTTTCGATTGTTGCGCCGTCAAATTTCAGGGCGTAGTCCTTCAGGGCGTCGTCGCCCCGGGCGCGCACGTCCGCAATGATGGCGTCCACCACGTCCTCCACGTTCTTTTCGGCGCGGATGTCCCGGTTCAGAATTTCCTCCGGCTTCAGCTCGTCAAAATTATACAGCTTTATCATTTCTCTTCCTCCTGCTTGTGCAAGGTGTCGCGCAGCTTTTCCAGCATGGTGTCCATCTGCCGGTGCTTGAACTGGTAGCTGGCCTTGTTGGCGATGAACCGCGCCGAGATGGGCATGAACTCGGTGACCACCTGCAGGCCGTTCTCCCGCAGGGTGGTGCCGGTCTCCACGATGTCCACAATGACATCCGAAAGCCCAAGGATGGGTGCCAGCTCAATGGAGCCGTTCAGCTTGATGATATCGATATCCCGCCCCATGGAGGCGTAGTAGCGCTTTGCAATGTTGACGAACTTGGTGGCCACCCGCACCGGGCGGCTGGGGTCGTCCCGGTAGCCCGCCGGGGCGGCTACGCACATCCGGCAGCGGCCAAGGCCGGTGTCCAGCAGCTCGTACACGTCTGCGGCGGCCTCGGTCAGGATATCCTTGCCCACGATGCCCACATCGGCAGCGCCGTGCTCCACATAGATGGCCACGTCGCTGGGCTTGACCAGAAAATACCGGATGCCCGCCGCCGGGTTCTCCACCACCAGCTTGCGGGTGGCGTTGTAGTCCTCCGGGCAGCCGTAGCCGATGCCCGCCAGTAAATTGTATACCTTGTCGCCCAGCCGCCCCTTGGGCAGTGCCACGTTCAGCATCACCTTGCCGGTGTCCTGATGCTGCACCGGCGGCATCGCGTTCAGCCGGTCCAGCTCGTCCAGATACACCGCAAAGCCGATGGCACCCGCTCCGGGGGTGAACTTCTGCAGCAGCAGGTCGTACCGTCCGCCCTTCAGCAGCGGGCGGGGCAAAGCCTTGAGATAGCCCTGAAACACAAGGCCGTTGTAGTATTCCATCTCACCAGCTAAAGTCAGATCCAACCGGATGCTGCCGCCGGCCTGCCCCAGCGTGGGCGCTAAGGCGGTCAGTTCTGCCACGGCGGCGGTCATGGCGGGGTTGCGGCAGAGCGCTGCCGCCTTGGAAAGGGTAGCGGCGTAGCCGCCGGAAAGCTCCAGCACCCCGCACAAGGCGTCCGCCGCCGTTTCGGGAAGCCCCGCAGCCAGCGCGGCGGCGCGCAGCTCGTGGGCGTTTTTCTGCCGCAGCTTTTCCAGCAGCTGCGCCCGGGCGGCTTCCGGCAC
>CAKSWQ010000068.1 GCA_934512105.1 uncultured Faecalibacterium sp. | reverse complement strand
AACAGCTGCTCCGAGATCTCGTTGATGGCGGTTTCCAGCTTGTTCACCATGGCCTGTGCCTCGGCCAGACGCGGCTGTCCTGCATCCAGTTCCCGGATCTTCTGGATCACATAATTCGTGCTTACGATCTCGGACTGGTAGTCGGTAGCATCGGACAGAGAACTGTCTGCCGAGCGCGCCAGCGCGTCCATGGCGGTCTTGGTACGGGACATGTAGTATTCACTTGCTTCGTCCACAGTAGGGATCATCATGATGGAGGTCATGGATTTTTCGTAGATGGAAATGCCTTTTTTATCCGCATCATAGTAGGCCAGCTGGGTGCGCATGGAGATATCGTCGATCTTGTTCTTGTATTCCAGAATGCTGGTCAGCATGGACGGGTCGCGGGCAACACCGCCCTCAATGACAAAAGCCATGGCGTTGGGTAGGTCGTAATCCACCAGATTGTTGATCATTTTGCCCAGCGTGGTAAAGTTGTTGGTGGAAGGGTCGGGGTTTGTCTCGTCCGTAAAGCTTTTATTTTCCCCCAGACGGGCGTTCAGGTAGCGGTTCAGCCCTGCGGCGCGCACCTCCAGCTCGTTCAGCCGCAGATAGGGCTCGCAGCTGGTGGTCACTTCCAGCTTTTCCTTCAGCAGGCTCTGATTGTCGCAGTAGCTGCTCTGAAAGATCTCCCGGTAAGATTCGCACACGCTCTGCAAAAGATCCAGGGGCTTGCGGTTGCCAAGCTCCAGCTTGCGGGTGTTGATGGAAAGATAGTAGTTGGTGCTGATATACTCGCTGCCGTTGGCGCTGCCGGTGCCGTCCGGGCTCAGGGAAAGACACGCGGCCAGTTGGGAGGCAGTCAGGCTGTCCTGCAGGCCCACCCGCCGGATGGCGCGCTCCATCACTTCGTCCGACACGATCTCGTAGGCGTTGAAGCGGGTCTTGTTGGGGTTCATGCCCAGCGATGCCTCGGAGTAATTAAAGGAGATGCTGGCAGTGGCGCTGTCCGCACTTTTGAAATAGTGAACCAGCCCGAACAGACAGCATAAGGTCAGCAGGCAGAGAAACAGGCGGTATTTATTTGTCCAGATACGGCGCAGCGCCTGTTTGATCTTTTCTTTGATATCATCCATGGCATTCTACCCTTTTGCAGCGGTCTGCACGCGCGGCGCAGACTGCTTAGTCGATGTCAATGACCGAAAGCTCCGGTACGTTGTTGATGCGGGGCACCCGGCTGGAATCGCCCAGTCCCCGGCTTACGATGAGGGTGGCATTGTTGGCAAGCGTATAGCTGCCCCCGGCATAGTCGGGCAGAAAGCCCTCCTCTGCACTGTAAAGCGGGCCGATCTTCGGCAGATGCACGATGCCGCCGTGGGTGTGCCCGGCCAGCCCCAGCTCAAAGGAATAATTTTCCAGATGCTCGGGAAAGTAGGTGGGGATATGTGCCAGACAGATACGCAGGTCGTAGTCTGTCTGCGGCTCCACACTGTCCATAAAGGTGCTGGCACCGTAGTTGTAAAAATCTGCCGGGCTGCCCTCCACGCCCAGAATGCTGATAACATTGTCGTGGACGGTATAGCGTGCCTCCTGATTGCGCAGGATGGTCACCCCGGCGGCGGTGAATTTGTCCACCAGCTCCCGGTCGTTATCCAGAAAATACAGCTCGTCCTCGTGGTTGCCCAGCACCCCGCACACCGGCGCGATCTCGCTCAGCTGGCGGCACAGGGAAAGCATATTATCATAATTGGTGCCTTCGCCGTAGGTCACAAAGTCGCCGCCCAGCAAGATCAGATCCGGGGCAAGGCTGCGGACATCCTGCACCAGCTCACAGTTATCTGCCCCGTACTCCCGCAGATGCAGATCGGTGAGAAAAACGACCCGGCAGCTCTGGGTCAGCTTGCGGGAGTGGATCTGATAAAACTCTGCGGTGTAGTGGGTGCGGTTATAGCAGATATTCTGCCACAGCGCCCCGCCCATCAGGGCGAGCAGGGCAACAAGAACCAGCACCGTCAGCAGCACCTGCCGCCAGCGGGGTTTCGACGCCTGTACGCTGCCATCGCGCTGCGTGTGTCTGTTGTTGTGCGCAGAGCCTTTTCCGTGCTTTGATTTGATAACGGCCACATCCTTTCTGCCGGGGAGCTTGCAGGGAGATGCGCACGGCACCAGACCGCAGCCCATCTCTCCAAAAACGGATACAAAAACTGATATATAAATAAATTATAACATATTTAGTAGGAAAAGCAAAGAGCGCATCTCTGTCATGGGCGGATTTCACAATTAAAAACCCTCTCAGTCGTCTCAGGGAGTTTTCATCAAAAAAGGGATGCCGCGCACGCAGCATCCCTTTTGCATATTTTCGGAATATTCGCAGCTTAATCGTCGTCGCTGTCCAGCTTGAGCACGGCGGTAAAGGCCTCGCTGGGCAGGGAAACGCTGCCCAGCTGACGCATCTTCTTTTTGCCTTCCTTCTGCTTTTCCAGCAGCTTCTTTTTGCGGGAGATATCGCCGCCGTAGCACTTGGCAAGCACGTCCTTGCGCATGGCCTTGACCGTCTCGCGGGCAATGATCTTGCCGCCGATGGCTGCCTGCACCGGGATCTCGAACAGGTTGCGCGGGATGTTGTCCCGCAGCTTTTCGCAGATGCGGCGTCCCTTGGCGTAGGCGTTGTCCCGGAACACGATCATGGACAAGGCGTCCACAGGGTCGCCGTTGAGCAGGAAGTCCAGCTTGACCAGATCGCTCTCGCGGTACTCCTTGAACTCGTAGTCGTAGCTGGCGTAGCCGCGGCTGCGGCTCTTGATGGCGTCAAAGAAGTCGTACACGATCTCGCCCAGCGGCAGCGCGTAGTGCAGATCCACCCGCACATCGTCCAGATACTTCATGTCGATCAGCACGCCGCGCTTACTCTGGCACAGATCCATCAGGCCGCCCACATAGTCGTTGGGGGTGTACAGGTGCACATCCACAAAGGGCTCTTCCTGCTTGACGATATTGCTGGGGTCCGGGTAGCTGGAGGGATTGTCGATCATCTCCACCGTGCCGTCGGTCAAGGTCAGGCGGTAGCGCACGCTGGGGGTGGTGGTGATGATGTCCAGATCAAACTCCCGCTCCAAACGCTCGGTGATGATCTCCATGTGCAGCAGACCCAAGAAGCCGCAGCGGAAGCCGAAGCCCAGCGCGGCACTGGTCTCCAGCTCAAAGGTCAGGGAGGCGTCGTTCAGCTGCAGCTTTTCCAGCGCGTCCTTCAGGTCGGGGTACTTGGCACCGTCGGCGGGGTAGATGCCGCAGAACACCATGGGCTTGACCTGACGGTAGCCGGGCAGCGCCTCTGCGGTGGGGCGGTCTGCCAGCGTGACGGTATCGCCCACGCGGGTGTCCTGCACCGTCTTGATGCTGGCGGTCAGGTAGCCTACCTCACCGGCCTGCAGCTGGGCGCAGGGGGTCAGGGCGGTGGCACCCATGTGACCCACCTCCACCAGCGTGAACTCTGCGCCGGTAGCCATCATGCGGATGGTGTCGCCGGGCTTCACCGTGCCCTCGAACACGCGGATGTAGACGATGACGCCCTTGTAGCTGTCGTAGATGCTGTCGAAGATCAGCGCCTTGAGGGGGGCGTCCGGGTCGCCGGTGGGGGCGGGGATATCGCTGACCACACGTTCCAGCACCTGATCGATGTTCAGGCCGGTCTTGGCAGAGACGCGGGGCGCGTCCATGCAGGGCAGGCCGATCACGTCCTCCACCTCCTGCGCCACCTCGTCCGGGTGGGCGCTGGGCAGGTCGATCTTGTTCAGGATGGGCACCAGCTCCAGATCGTGCTCCAGTGCCATATAGGTGTTGGCCAGCGTCTGCGCCTCCACACCCTGCGTGGCGTCCACCACCAGAATGGCACCCTCGCAGGCGGCCAGACTGCGGCTGACCTCGTAAGCAAAGTCCACATGGCCCGGGGTGTCGATCAGGTTGAACTCGTAGGTCTTGCCGTCCTTTGCGGTATAGTTCATGGTCACGGCACGCGCCTTGATGGTGATGCCGCGCTCGCGCTCGATATCCATGTTGTCCAAAATCTGGTCTTCCATGGTGCGCTCGTCCACGCTCTTGGTCAGTTCCAGAATGCGGTCGGACAGGGTGGACTTGCCGTGGTCGATATGTGCAATGATGCAGAAGTTGCGGATGTTGTCTCTTGCCATGTAGTTCCTCCGGGCAGCTTTATGCTTCTAAGATCCAGTCCTCCACGGCAACGATCTGTCCGTGGTCGCGGTAGACGCGGGGCACGCGGCGGGAAACGCCGCACAGCACTTCGTAGGGGATGGTATCGGTCTTGCGAGCAATGGTCTCTGCGGTGTCGCTCACGGTGCCGCCCCACAGGATGGCTTCATCATCCTCGCGCACCTCCGGTACGTCGGTCACGTCCACCATCATCTGATCCATGCACACCCGCCCCAGCACAGGGCAGGCCTTGCCGTGGATCTCTACCACGCCCTTGCCGCAGCTCAAAAGCCGGGGATAGCCGTCGGCATAGCCGGTGCAAAGGGTGGCTACCTTGGTGGGCTTTTCGGCGGTAAAGCGGCGGCCATAGCTGGCGCACTGACCGGGCTGCATTTCCTTTATCATGCTCACCACGGTCTTGAGGGTCATTACCGGCTTAAAGCGGCCAAAGCGCACTTCATCGCTGGGGTCGTAGCCGTACAGGATGATGCCGGGGCGCGCCATGCAGCGCTCCCGGGGCAAGCCCTCCGGCCAGTCCGGGTGCAGCATGACCCCGGCAGAGTTATCACAGTGCACAAGGGCAGGCTCCCGCCCGGCAGCCTTCAGCGCGTGGAAGGCCTTCACGAACAGTGCGTGCTGTTCGGCGGTGTAGGCCACGTTTTCCGGGGCGGTATCATCGGCCACGGAAAAATGCTGGAACAGGCCGGTCATCTCCAGCCCGGGCAGCGCACAGGCTTCCAGCATTTCCCGGATGGCGGCGTCAAAATCGGTGCGCAGGGCAAAGCCGATGCGTCCCATGCCGGTGTCGGCCTTGAGGTGGATGTGCACCCTGCCGCCTGCCGCCACGGCAGCCTCGCTCAGGGCACGCGCCTGCGCAAGGGAGTAGCAGGCCACGGTGATGTCGTTCTGGAGCAGGGCGGCGGCGTAGGCGGGCTGCACATGACCCAGAATGAGGATGGGCAAAGTCTGCCCCGCCTTGCGCAGCTGCACAGCCTCGGTCAGGCAGCTGACCGCCAGCCATGCGGCACCCTCCTCGGCGAACACCCGGGCGCACTGTACCGCGCCGTGGCCGTAGCTGTCTGCCTTGACCACTGCGCACAGGGGCAGCGCCCCTGCCCGGGCTTTGACTTCCCGGAAATTATACCGAAGGGCCTCGAGGTCGATCTCGGCCCAGACGTGTTTTTCAAACGGTTGTGTCTGCATGAT
>CAKSWQ010000067.1 GCA_934512105.1 uncultured Faecalibacterium sp. | reverse complement strand
TTTTTCTGCGCCAGCGCCCGGAACAGCTGCTGGCGCTGTTTGTCTTTATAAATGCCAAAGCCATCCGTCAGCAGGATCATGGCATCGGTCAGGTGCGCCAGACGAACGGCATCGTACTTGCCCTCCACGATCAGCACCCGGTCGGTATGGATCATCTCGCTTTGCATCATCTTCCGCTCCCCGCCAGCGCCAGACGGCACAGTGCTGTTTCCAGCAGTGTCTGCGCCGCCACAGGCTGGCTTTTCAGGCTTTGGTCCAGCTCCAGCAGCACCTGCAGGCAGGTTTCCAGCTGGGGCAGGGTGTAGTGGGCGGCAGTCTCTGCCGAGCGCTTCAGCCGGTAGTCGCTGCCCTTATAGCCAAAATCTTTGTGCACTGCACTGTAATTTTTCCGCTTCGCCGCCCCAAGCTTTACCCGGTACAGATCCACATAGCTGCCGATCATGGCCGCTGTAATGGCAATGGGCTCCTGCTGCAGCCGCAGCAGGGTCTGCAGCTTTTTGCAGGCTCCGGTGGCGTTTTTGGCGGTGATCATGCGAATCATCTCGAACACGTCCGCTTCAAGGCTTACCGTGCCCATCTCCGCCACCATGGAGGCACTCACGGTCTGGTAGCCGGACAGCGCGCAGAGCTTGTCCACCTCATTTTCCAGCAAAAACGGGTCCTCGCCGCAGCGCTCCAGCAATGCGGTGGCAGCGCCGTCCGGCAGAGATGCGCCCTGCGCCTTTGCGCGCTCCATCATCAGATTTTTCAGTTCAAAGGGGCGGGGCTTTGCCAGCTCCTCCGTGTAGCCGATGGCCTTGCACTGGGCTTGCAGCTTTTGCGCCTGCTTGCCCAGCTTGAGCTTGCTGCGCTCCAGCGGGAACACGCTGCCCAGCACCGCCACGGCGTTTTCCAAGCTGGAAAGAGTGCTGCACAGCTCGTCCAGGTCCTTGCTGCCGTAGGCGGCGGGGTCTATTTCCGGCAGCACCACCACACGCCGGGTACCGAAAAACGAGATGGTGCCCGCCGCCATGATGAGCTGCTCCAGCTCCGGGGCAGCGCCGTCCAGGATCGTGGCGTCCTCGTCGCTGTCTGCGGACAGCACACGCACCGCCGCCGCCACTGCCTGCCGCACCAGATACCGCTCGCTGGAATAAAAATAGTAGACCGGGCAGCCCTTGTCGGCCAGCTGCCGGAGTTTTGCTTCCGTGGCCATGCAAATGCCCCTTTCCTGTTATAAAATGCTCTTTGTATTGTACCACACTCGGCCCGGATTGCAAAGCGCTACCCTAGCTTTTCACCGCCGGTGCGGCGCAGGCTGAGGGAGGCGGTGTACTGCGTTTCCGGTGGCATCCAGCTGTAACTGCGCAGCGCCAGCAGCTTTTGGTACCGCACCGCCTCCGGCTTTTTGGCCGAGGCAACCAGCCACTCCGTTTGCAGCAGCTGCGCCAGTTCTGCCTTGCCGCTTAACACCACAAACTGCCGGTTGCCGATACTCAGCCGCACAAGACATCCTTCCCGGGTGCGCAGCAGTTCCACCGCTGCCGGGGTGCAGCGCAGTTTGCGGCTGGCATTGACCGGCAGGCGTTCTGCCCGGATGCCCTGCTGCGCGGACAGGGTGCAGGCGGTTTTTGCGTTCATGCGCAGGTCTACCACCAGTTCCACGGTGTGCACACCCCGCCGCGCCAGCTGGTTTTCCACCGCACGCTGGGCGGCGCTGCCGCCCCGGAACAGCACCACTGCCCGGTCGTTCTGGGCAACCACCACCGCAGGTGCCTGTGCGCTGCCCACAAGGTCGATGTGCACCACGTCCCGGCTGAGGGCGTTCCCCAGCCCGATGCCCACCGCTGCTGCCAGCAGGATGCCCGGCAGAGCCACCCGCAGACGCACCCGCCAGCGGAAGGCAAGCACCCCAAGCCCGCACAGCAGCAGGCAGACCAGCGCTGCGTATGCAGTATCAAAGTAGATGGATGCTCCGGGCTTTGTGCTGAGCCAGATTGCCCAGCCGTTCAATAGGCCGGTCAGCAGGTCTGCCGCCCGGGAAAGTGCCCCGTGCACCGGTGCCAGCCACGGCACCAGCCCTGCAAAGGCCACTGCCAGACCCAGCAAAAGCAGCGGCTGCACCATCCACAGCACCGCAATGCTGGAAACCACCGCCCACGCGCTGACGCTCAAGCCCCGCAGCACCAACACCGGGAAGGTAGCCGCCGAGGCGCAGGCGGCAATGCAGGCACTTTCCGCAAGACCCTGCAACCCCTTCGGCAATTTGCTGTACCACGGACGCCTGACCGGCTTTTGCAGATTCTCCCCGGCTTTGATCCAAAACCGCCTGTCGTGGGCGTCCCGCATCCGGCGGATGCAGGCGTTGCCTGCCACCGTGCCCACCACTGCCGCAAAGGAAAGCTCAAAGCCGATATCCCACACTGCGTAGCTGTTGGCGGCGGTCATCAGGATGCCTGCCGCCGCCAGCGAGGTGAGGGCGTCCGGCGGTCCCCACACCCACACACCCAAAGCGCTGACCCACACCGCCACGGCGGCGCGGCGCACCGAGGGTGTAAAGCCGGTCACACCCATCAGCACCAGCGCCAGCAGGCTTTTCCAGACCGTGCGCCGTCTGCGGCTGCGATAGCTCTGCTCCCAGCGGTAGGGCAGCAAAACGCTCAGGATATCCCCGCACAGGATGGAAACGTGCATTCCACTGACCACCAGCACATGGGAAAGCCCCGCGCCCCGGTAGGCACTGCGCATCTTCGCCGAAAGCCCGCTGCGGTCGCCCACCGTCATGGCAGCCAGCACGCCGCCGGTGTCCCTGTGCATGGCCCTGCACAGGCTCTCGCTCAGCTTTTGCTGCAAGCGGTGGGTGCGGGCACGGAAGCTGCCGCTCTCGCCCAACACAGTAAGCTGCGGCTTTTCCGTCAACGGCTCTGCCTGCAAGGCAATGCCGTCCGCGTACTGCGCTGTCCGCTCTTCCATATCCGGCTGTTGCAGCGTGAACCAGCCCTGCACCCGCTGCCCTGCCGTGCAGGCGGGCAGCTCTGCACAGGCTGCACGGAATCCCGCCGGGCTGCCATTCACGCTTTCCACCCACAGGGTCGCGTCCACTGTGTCTGAAAAATAGGTGCTGTCCGCACGCTCTACCTCGGCAGTCAGCAGCACGGTGCGCCCGGCGTAATTTGCCCGGGCACGCTCCAGCCGGGCGCTCGTGGTATGCACCGCGCAAAGCCCCGCCAGTGCGCCCAATAGCAGGCAGAGCGCCAGCTTACGGCTGCCATCCGGGATGCAGAGCAGCAGCAAAAAGGCAACAAAAAATGCCGCAAACGGCATAAAAAGCTCCGTTTGCGGCAAAAAAGTCCACAGGAAACTAAGGCCCATCATTCCGGCGCAGAACGCGCAGAGCGGGCGGCGCATCCCGGCTTAGTGGAAGAACAGGGGCAGCGGCTCAAGGAAGATGATATCCTTGCGCTCGGAAGCGTCGCCCTCGGCCAGAACAGCGGCCTGACCCACGATGGTGCACTGGGTCTTTTCCGCCAGCGCGTCCAGCGCCTTCAGAGAGCCGCCGGTGGAGATGACATCGTCCACCACCAGCACCCGCTTGCCGTTCATCTTTTCCAGTTCCTTGCGGTCAATGACCAGCTTCTGCTTACCGGCAGTGGTAATGGACTGATCTTCCACCACCACAGGGTCCGGCATATACAGCTTGACACCCTTGCGGGCGCAGATATAGGGCTTGCCGCTCTGGCGGCTCATCTCGTGGGCCAGCGGGATGCCCTTGGCCTCGGCGGTAAGCAGGATATCAAAATCCGGGCACTTCTTCAGCAGCTCCGCAGCGGCAGCCACGGTCAGTTCGGCATCCCCCAGCATGATGAATGCGGCAATGTCCATGTGGTCGTTCACCTTGCAGATGGTCAGCTCACGGGTCAGGCCTGCAACGTGCAGGGTATAAGTTTCAGCCATAATCAAAAATCTCCCTTTCGTATTGGAATCAGACAGGCAGTTTTTCGCCGCCCAGAACATGGAAATGCAGATGCTTCACGGTCTGGCCTGCGTCCTCGCCCACGTTGGAGATGATGCGGTAGCCGTTTTCCAGCCCCTGCTCCTTAGCCAGCTTTGCGATGACGGTGAAGATGTGGCCCAGCAGAGCACCATCCTCCTCGGTCAGCGCAGCGGCAGAGGAGATGTGCTTGCGGGGGACTACAAGGAAATGCACCTTTGCCTGCGGGTTGATGTCGTAGAATGCCACTACCTGGTCATCCTCGTACAGCTTTTTAGAGGGGATCTTGCCCTCTGCGATCATGCAAAACAGACAATCTTCCATGGGGGAACACTCCTTCCTGCTTCTACAAAAGCCCGCCGCCCCGGCGCGCATCCGGCACCGGGCGGGGGACATGGATCTTTTTAGCCCAGAGCTTTTTTGACGATGGCGCTCACAGCAGCCAGTGCCTCGTCGATCTTGGTCTCGTCCTTCAGACCGGCCATTGCAAAGTCCGGCTTGCCGCCGCCCTTGCCGCCTGCGATAGCGGACAGCTCCTTGACCAGCACACCGGCCTTGAGACCCTTTTCCTGTGCCAGCTTATTCACGGTAACGGCCATGGTGATCTTATCCTCGGCCTTGCCCACCAGAACAGCCACCACAGGGTTCACGGCCTTGTCGCGGATGCTGTCGCACATACCGCGCAGGGTGTCGCCGGTGGTACCGGTAAAGTATGCGGAGGCGATCTTCACGCCGTCTGCTTCCTCGGCATTGTCGAACAGGCTGTCCACCTTGGAGGCGGCGATCTTTGCCTTCATCTCCTCCAGCTCGCGGCTCATGGCCTTGTTCTCGGCCATCACAGCCTCGGCGCGGGCGGGCAGAGAAGCCACGTTGTTGGCCTTGAGGGTGTTGGCCACATCATGCAGCATGGCCTCCTGCAGGTTTGCACGGATCAGCAGGTTGCGGCCGGTAACAGCCTCGATACGGCGGATACCGGCAGCCACAGAGGACTCGCTGACGATCTTGAAGCCGCCGATCTGAGCGGTGTTCTTGACATGGGTGCCGCCGCAGAACTCGGTAGACCAGCCCTCGATATCCACAACACGGACCACCTTGCCGTACTTTTCGCCAAACAGAGCCATTGCGCCCAGCTTCTTGGCTTCCTCCACCGGCATCTCCTGCACAGTGACGTTCATGGAGTCGAAGATCTTATCGTTGACGATCTTCTGCACCCGTGCCAGCTCCTCGGGGGTCACGGCGCTGAAGTGGGTAAAGTCGAAGTGGGTGATGGAGGCATCCTGATAGGAGCCTGCCTGATGCACATGGTCGCCCAGAACCTCACGCAGAGCAGCCTGCAGCAGGTGGGTAGCGGTGTGGTTGCGGGCAATGGCCATGCGGTAGTCCTTGTCCACCTGTGCGGTCAGCACATCGCCGACCTTTACAATGCCGCTTTCCAGCACGCAGGTGTGGACGTAGTAGCCCTTGGGGGTCTTTTTCACGTCCAGCACGCGCAGGCTGCACTCAGTGCCGTTCAGCACGCCGTGGTCGGCAGCCTGACCGCCCATCTCGGCGTAGAAGGGGGTCTTATCCAGCACCACCAGCACGCCGTCCTTTGCCTCCTCGTCGGTGGCAATGGCATCGGTCAGGGTCTCTTCATCGCTCAGCGCCACAACGGTGCCCTTGTCGGTCAGGGTGTCGTAACCGGTAAAGACGGTGGGCTCGGCCTCCAGTGCGCCGAACAGATCCTCGCTCCAGCCGGAGATGTTCTTCTTCAGACGCTCGGCGCGGGCGCGCTCCTTCTGCTTCTTCATCTCTGCGTGGAAGCCGTCCTCGTCGATCTCCAGACCCTGCTCGGCGGCGATCTCCTTGGTCAGATCCAGCGGGAAGCCGAAGGTGTCGTTCAGCTTGAAGGCGTCCAAGCCGCTCAGCAGCTTCTGGTGTGCCTTCTCCAGACGGTCGATCATGTTGTTCAGGATGTTCATGCCGGCATCGATGGTGCGGGCAAAGTTTGCTTCCTCGGTGCCGATGACCTTCTTGATATA
>CAKSWQ010000066.1 GCA_934512105.1 uncultured Faecalibacterium sp. | reverse complement strand
CGGAACGGAAGGAGCATAAAAAAGATGGAAGAACGTAACCAGCCGCGCCGTCCGCGCCGCGATGCAGAGCAGCCGCAACAGAAAAATGAGAGCCTGATCTACGGCAAAAATCCGGTGACCGAGCTGCTCAAGAGCGGCTCCGGTGTGGACACCGTGCTTATTGCCGAGGGGATGGCCCCGGCAGTGGCGGCATACTATACAGCACTGGCCAAAGAGGCCGGTGCAACGGTCAAGCGGGTGCACCCCAACAAGCTGCGCCTGATGACCGGCACCGAGAGCCATCAGGGCGTGGCGGCCTTTGCCAGTGAGATCGAGTACGCGACCGTGGAGGATCTGCTGGCCGCAGCCAAAGCTAAGGGCGAGCCGCCTTTTCTGGTGCTGAGCGATGGCATTGAGGACCCCCACAATCTGGGCGCAGTTATGCGCAGCGCACTGCTGTGTGGCGCCCACGGCATCGTCATCCCCAAGCGGGGCGGCGCATCTGTTACCCCCACCGTCATCAAGTCCAGCGCAGGCGCTGCCGAGCGTCTGCCGGTGGCGCGTGTGGCCAACATCGGCGAGACTATCCGCCGCCTGAAGGAGCAGGGCGTGTTCGTCTACTGCGCCGACATGGACGGCGTATCTCTGCGCAAAAATAACCTGACCGGTCCCATCGCGCTGGTACTGGGCAGCGAGGGCAGCGGGGTATCCCAGCTGGTCAAGAAGCTGTGTGACGGCGTGGTGCGGCTGGATATGGCTGCGCCCGGCACCGGCGTGGACAGCTATAACGTTTCGGTGGCGGCTGGCATCATCCTGTACGAGATCCAGTCGCAGCGCGCCGTAGAAGAATAAAACAAGCGGTAAACTCCATCCAGAACAGTGGGAGGGACAAGGATGCCGAACAATAAAAATGAACGCAAGGGCAAGCAGGCGGGGGAACTCTCGGCAGAAGAGCGGTTCCGCAACTTTTTCAGCACCAGTGTGATCGATCTGCCTGAGGAGATGACCCGCCGGGACGAGCCTGCCCCGGTGGAGGAAAAGCCCAAGGCCGGGCTGCTGGGCAAGCTGTTCGGCCACGATAAAGCAGAGACGGCTGCCCTGGCACAGCCGGTGCTGGAGATCCCCACCGGCGAGATCCTGCTGGGGGCAGATGCAAAGCCGGTGCAGCCGGAGCAGGAGGACATGGCGCTGGAGCTGCGCACTGCAGATCCTGTTCCGGTAATGCCGATGCAGCCCGCCCGTACAGAGCCTGCTAAGGCCGTCCCGGCAGAGCCGGTGCCTGCACCCAAGGCTGCTGCTGTGCAGCTGAAGCCGGAAAAGCCTGCGCCCCAGCCGGAGCCGCAGCCTGCTGCTGCCCCCAAAAAGCAGCCTAAGGCGAAGAACGCCCCGGAAACGCTGCTGCCGCAGGAAGAGATGGAACAGCGGGAGATGCAGCAACTGAAGGATATGCTCAATGGAATGAGCGGCAAGGCAAAGCCTGCCCCGCAGCCCGCAAAACCTGTGCAGGCAGCGCCGCAGCCTAAGGTGCAGCCTGCACCTGCACAGCCCGCCGCAGAGCCGGAGAAAGCCCCGGCAAAGGCCGCACAGAAGCCTGCCGAGGAGCTGCCGCCGGTGGTGTTTGCCAGCGCTCCGGCAGACCCGGAAACGCTGCCGAAAAAGCCGGAGAAAAAGTCAATTTTCCAGATGTTCGGCACGGCAGAGGACGAAAAGCCCGCTGCCCGCAAGCCGAAAAAAGAGGATACCATGAGCCTGCCGCTGCTCCCGCTGGAGCAGGACGGCGCTCCTGCTGAGACGGAACCCGCACCGGCAGCTGCCGCCCCCGTAACCCCGGTACAGCCGGAGGACGAATCCGCAGCAGGAGCAGCTGCCCCTGCCGAGGAGGCAGTGCCGGAATCCACTGCCGACAAGCTGCACCACATGGCTGCAGAGCTGACTTTGCGGTGTGTGCTGGCAGGCATTCTGGCTGTGGTGCTGCTGCACCTTGGGCTGACAGCAGAACGTCTGCTGCCGCCGCTTTCGGTGCTGGACCCGGACGCTGCCCCGGCGGCGTTCTATGCCGCCAATCTGCTGCTGTTTGCCGCCAGCCTGTTTGTGGGCTACCCGGTGCTGCGGGACGGTCTGACCGGTCTGCGCGGCCGTCCCAGTGCGGATACCATGCCCGCGCTGGCCGCTGTGGCAGCCCTGCTGCAAGCGGTGGTGGCCATGCTGAATGCCAACGCCTACCGCAGCACCGAGGGCATCGGTCTGCTGACCGGGATGGCGGCGCTGGGGCTGTTTCTGGCGCTGGTGGGCAGCCGGGTGATGCTGGCTGCCGTGCAGGGCGGCTACGCGCTGGCGGCAGAGGGCGGCGAACAGCGGGGCGCTTACCGCACCCGCGATAAAGACCTGATCCGCGCCCTCGCCCGGGATCTGGAGCAGAAGGACCCGTGGGTGCTGCTGAGCCGCCCGGTGCAGACCGCCGGCGATGACTTTGTGGAGCAGAGCCTCAGCGAGCACGCCAGCGAGCGCCGCGCCCGCAAGGTAGCCTATATTCTGCTGGCGGCAGCAGTGCTCGGCGGTGTGGCCTTCCTGCTGTTCGGCGGCGGGATCAACTGTGCTGTGGCTGCAACTGCTGCCGTGCTGTGCATGGGCGCGCCCCTTTCCTCGGTGCTGGTGCCCGGTCTGGCGGCACTGCGGCTGCAAAGAGCTGCTGCCGCTGTGGGCGCTGTGGTGCCCGGCTGGGCAGCCATTGAGGAACTGGGCGGCATCGACACCATTGAGCTGGACGCCGATGACCTGTTTACCGCCGACAGCGTGACGCTGGAGGATATCCGCATCTTCAAAGGCGGCCGCATCGACCGCGCCATCCTGTATGCGGCCAGTGTGCTGAACGAGAGCTGCGACACCCTGCGCGGGCTGTTCAGCCAGATCATCGAGGACCGCACTGATATCCTGTTCCCGGTCAAGGATCTGGAGCAGCACACCGGGCTGGGCTTCTCGGCATGGTGCGACAATAACCGCATCCTCATCGGAACCCGCCGCTACATGGAGCAGGAGGGCGTGACCCTGCCGGAGCAGGATTACGAGGATGGGCACTCCAAAAACGGCGAACTGCAAATTTTGTATCTGGCGGTGTCCGGCAACCTGCACGCCATGTTCGTGCTGCGCTATGTGGGCGGACGCAATGTGGCGCGCAGTCTTGCCTCCCTGCAAAGGGAGAACATCCGTCTGCTGGTCACCAGCAAGGACCCCAGCCTGACGGCGCGGCACATCACCGAGGCCTATCACCTGCCGGAGGGCATGGTCACCGTGCTGGACGGCGACCAGTGTCAGGCCATTGAAGCCGCCGATGCTGCCCCGGAAAAGCCCGACTGCTGCCTGTATCACCACCGGGGCTTTGCCAGCCTGACCGGCGGTTTGCAGGCCGCAGATCAGGCACAGAATGCCGAGACCAGCGCTACTACGGTGCAGCTGGTGTCGGTGTGCTTCTCGGTGTTTATTGCAGTGCTGCTGACCTACGCGGGCAGCATCTGGCAGCTGTCCATCGCCACGGTGCTGATGTATCAGGCCGCATGGAGCGCCCTGAGCATCGCCGTCTGCGCCCTGAAGCAGCATAGCTGAAAACTTTAGCATATCACAAAACGGGCTGTTGCACAGAACTTTGTGCAGCAGCCCGTTTTTGTGATCTTATTTCGTTTTCTTGCGCTTTTCGTAGTCGTTCAGGGCGGTCAGCGCCTCGCCGGAAAGGGGAACGAGCGCCAGCATATTAAAGATGGTCATCAGCCCGATGCCCACATCGCCCAGATCCCACACCACGGTGTAGGCCTGTGTGCCGCCCACCAACAGCATGGCCAGCGCCAGCAGCTTGTAGGCGGTCTGGCTCCACCAGTTGTCGCCGCACAGGTAGGCCACATTGCCCCGGGCGTAGTACAGCACCCCCAGAAAGGTGGAGAAGCTGAACAGCGCTAAGATCACCGCAATGAACACGATGCCAAAGCTGCCCAGATGGTACTGCATGGCGGTCTGCAAAAGATCCATGCCGGTCAGCCCGGCGGTGATGTCCTGCGGCACCAGCAGCATCAGAAAAGCGGTGCAGCTGCAAATGACCACGGTGTCGATCAATACGCCCAGCGCCTGCACAAGTCCCATCTTTACCGGATCGTCGCACTCCGCAGCGGCAGCGGCGCAGGGGGCAGAGCCGCTGCCCGCTTCGTTGGAGAACAGCCCGCGTTTGACACCGTTCATCAGCACTGCACCAAAGCCGCCTGCGGCCACCTGACGCAGGCCGAAGGCCTCGGCAAAGATGCGTGCCAGCACGGCGGGCAGCTGCCGGAGATTCAGCACCACAATGCCCACCGTGATGACAAAGTAGCACACCGCCATGACCGGCACGATGAAGTCAAGACTTTTTACGGTGGCGTTCTTGCGCAGCACGATCAGCGCCGCCAGCAGGGTGAGCACTACGGTGGTGGCCAGTGGCGGGACGTGAAAGGCGTTTTCAAAGGCAGAGCTGACCGAGTTGGAGATGACCTGGCTGATGCCGCACCAGCAGATCAGACCGGACACCGCAAACAGTGCTGCGCACACCGAGCGGCGAAGCTTTTTGCCCCGCTTGCGCTCGGCCAGCACATGGAGGTAGTAGGCCGGGCCGCCCCGCCAGCCGCCATACAGCGGGTCCGGCACGCGGTATTTCTGCGCCAGAGTGGACTCCACAAAGGAGGTGGAAGCGCCCAGCAGCGCAGTGATCCACATCCAGAACACCGCGCCCGCGCCGCCCGCCGAAACAGCGGCCACCACGCCCACAAGGTTGCCCATGCCCACCCGGGTGGCGGTGGAGATGACCAGTGTCTGGAAGGAGGAAAGCCCGCCCGCAGCCTGCTTTTTTTCGCATACTGCGCCGATCATATCCCGGAACAGGCGCACTGGCAGCAGCCTTGTGCGCAGGGTAAAGCCGATACCGGCTGCAAACAGCAGCACCACCATAAAGGAGATGCCAATACCACCTGCCACCGGCAGGGTGAATAAATCGCCCCACAGCAGGCGGTAAAGCGCTTCGATCAGATCAACTATCAAGAAAACAGCCTCCTGTACTTTTGAGTAATAAAGTTGCTACTTCATTATAGTACAGCACAGAAGAATTGTAAAATCTAAAATATTGATAGAATGGATTGACCAAACTGAACGAAGTGCGGCAAATGCAAAATAATAATTCCACTGAATGTGCCGCAACCCGGCAGCGGAGGGCATTTAAATCGTCCCACAAAAAGGGACTGCCGCACGGTTTGTGCAGCAGTCCCGGAGGAAGAAGCGCCTTTCAGCGCGGGAATAGCTTACAGAATATCGATGTATTCACCGGCCAGCGCCTTATTCATGCTGCGCACGGCGCAGAACTTGCCGCACATACTGCAGGTGTCGCTGTGGTCATCCTCGGGCAGGCGGGCGTCACGGATGGCCTTGGCGGTCTCGGGGTCCAGCGCGCAGGCGAACTGTGCATCCCAGTCCAGTACGCGGCGGGCATCGCCCATCTTGTCGTCAATGTCCCGGGCATGGGGGATGCCCTTGGCAATGTCGGCGGCGTGGGCGGCGATCTTGGAGGCCACGATGCCCTGCTTTACGTCCTCCACATTGGGCAGTGCCAGATGCTCGGCGGGGGTCACATAGCACAGGAAGGCCGCACCGCTGGCGGCTGCCACTGCGCCGCCGATGGCAGCGGTGATGTGGTCGTAGCCGGGGGCGATATCGGTGACCAGAGGTCCCAACACATAGAAGGGCGCGCCCATGCAGATGCTCTTCTGCACCTCCATGTTGGCGGCGACCTGATTCAGAGGCACATGGCCGGGGCCTTCTACCATCACCTGCACGTTGTGCGTCCATGCACGCTTGGTCAGCTCGCCCAGACGTACCAGCTCTTCGATCTGGCACACATCAGTAGCGTCAGCCAGACAGCCGGGGCGGCAGGCGTCGCCCAGAGAGATGGTTACGTCATGCTCGGCGCAGATCTCGCAGATCTCGTCAAAATGCTCGTAGAAGGGGTTCTCGTTGCCGGTCATGCTCATCCATGCAAACACCAGAGAGCCGCCGCGGCTCACGATGTTCATCTTGCGCTTGTGCTTGCGGATCTGCTCGATGGTCTTGCG
>CAKSWQ010000065.1 GCA_934512105.1 uncultured Faecalibacterium sp. | reverse complement strand
GCATGATGGCGCGCATCTCGTCCTTGGGCAGTTCCTTGGCGGCATCGTGCAAAAGCGCAGCCAGTGCGGCCTGCTCCGGGTCGGTGCCGTAGTGCTTGGCCAGCTTGACGGCCATTTTTTTCACGTTGATGGTATGCTCGTAGCGCTTATCGCTCAAGCGGCTGCGCACAAGCTCCTTTGCCTGTTTCAGATCCATTTATCTGCTACTTCCTTCTGTGTTCCGGTATAGTCCTTCCCGCCGGATGACGCTGCGCACCTGCTCCGGCAGCTCGGCTTCGCACTCTTCTCCGGCGGCAAGCCGGGCCCGCAGCTGGCTGCTGGACATGGGCAGTGCCTGCACCGGGGCAAACAGGATGCGTCCGCCCGCCGGGTCCAGCTGCTTTGCCTTTGCGTGCAGCGCCGGGGCATCGCCGATATCCCGGCTGGTGACCACCACCCGCGCAATGTGCAGGATGTCCTGCCAGCGGTGCCAGCCCTCAAAGCTGAGCAGCATATCGCTGCCAATGGCAAGGTACAGCACCGCGCCGGGGTTTTCCTTTGCCAGCATTTCCAGCGTGAGCACGGTATAATTGCGGCTGCCCGCTGCGGCCTGCGCCACCTCCCAGCCGCTCACCTCCAGCGGCGGCATCCCGGGCTCCTGCGCCAGTACTGCAAAGCACTGGCACATTTCCAGCCGCAGCGCACCGGAGGCATTCGTCCCCTGCTTAAAGGGGGAGGTGCCTGCCGGCATCACCACGATCTTATCCGGGTGCACGCGGTCTGCCGCTGCACGCAGGTTGTTCAGGTGGCCGTTATGGGGCGGGTCGAAGCTGCCGCCATAGAGAAGGATCTTCATCTTACTTCAGCAGGGCAGCGTAGGCGCTGTCCTTTTTCTTTTGCAGATACAGCACGAACTTGGAGCCGATGACCTGCACGCAGTCTGCGCCGGTGGCCTCAGCCAGCTTGGTAGCGGCCTCGCGGGCGTTGTACATACTGTTTTCCAGCACCTTGAGCTTGATGAGTTCCCGGGCGTCCAGACAATCCTTGACGCCTTGGATCAGGGTCTCATCGATCTCGCCCTTACCCACAATGTAAACGGGGTCCATGGTATTTGCCTTGCCGCGCAGAATGGCGCGCTGTTTGCTAGTCAGCATAGTTTTTCTCCTTTATTTTGAGGTTGATATTTCGGATTTTTCAATTTTACTTTTTCACGGGAGGTGGGACGGGCGGTAGGTACGTTTCTCTTCGGACACGAATCGGGCCATTCCATCGCCCGCCCTATTGCCCTGCGGGCAACAGGGTCCCACCCCAGCGGACGGTCCTCAGAGAAAGTACCAACCGCCCGGGTCAAACACAGCAACCCTTGCGTCTCTTCACTCCCCCAGAAAGCTGGGCAGCTGGTTTTCCAGCGCTGCCAGCGCGTTGCCGCGGTGGCTGATGGCGTCCTTTTCGTCCGGGGTCAGCTGGGCGTAGCTGCGGTTCTCGGTGTTGGGGCGCTTGTCCGTTTTGCCCACGCCGCAGTCGGCGGGGATGAACAGCGGGTCGTAGCCAAAGCCGTAATCGCCGCACAGCCGCGTAAAGGCAATGCTGCCCGGGCACTCGCCCATGCAGGTCAGGTGCCGTCCGTCCGGCAGGATGAAGCACACCGCCGAGACAAATTTTGCGCCCCGCTGCCCGGCAGGCACCGCCTGCATGACAGCCAAAAGCTTATCGTTGTTGGCCTCATCATCGCCGTGGTGGCCGCAGTAGCGGGCGCTGTATACGCCGGGTGCGCCGTCCAGTGCGTCCACGCACAGGCCGGAGTCATCGGCGATGGTGGGCAGGCCGCTGGCCTTGCAGATGGTCTCGGCCTTGATGAGAGCATTCTCGGCAAAGGTGGTGCCGGTCTCCTCCGGCTCAAGGGTGATGCCCAGTTCCTTCTGGCTGACCACCTCATGTCCCTGCGCTTCCAGAATGCGGCGCAGTTCGCGGAGCTTCCCGGCGTTGCCGGTGGCTGCACAAATTTTCATTTTCCGCGCCCCCTTAGTGCTTCCATTCCCGGGGGAGCAGCTCTTCCACAAAGCCCTCCGGGGTGAAGGGCAGCAGGTCGTCGATGCCCTCGCCCACGCCGATAAAGCGCACCGGCAGGCCCAGACGCTGCTTGACCGCCACGACGCAGCCGCCCTTGGCGGTGCCGTCCAGCTTGGTCAGGATGATGCCGGTGGCATCAGCAGCCTTGCAGAACTCCTTGGCCTGACTGATGGCGTTCTGCCCGGTGATGGCATCCAGCACCAGCAGGGTCTCAAGGCTGGCTTCCGGGCTTGCCTTTTTGACGCTGCGGCTGATCTTGGAAAGCTCTGCCATCAGGTTTGCTTTGTTGTGCAGACGGCCTGCGGTGTCCGCAATGACCATATCATAGCCCCGGGCGGTGGCAGACTTGACCGTATCAAAGATGACGGCGGCGGGGTCTGCGCCCTCGCCCGCGCTGACGATGGGCACCCCGGCGCGGCTTGCCCAGATCTCCAGCTGCTCGCTGGCAGCGGCACGGAAGGTGTCACCGGCGGCCAGCATGACCCGCTTGCCCTGCCGGGTGTAGTAATCGGCAAGCTTTGCAATGCTGGTGGTCTTGCCCACGCCGTTGACGCCGATGACCAGAATGACGGCGGGCTTGCCGTCCAGCGCCATCTCGGCCTCCGGGGTCATCTCCTCGGCAATGATGTCGCGCAGGGCATCTGCGGCCTGCTCGCCGGTTTTCAGCCCTTTGTCGCGCACGCGGTCGCGGAGCTTGTCCACCAGATGCACCGCCACCTCGCCGCCTACGTCGGCAAGGATCAGCTGCTCTTCCAGCTCATCGTACATCTCATCGTCGATGACGCTGCCGGTCAGGGAGTTCATAATGCTGCCCCAGAAGCCGGTGCGGGTCTTTTCCAGACCCGTTTTCATTTTATCTTTTTCTTTTTTTCCAAATCCGAAGAACGCCATAGTGGTCCTCCTATCTATTTTCTGTTTATTTTATATCAGGAAACCAGCGTTGCGTCAACCTGTTCCAGATCCAGTTTGAGCAGCCTGGACACGCCGTCCTCCTGCATGGTAACGCCATACAGCACATTGGCAGCCTCCATGGTGCCGCGGCGGTGGGTGATGACGATGAACTGGGTCTTATCGCTGATGCGGCGCAGATACTGGGCAAACCGCACCACGTTGGCATCGTCCAACGCGGCTTCGATCTCGTCCAGAATGCAGAAGGGCGCGGGGTTCACCGCCAAGATGGCAAAGTAGATACTGATAGCCACCAGCGCCTGTTCGCCGCCGGAAAGGGCTTCCAGATTCTTGATGACCTTGCCCGGCGGTGCCACCCGGATGCCGATGCCGCAGGCCAGCACATCGCTTTCGTCCTCCAGCACAAGGCTGGCTTCGCCGCCGCCGAACAGCTCGGTGAACACGCGGCTGAAGTTTTCGTTGATGGCGCGGAAGCTGTCGGTGAAGATCTCCCGCATCTGGGCGGAAAGCTTTGCGATCATGCGTCCCAGCTCGTTGCGGCTCTCCTCCACGTCGGTCACCTGACGGGACAGGTCATCGTAGCGGGCTTTGACCTCCTTGTACTCCTCGATGGCGCTCACGTTCACGCTGCCAAGGGCGCGGATCTTGCCGCGCAGGTCAGCCACCTGTGCCCGCAGGGCGGTCAGGCTGTCGAACTCCACGCACAGCTCCTCGGCCTGACTGACCGAGAGCTGGTACTCGTCCCACAGCTTTGCCACGGTCTGGTCGTACTCGGTCTCGGCAGCGGCCTTGCGCTCGGCAAGACGCGCCATCTCCCGGCCCATCTCCTCGCGGCTGTCGGAGGCGGTGCGGGCTTTTGCCAGTGCTTCCGTTTCCTTCTGCTGGCAGGCAAGCCGCTTTTCGGTGGCTTCGCGGATGGCCTGCTCCTTTTGGGTAATGGTGGTCTGGCTGTCGGTCTTGGCCTTGCGGATGGCTGCGATCTCGGTGCGGCAGGCTTCGCTGCGGGCAGCAAGGGCGGCAAGGCTTTCTTCCAGCGCGGTACGGCGGGCAGCGGCATCCTTTGCACGCTGTTCCAGCGCAGCGATCTGGCTGTAAGCCAGTTCTGCATCCTTGCGGCGGGTCACCTGTTCCAGCCGCTTGGCGCTGAGCGCCTGTGCCAGCTGGTTCTGCTGGGTCAGAAAACTGTCGCTGCCCTCTGCGATGCGGCTCAGTTCGGCGGTCAGCTGCTCGATCTGCGCTGTCAGCTCTGCCTGCTGCAAGGCGGCGGCATCGGCCTTGGCGCGGCTGTCATTCAAGGCAGCCTGCAAGGCGTCCATCTGCTGCTGCGCGTTCTGCACGGCAGTTTCCAGCTGGGCGGCGGCGGCTTCCAGCCGCTTCTGCTCTGCCTCGGCACGCACACGGTCGTTGGCGGCGGTGATCTGTTCGCTGGCGGTGGCGGTCAGCTCTGCCTGCAAAGCGTCTGCCTGCTCCTTGCACTGGTCGGTCTTTTCCTGTGCGGCAAGGCAGTCCTTTTGCAGCTGTGCTGCCTTCAGGCGCAGCTCCTCCATCTCCTGCTTGCGGGTGAACAGACCGGCGCTGCGCTGCACGCTGCCGCCGGTAAAGCTGCCGCCTGCATTGATCACCTGTCCGTCCATGGTGACCACCTTGTTGTGGTAGCCGTTGTCCCGCGCCACGCGGGAGGCTTCGTTGATGTCCTCCACCACGATGATGCGTCCCAGCAGGTTCGAGACGATATTCTCGTACCGGGGATCGGCCTGCACCAGCGCAGAAGCCAGCCGTGCCGTGCCGGACAGCCGCCCCCGGAACACGCCGGGCTGCACGGTATCCAGCGGTAAAAAGGTTGCGCGGCCCGCATGGTCATTGCGCAGCAGGGCGATGGCCGCCTTGGCAGCGGCTTCGTTTTCCACCACGATGTTCTGCAACGCGCCGCCCAGCGCGGTCTCGATGGCAACCTCGCACCCGGGCTCCACTTTCAGGATGGTGGACACCGGCCCCAGAACGCCCCGCAGACGGCGCGCCCCGGCGGCGCGCATGACCGCGCGCACCGAGTTCTGGTAGCCGTCCATGTTCTTTTCCAGTTCCCGCAGCACCGAAAGGCGCTGCCGGGCGGCATCCAGTTCCCTGCCCAGCCGCTGCTCGGCGGCATCGGCTTCATCCAGCGCGGCCTTGCGGCTGCGCAGCTTGAGTTCCAGACCGGAGCGGATGTTGCCCAGCTGCTTTTCGTTTTCTTCCAGTGTCTGGCGGTACTTTACGGTGTCGGCCAGATCCTGTTTCGTCTCTTCCAGCTGTGCGGCGGCGTCCCGGGCGCTCTGCTCCAGCGCGGGCAGACGCTGCCGGGCGGTATCTCCGGCGGCTTCGGCGGCAGCCTGTGCCACCTGTGCTTCGGTGCGCTTCGCGGTGCGGTCGGCAAGCTCTGCCCGCAGACTGTCCTTGCGGGCACCGCTGGCGGTGCTGGCATCGGCAAGCCGGGCAAGTTCGGCGTTCAGCGCCTCGATCTCTGCCGCAAGCTTTTCGCCCGCTGCCTCCATGGTCTTTGCCACGGCGCGGTGGCGCTGCAAAGCGGCATCTGCCTCGGCGGTGTCCTGCTGCCCGGCGGCGATCTCCTGCTGCAGGGAAGCCGCGCTCTCATCGTTGCGCAGAATATCGTTTTCCAGCACGGCGATGCGGCTTTCGGAGCCGCTGATCTGCTGGGTGATGCTGCGGATATCCCCATTCAGGCGCTCGACAGCAACCGTCAGCTGCTGTGCCTGCATACGGATCTCCTCAGCCTCCTGCTCGGCGGCCTTAGTTTCCCGGTCAAAACGCTCGTAGTCGGTCTGGGCGGTCTCGTAGTCCCGCACCTGCTGGCGCACAGCCTCCCGGGCGCGGTGCACCCCGTCGGTCCACAGGGTCACTTCCAGCGTTTTGCGCTGGGCGCTCAGCTCCAGAAACTTCTGCGCCTTGGCGCTCTCTTTTTCCAGCGGGCCCACCCGGCTTTCCAGTTCGCCGAGGATATCCCGCAGGCGCTCTAAGTTCTCGCCCGCCGCAGCCAGACGGCGCTCGGCCTCGGTCTTGCGGTAGCGGTACTTGGCAATGCCGCAGGCTTCCTCAAAGATCTCGCGGCGCTCGCTGCTTTTTGCTGCCACGATCTCCGCAATGCGTCCCTGTCCGATGACCGAATAGCCGTCCCTGCCGATGCCGGTATCCAGCAGCAGCTCGTACACGTCCCGCAGGCGGCATACCTGCCCGTTGATGGTGTACTCGCTGTCGCCGGAGCGGTAATATTTGCGGCCGATGGTCACCTCGTCCGCGTCCACATCCAGCGTGTGGGCAGCGTTGTCCAGCGTCAGACGCACCTGCGCAAAGCCCATGGGGCTGCGCTTGCGGGTGCCGCCGAAGATGACATCCTCCATCTTGCCGGCGGCACG
>CAKSWQ010000064.1 GCA_934512105.1 uncultured Faecalibacterium sp. | reverse complement strand
CTGATCCCCGGGGCAGAGGTCACGCTGGTAAAGCTGGCACCCATGGGCGACCCCATGGAGCTGCGCATCCACGGCTATGAGCTGACCCTGCGTCTGGACGACGCGGCACAGATCACCGTGACCCCCACCGAAAAGACCCCGGCGGTGCACGCCCCGGTGGATGGAAAAATGGTGGAGCACCCGGGTCTTGGCGAGGGCGGCAAGTACCACACCAAGGAGGGGGAGCATCCCCTGCCGGAGGATAAGACCCTGACCTTTGCGCTGGCGGGCAACCAGAACTGCGGCAAGACCACCCTGTTCAACCAGCTTACCGGCTCCAACCAGCACGTTGGCAACTTTCCGGGCGTGACGGTGGACCGCAAGAGCGGTGCCATCAAGGGGCACCCGGAAACCGAGGTCACCGACCTGCCGGGCATCTACTCCATGTCCCCCTATTCCAGCGAGGAGATCGTCACCCGGCAGTTCATCATCGGCGAAAAGCCCACCGGCATCATCAATATCGTGGACGCCACCAACATCGAGCGCAACCTTTACCTGACCATGCAGCTGATGGAGCTGGATATCCCCATGGTGCTGGCGCTGAACATGATGGACGAGATGCGCGGCAACGGCGGCACGGTGCGCATCAACAAGATGGAGGCCATGCTGGGCATCCCGGTCATCCCCATCTCCGCCGCCAAGAACGAGGGCGTGGACGAGCTGGTAGACCACGCCGTCCATGTGGCAAAGTATCAGGAGCGCCCCGGGCGCATGGATTTTTGCAGCGAGGACGACCACGGCGGCGCAGTGCACCGCTGCATCCACGGCATCCTGCACCTCATCGAGGATCACGCCAAGGCGGCGGGCATCCCGGTGCGGTTTGCCGCCACCAAGCTGGTGGAGGGCGACCCCCGCATTGAGGAAGCGTTGAAGCTGGACCCCAACGAAAAAGAAATGATCGAGCACATCATCGTGCAGATGGAGCAGGAGCGCGGGCTGGACCGCGCCGCCGCCATTGCGGATATGCGGTTCTCCTTTATTCAGGAGCTGGTGGCGCAGACGGTGGTCAAGCCCCACGAAAGCAAGGAGCAGCTGCGCTCCAACCGCATCGACAAGTTCCTTACCGGCAAGTACACCGCCATCCCGGCCTTTATCGCCATCATGGGTCTGGTGTTCTTCCTCACCTTCAACGTCATCGGCCTGTTCTTCCAGAACCTCATGGAACTGGGCATTGACGCTCTGACCGGCCTTGTGGACACCGCCCTGACCAACTGGAACGTCAACGCGGCGGTGCACTCGCTGGTCATCGACGGCATCTTTACCGGCGTGGGCAGCGTGCTGAGTTTTCTGCCCATCATCGTGGTGCTGTTCTTCTTCCTCTCCATGCTGGAGGATACCGGCTACATGGCGCGTGTCGCCTTTGTGATGGATAAGCTGCTGCGCCGCATCGGCCTTTCCGGCCGCAGCATCGTGCCCATGCTCATCGGCTTTGGCTGCACGGTGCCCGGCGTGATGGCAAGCCGCACCCTGCCCTCGGAGCGCGACCGCAAAATGACCATCCTGCTCACCCCGTTCATGAGCTGCTCGGCAAAGCTGCCCATTTACAGCCTGTTTGCGGCGGCGTTCTTCCCCAAGTACGCGGGTCTTGTGATGGTGCTGCTGTACTTCACCGGCATTCTGGTGGGCGTGCTGGCGGCGCTGCTGCTCAAGAGCACCGTATTCAAGGGCGAGGCTGTGCCCTTTGTCATGGAGCTGCCCAACTACCGCCTGCCCGGCCTGAAAAACGTGGCGCAGCTGCTGTGGGAGAAAGCGCGGGACTTCTTGCAGAAGGCTTTCACGGTCATCTTTGGCGCAACCATCGTCATCTGGTTCTTGCAGAACTTTGACCTGCACCTGTCGCTGACCGCTGACCCGCAGGCCAGCATTCTGGCACGCATCGCGGGCGATATCGCCCCGCTGTTTGCCCCGCTGGGCTTTGCGGACTGGCGCATCTCCACCGCCCTCATCACCGGCTTTATGGCCAAGGAGAGCGTGGTGTCCTCGCTGCTCATCCTCTTCGGCTCTACCGCAGCCCTGACCGCAGCCCTCACCCCGGCACAGGCCGCACCGCTGCTGGTGTTCTGCCTGCTGTACACTCCCTGCATCGCGGCAGTGGCCTCGGTCAAGCGGGAGCTTGGCGGCAAGTGGGCTACCATCATGGTGGTCAACCAGTGCGCCGTGGCATGGCTGTGTGCCCTGCTGGTGCGTCTGGTCGCCGTGGCGGTGTTCTGAAAAACGATTTGAATGCGCTCCGCTTCTTACGGGTTGCGGCACCCAGCATCCGCATCGTGCCTTGGACGGCACTTGCGTCTTGCTGGCCGCTGCCCCAACAACTCCTCCCTGTTTCCGCCACTGGCGGCGGTCGTCGTCGTTGCTGCGCATCATCAGCGGAAGAATTATTTATAATAGAGCAATGCCGGAGCGTCTGCGGACGCTCCGGCATTGCATTTTCACGGGAAGGGTCGTGGAGGAAAACGTCCTCGCCCTCTCAGGCGCTAACGCGCCAGCTCTCCCAAAGGGAGAGCCTTTGGCAGTCCATGCAAACTTCATCTCTTTGCCAAGGCCTCTCCCTTTGGGAGAGGTGGATGCGAACGTAGTGAGCAGACGGAGAGGGCGAGGACGCTGACCGTGTACAAGGGGTGCCGGTTCTCTTTTTCTCTTGACATCTCCCCTTATCTGCACTATAATACTTCAAAAATGAACTATCTATATAAGAACAAAAGGAGTGCTGCATGAACCCTACCATAGAGATCAGCTTCAAGACTGCGCAGGCCTACAATGCCATGTGCAAACCGCTGTGTCAGGAGCTAAAGCTGCCCCAGACTGCCTTTGATATCCTGATGTTTCTGGCCAACAACCCGGACTGCACCACCGCCCGGGATATCGTGGAGATCCGCAAAATTAAGGCAAATCTTGTTTCGGTAAACGTGGACCGTCTGGTACAGGAGGGATATCTGGAGCGCCGCGCTGTGGCGGGCGACCGCCGCAAGACCCAGCTGCTGTGCACCGAAAAGGCGCAGCCGGTCATCGCGCGGGGGCGCGAGGTGCAGGAGCGCTTTTTTGCCCGCCTGCTGCACAACACCGATGCCGCCACCCGGGAGGCGTTCTTCCGCACCATGGAGGTCATCGGAAAAAATCTGGACGAGATCCTGCTGCAATTTTCATAAGGGTTTATATAGCCAATGCCGGGCGGTCTGCGGACTGTCCGGCATTTGTTTTTTATCTTCCGTGAAAAAAGGACACCGGAGCGTCCGCAGACGCTCCGGTGTCCCGAAATTTAAAAGATTTTTCCGCGCTTACTTGCTCTCTACCTTTTCTTCGATGGTGGAGTGGTCGATGACCCAATCGGCAGCCTTGCGGATGCCCTCGTTGCGGCGCAGGGCGGCGACATCGGTGTTGGCCTTGATCTCCTCCACCGTCTTTTTGGTCTTTTCGGCGCGCTCAGCCAGCTGCTTGTCGATCTCCTCGTCGGTGGGCAGCAGGTTCTCCTGCTGTGCGATCTGCAGCAGTGCCATGCGGGCGCGGGTGTTCTTCTCTGCGGCGGCACGCACCTTGGCAGTAAAGCTCTCGCGGGTCTCGTGGATCTGGCTCAGGTAGGTGTTCAGGCTCATGCGCTGCATCTGCAGCTGCTGCTGGATGACCTGCATCTGCTGCTGATAGGCGTTTTCCACCAGAATACTGGGGATCTCGCCTTCGGCGGCATCGGCCAGCTGACCAAGGATCATGTCCTTGGCGTGGTTCAGCGCACCGCCGTGGCGGCCGTCGAACAGCTGCTGCTTCACGAAGGCGCGGTACTCCTCCATGGTCTCCTTGCCCATCTTCTTGGCAAAATCGCTGTTCAGGGCAGGCAGCTGACGCACGCACACGTCATGCAGCTTGATCTTGAACACAGCGGGCTTGCCTGCCAG
Organism: uncultured Faecalibacterium sp.; assembly: GCA_934512105.1. GTDB lineage: Bacteria > Bacillota > Clostridia > Oscillospirales > Ruminococcaceae > Faecalibacterium. Next base: position 2,719 of record CAKSWQ010000064.1, on the reverse strand, counting down.
CTCCTTGTTGGGGTAGTTCTGGGGGAAGGTGACGTTGATCTCGAACTCGTCCCCCGCCTTGTGGCCTAGAATGCCGTCCTCGAAACCGGGGATCATACGGCCGCTGCCCAACTGCACCGACTGGTCCTTTGCCGTGCCGCCTGCAAAGGCTACACCGTCCAGAAGGCCCTCAAAGTCCATGTGTACCACATTGCCCTTCACAGCGGGGCCCTTGTGGGGCACCAGCTCAGCGGCGTAGTTGCGGCGGCGCTCCAGCACCGTGTCGATCTCCTTGTCGGTCACCTCCGGGGTGACGCACTGGGAGGTAAAGCCGGTGGTCTTGGTCAGCTTCAGCTCGGGCTGCAATGCCACGGTGGCGGTAGCCACAAAGCCCTCGTCCTTCTTCACGCTTACCAGATCGTAGCTGGGATCATCCACCGGCGCAAAGCCGTGTTCCTTCAAAGCAGCCTCGTACAAAGCAGGCACATCCTGATCCATCAGGTCGTTGATGGCATCGTACCAGAAGGTGTGCTCGCCGCGGTCAGCCTCGATCTGTGCGCGGTCGGCCTCGCCCTTCTGGAAGCCCTTGATGGTATAAGTGGCGCGGGTGCGCTCATAGACCGCGTTGGAGGCGGCCTCCAGTTCCTCAGCCGTAGCGCTGAAGGTCATTTTGCAGACACTCTTTTCAGGAGTTTCCACGCTTACCAGTTTCATAGGATCTACCCTCCGTGTTGTTCCCTTGGCGGCGGGGCGGCGCTGCAAGGCGGCGGCCGGAACGCCAGTTTGGGGACATTTTCAAACATTAGTAAAGTTATTATAGCACAAGTGCAGCAAAAGCGGTATAATAAACTTGATAAAAATGTGCCGTTTTGGCAATTTTAGTCCATTCAAGCAGGAAAAAAGCGCGTTTTGCGGCAGCAGCTGCCGCGCAAAAGTGGGAAACCCCTCAGGAAAGGAAGGCTGTCCCCTATGCGATTATTTGATGTTCTGGGCCCGGTGATGATCGGGCCCTCCTCCAGCCACACCGCCGGTGCGGCAAAGATCGGCTATACCGCACAAAAGCTTCTGGGCGAGGTTCCGGCGCAGGCAGACATCGGCCTGTACGGCAGCTTTGCCACCACCGGCAAGGGCCATGGCACCGACCGCGCCTTGGTGGCGGGGCTGCTGGGTCTGCGCCCGGACGACCCCCGCCTGCCGGACAGCTTTGCGCTGGCCGCGCAGCAGGGGATGCAGTTCAGCATCCACCCGGTAGAGCTGCGCTCTGCTCACCCCAACACCGCCGTGCTCACCCTGACCAGCCGCACCGGGCGGCAGCTCTCGCTCAAGGCGGCATCGGTGGGCGGCGGACGCATCCGCGTGACCGAGATTGATGGTGTCCCGGCGGATTTCGGCGGGGACAGCAACACCCTCATCATCCACAACGAGGATACCCCCGGCTGCATTGCCGAGGTGACCATGGCGCTGGCGCTGCGGCGCATCAATATCGCGTCCATGCAGGTGTTCCGCGCTGCTGCGGGCGGTTATGCGGTGATGGTGCTGGAGTGCGACTCCCACATCCCCCACGCGCTGGAGCGGCAGCTGGCGGTAATGCCGGGCTTGCTGAAGGTGACCTGCCTGAACGTGGACGAGCCGGAAGAAACGGAGGAATGAGCCATGGCATTTTTGTCCTGTGAAGAGATGCTGGCTGCCGCCCGCAGCCAGAAGATCACGCTGGCAGAAGCGGTGCTGCGCAGCGATTTGGAGGAGAGCCGCCTGACCGAGGCGCACAGCCGCGCCGCCATGCGGCACCTGTGGCAGGTGATGCAGGCCACCAGTCAGGAATACGACCCCGCGCAGCGCAGCCGCAGCGGCCTTTCCGGCGGCGATGCCGCTAAGGTGGAGCAGGCGTGGCAGCAGGGGCGTCTGCTGGGCGATGACTATCTGGCTGCCGTCACGGCAGAAGCTTTAAAGACCGCCGAGTGCAACGCCTGCATGAAGCGCATCGTAGCCGCGCCCACGGCGGGCAGCTGCGGGGTGCTGCCGGCGGTGCTGCTGCCGCTGGCCCGCGCCGGGCAGGCAGACGAGGAGGCCGTCTGCGACGCGCTGTATGTGGCGGCAGGCTTCGGGCAGGTCATTGCCGCCCGCGCCACGCTGGCGGGTGCAGAGGGCGGCTGTCAGGCCGAGGTAGGCGCCGCCAGCGCCATGGCCGCCGCCGCCCTGTGTAACCTGAAGGGCGGCACCCCGGAGCAGTGCGCCGCTGCCGCCGCCATGGCGCTGGGCAACCTGCTGGGTCTGGTCTGCGACCCCGTGGCCGGTCTGGTGGAAGTGCCCTGCATCAAGCGCAATGTGGTGGGCGCGGTGAACGCAGTCTCCTGCGCCAACATGGCGCTGGCCGGGGTGGACTACGCCATCCCCTGCGATGAGGTCATCGACGCCATGGGCCGCGTGGGCAGCCTGCTCTCCCCCGACCTGCGCGAGACCGGTCAGGGCGGCCTTGCCGCCACCCCCACCGGCGTAAAAATTGCCCGTCAGCTGGCGCAGGAGGACTGAGTGCTGCCTCTGCCGTATCCCCGCCCGGCGGGCGAAAAACGGCTGCAAAAGCCGCTTTTTGCGCCGGTGTGGCAGAAGATTTACAGAAAAGCCGCAGTAAAATCAAAGAAAAGACGTTCTTTTTCGGAAAATACAAAAATATTTTAAAAAAGCTGTTGACAAACCCCGCCCTTCGTGATAAAATACATCATGTTCCGAACGGAACGTATGC
>CAKSWQ010000063.1 GCA_934512105.1 uncultured Faecalibacterium sp. | reverse complement strand
CGCGCATCTACCGGGAGCTGGGAGATGCCCTTTCCGGCATGGTGGAAAGCTATTCCTTTACCAGTCTGGCCGAGCATGTCCTTGCGGCGCTTGGCGGCGCAGCGGTGCAGACCCTGACCGATGCCGGGCGGGCGGTGCTGGTGCGCCGTGCGCTGGAGGAATTGCAGGACAATGTGCACTACTACTACCGCCACCGGCGCAGCGCAGCCTTTTGCCAGATGGCCGCCGAGACCATCGACGAGCTGAAAAGTGCCGGGCTTTCCGGGCAGCAGCTGCAGGAGCTTGCCCGGGACTGCGGCACCGAGAGCGCAAAGCTGGGCGAGCTGGCGCTCATTTTTCAGGGCTACGAGAGCCTGCTGGCGGGCACCGGCATGGACCCCGCCGACCGTCTGGAACTGGCGGCAGACCGTCTGGAAGCCGCGCTTGCCCGGGACGAACTGCCGGACTTTTTGCGCGAGCGTGAGGTGTTCATTGACGAGTTCGATACCTTCAACGCGCCCAAGAAGCGGCTGATGGGTGCCATGCTGGCCGCGCTGCCCGCCGTGACGGTGGCGCTGTGCGAGGACGGCGCACCCATGCAGCCCGGGGATCTGGAACTGTTCTCCGGTGCAAAGCAGGTGGCGGCGCAGCTGCGCCAGCTGGCGCGCAAAAACGGCGCACAGGTGGCAGCGCCGGAGCTGCTGCGGCGGGACCTGCGCCACAAGGACGCCCCGGGGCTTGCTGCCCTGACCGAGCTGCTGGAGACCGGCAGCTGCACCCCGCCGGAAAGCGCCCCAGAACTGCGGCTGTTTGCCGCCGCCAGCCGGGAGGAGGAAGCCCGCTGCGCCGCTGCCGCCATCCGCCGCCTGATGCGGCAGGGCGTGCGCTGCGGAAAGATCGCGGTGGTCTGCCGCGATATCAGCCTGTACCGGGCTGCGGTGCGGTACGAGTTCCGCATGGCAGAGATCCCGCTGTACTGCGACGAGCCCACCACCCCGGAGTTCAGCGCCCCCGCTACGGCGGTGCGGGCGCTGCTGGCACTGCTGCGGGGCGCGGACATGACCGAGCAGCTGACTGTGCTGGCCAAGACCGGCCTGTGCGACCTGACCGAACCGGAGGTCTGCGCGCTGGAAAACTACGCCTACACATGGTCGCCCAATGCGGCGGCGTGGCGGGCAGAATTTACCAAAAGCCCCCGGGGTTTCGGCGATGCCGAACTGACTGAGGAGGACACCCAGAACCTGACCCGTGCCGAGCACGCCCGCAAAAAGCTGGTGACGGCGGTGGATACCCTGCGCGGCAAGGTGCGCAGCGCCAACGCCGAGCAGATCAGCCGGGCGCTGTATTTCTGCCTGAAGGAGCTGGGCGCAGAGGGGCAGCAGGCTGCACAGGTGGAGGATATCCGCGCCGCCCGGGGCATCCCGGCGGCAGAAGAAGCCGCCCGCGAGTGGAATGTGGTAATGCAGCTGCTGGACGAGATGGCGCGGCTGCTGGGCAGCCAGGGCATTACTGTGCCGGAGTACGAGGATCTTTTCAGCCTGCTGCTGCGCTCCTCCGACCTTGGGCACATCCCGCAGACACTGGACGCGGTGGTGCTGGCAAGCGCCGGTAAAATGCGTCTGGATGCGCCGGACTATGTGTTCGTGCTGGGGCTTGCGGAGGGGGAATTTCCTTCCACCCCGGCGGAAAGCGGCCTGCTGACCCATGCCGACCGCGACCTGCTGATGGCAAAACAGATCGACCTGCCGGACTGCTTTGAGAACCGCGTGGTGCGTGAGCAGGTCTGTTTTTACAAAGCCCTTACCGCCCCGGCAAAGGGGCTGTGGATGAGCTGGCCGAAGGGGCAGGGACAGACCCTGTGCGCCGCGCTGGAGCCCATCGTGGAGGCATTGCAGCCTGCTGCGCCGCAGCTGGAGCTGATCGACCTTGCCGCCACCCCCGCAGACGGCTTGGACGTGCTGGGCGGCGGCTGGCCGCTGACCGAACTGGAACGCGCCAGCCTGACCGAGGCGCTGCGCGCCCCCGGCGAAGGGGTACAGGCACCCCGGGGGCTGGCGCTATTGCAGCGCATGGAGCAGGACCCGCCCCGGCAGGTGCAGGATCTGCCCACGCTGGAAGCACTGCTGGGCAGGCGGCTGCACATCTCGCCCAGCCAGCTGGAAAAATATTATACCTGCCGCTACGGCTATTTTTTGCAGTATGTGCTGGGGCTCAAGCCCCGCCGCCGTGCGGAGCTTTCCGCCGACCAGAGCGGCACTCTGATGCACTGGGTGCTGCAAATGGCGCTGGACCCCCACCCCGGGGCGGACAACCCCTGCGCCGGGCTACGCCCCTTCTTGGAGCTGGACGATGCCGCCATGGCCGACCTTGCCGCTGCGCTGGTGGACGAGTACGCGCGGCGCTACCTGCCGGAGGATACCGCACGCTTTGCCTATCTGCTCTCCCGGCTGAAAAAGAGCATGACCAGTCTGCTGTGCTATCTGCGGGACGAGCAGAACCAGTCCCGATTCAAGCCTGTGGCCTGTGAGCTGAAAATCGGCCGGGGCGAGGACGCCGTGCCCGGGCAGGTGTACCGCCTGTCGGACGGGCGCACGGTGCAGCTGGTGGGCACGGTGGACCGCGCGGACGAGTGGATCGAGGAGAACGGCACCCGCTGGGTGCGGGTGGTGGACTACAAGACCGGCAGCAAAAAGCTGGACTTAAAAGAGGTCTACTGCGGGCTGGACTGCCAGATGCTGCTGTATCTGTTCAGCCTGACCCGGGATGCGGGCGGGCGCTTTACCGGCGCACAGCCGGCGGGCGTTTTGTATCTGCTGGCCGACCCCGCCCCCCAGACCCTGCCCCGCGGACAGGCTGCCCGGGCGGTGGAGTACCAGCTGGACGGCCTTGTGCGGGACGAGCAGAAGATCTTTGACGCCATGGACGCGGACGAAACGGGCAAATACCTGCCCTTTGGCTACCGCAACGGCGCACCCAGCCCCTACCAGAAGGAAAAGCGGGCCGACAGCGCCAAGCTCAGCCGCATCCAGCTGCATCTGGATGACCTTGTCACCCAGATGGGCGAGCAGCTTTACGGCGGACAGATCGACGCCGAGCCGCTGGTGGTGAGCAGCAGCAAAAGCCCCTGCACCTGGTGCGATTACAGCTTTATCTGCTGCCACGAGACCGGGGTGCACGAGCGTGCGCTGGAAGCCCCTGCAAAGCCCTTTGAACCCGAGGAAGAAAACGAAGAAGAGGAGGAACAGCCGTGAGCGGACCCAAATGGACCCCGGCACAGCAGGCCGCCATTGCCGACCGGGGCGGTGCGCTGCTGGTAAGCGCGGCCGCAGGCAGCGGCAAGACCGCCGTGCTGACCGAGCGGGCGGTGCAGCTGATCACCGACCCGGAGCACCCGGTCAACGCCGACCGGCTGCTCATCGTCACCTTTACCAACGCGGCGGCGGCAGAGCTGCGCGCCCGCATCGGGCAGGCGCTGCTGCACCGCAGCCAGCTGCAGCCGGGCAATGCCATGCTGCGCCGCCAGCGGATGCTGCTGCAGCGCGCGCCCATCTGCACCATTGACGCTTTTTGCTTGAACCTGCTGCACAAGCACTTTCAGGCGCTGGATATCCCGCCGGACTTTGCCCCCGCAGACCCCGGCAGCGTACAGCTGCTGCGGGCGGCGGCACTGGCCGAAACGCTGGAAAATGCCTACCGCGACCCGGATTTCTGCGCCTTTGCAGACCTGTACGGCAAGGGACGCACGGATAAACCGGCGGGCGATGCCATTTTGCAGATCTACGATTTTCTGCGGGCGCTGCCGGATTACGACCGCAAGCTGGATGAATTTCTTGCCCCTTACGAGCAGGAAAACGGCTTTGCCGTCACCTGCTGGCACGACCTGCTGCTGGCCGAAGCTGCCCGCTGCGCCAAGGCTGCGCGGGAGCTGCTGACGGCAGCACTGGCAGACTGCCGTGCGGATTTTGACCAGGAGCTGGCAGCTGCTGAGGAAAAAAAGACCCCCTCCGCCCGGGCAAAGGCACAGGCCACAGTGGCAGAAAAATACGAGGAGGCCGGTACAAGGCTGGAAAAAGCCGCCGCCCTCTTTGCACAGGCGGAGCAGCTGGCGGCTGCCGGGCAGTGGGACCCGCTGTACGACCTGCTCACCCCCTATGTGCTGGGCATGGAGGAAGCTCCCGGCCTGAAGGGCATGAAAAAGCGGCTGGGCGGCGACCACAAGGCCGAAATCAAGACCCGTTCGGACGAAGCCGCCGCCCTGTTCGAGCAGATGACCCAGCTTATCTGCTGCTCCGAGGCCGAGGCCGAGACCGACCGGCAGATCACTCTACCCCGGCTGCGGGCGCTGTTTGCCGCCGTGCGGGACTTCGATGCCCGGTTCACGGCCAGAAAACGGGAGCGCAAGCTGCTGGAATTCAGCGACTTTGAACACCTTGCCCTGCGTCTGCTGCGCACCCCGGAGGGCACACCCACCCCCTTGTGCGAGAATATCCGTCAGGATTACGCTGCTGTGATGGTGGACGAATATCAGGACACGAACGCCCTGCAGGATGCCCTTTACCGCTGCCTTGCCGCCCCGGCGGGGGACAACCTCTTCCTTGTGGGCGACTTGAAACAGAGTATCTACCGCTTCCGGCAGGCAGAGCCGGGCATCTTCCGGCAAAAGCTGGACAGCTGGCCGCTGCTGCCGGGCGCAAAAGCCCGGCCCCGCCCGCCGGAGGGCACCCCGGGCACGGACGCCCTGCTGGCGCTGGATGCAAACTTCCGCTCCGCGCCGCAGGTGGTGGCTGGCATCAACTATCTCTTTGAGCAGCTTATGACCCCGGAACTGGGCGATACCGCCTACGGCGACGGGCAGCGTCTGGTCTGCGGCGCGCCCGGGGAATATCAGGGCAGCGTGGAGGTGCAGTTTTTACCGGACGATGAGACGGAAACGGACGCGGGCTGGATCGCGGAGCGCATCAAACAGCTGGTGGACGCAGGAGAACCGGTGCGGGAGGGCAGCGCCACCCGCCCGGTGCGGTACGAGGACTGCTGCGTGCTGCTGGCGGCGCGCACCGAGTTCCCGGTGTATGTGGAGGCACTGACTGCCCGGGGTATCCCGGTATACGCCGATGCCCGGGAGAACCTGATGCTTGCGCCCCACATCCGTCCCCTCATCGCCCTGCTCAAGGTCATCGACGACCCCTCGCAGGATATCTATCTGGCCGCCGCCATGCTGGGTCCCATGTTCGGTTTTACGGAGGATGATCTTGTACGGCTGCGTGCCCGCAGCCGTCAGATGCAGACCGAGCCGGACAAAAAGCCTGCCCGCATCAGCCTGTACGGCGCACTGTTGCTGGCGCTGGAGGACCCGGCCGACGACCCCTTTACCGAGAAGGTGAAGGACTTCTACGCCCATCTCACTGCCCTGCGGCAGATGGCGCGCAGCGCCCCGGCAGAGCAGCTGCTGGAAGAAATTTTTGCCTCCACCGGCTATCTGGCGGCGCTGGGCGTGCTGGAAAACGGTGCACGCCGCCGGGAGGATGCCCGCCGGTTTGCCTCCTTCTGCGCCGCTTCCGGTGCGGGGGGCATCTCGGCGCTGGTGCGCGCCATTGATGCCGCCGCGCAGGCCGGCAGCACCGGGCAGGACACCGTGCCCAGCGGGGTGCACCCGGGGTGCGTGTCCATTATGACCATCCACCGCTCCAAGGGCTTGCAGTTCCCGGTAGTGTTCATGGGGGATACGGCACGCAAGTTTAACGCCTCGGATATCCGTCAGCCGGTACTGGTGCACCGCACGTTCGGTGCGGGGCTGCGGCTGCGGCCGGAAAACGGCGAGGGCGCTTACAAGACCGCCGCCTATACTGCGCTGGCCAACGTTCATGCCAAGGAGCTGCGCAGCGAACAGATGCGCCTTTTGTATGTGGCGCTTACCCGTGCACAGGATAAGCTCATCCTCACCGTGCCCCTGAGCAGCGGCAAGACCACAAAGCCCTTTGCCAAGGCGGCGGCTTTTCTGGCTGCGGGGGCGGGGGCAACGCTGCACCAGCAGGCCAACAGCTTTGCCGACTGGCTGCGGGCGGCACTGCTGGTGCACCCGGACGGCGGGGTGCTGCGGCAGCTTTCCGGCAACCGGGAGCTGCTGTTTGTGCAGACCGAAAGCGTGATGGCAATCAAGGTGTGCGATGATGCCGTGCAGTTGTCCATAGAAATGGATGCAGCCACGCCGGACGAAGCGCCGGAGACCGACCCGGCACTGGTGGAGACCCTGCGGCAGAACTTTGCGTGGCAGTACCCGGCGGCTGCGCTTGCGCAGGTGCCCGCCAAGGTCAGCGTGACCAGCATCGTGCACAAGGCCGAGCAGACCACGCTGGAGCGCCCGGGCTTCCTTTCCAAGGATGGCCTGACCGCCGCCGAAATGGGCACCGCCCTGCACGCCTTTCTGGAGCACGCGGACTTTGCCCGGCTGGCCGAGGCCAAGGCTGCGGGCACGCTGGACGAAGCCATCCCGGCGGAGCGGGACCGTCAGGTGGCGGTGCAGCTGACCGCCCCGGAGATCGCGGAAAAGCTGGATGCGGTGTGCATCCGCCGCTTTGTGGAAAGCGAAGCCTTTGCAAAGATCTGCGCCGCCGAGCAGGTGCTGCGGGAGCTGCCCTTTATCACCGCGCTGCCCGCCGGGGCGGTGCTGGCGGCGCAGGGACATGAAGCGCTGCCCGCCACCGCAGACGCGCAGGTGCTGGTGCAGGGCATCGCCGACCTTGTGCTGGTGTACCCGGACCATCTGGAACTGTTGGACTACAAGACCGACCGCCGCAAGGCTGAGAGCGACTTTCTGCGCGCCTACCGCGCTCAGTTGAACCTTTACGCCATTGCTATTGAAAAGCGCTTTGCGCCGAAAAAGGTGACCTATAAGGGCATCTATTCCTTTGCACTGGGTAAGCTGATTGAGGCGTAAAACAATTGAGAATGGCCTCCGCTTGCGCTCTGGCCATATTCAGAGGAAAGATTGTTTTAAATTTCGGGTTTCAGGAAAGTCTGCGGA
>CAKSWQ010000062.1 GCA_934512105.1 uncultured Faecalibacterium sp. | reverse complement strand
CAATGCCAGTCTGGATAAGCTGTGGTTCTATACGGTGCAGATCGTGGCAGGCATCGCCGCCGGTCTTGCGCTGCTGGTCATTCTGCTGATTTTGCGCAGAAGCCATGCAACCCTGCGCCAGAAGAATACCAAGATCCTGTACCGGGACGAGCTGTTCCAAAAACTCTCGCTGAACGTGGACGATGTTTTCCTGATGCTGGACGCAGAGACCACCAAGGTGGACTACGTCAGCCCGAACATCGAGCGGCTGCTGGGCATCCCGTGGAGAGAAGTCCGGCAGGATGCCCGTGTTCTGGCAGAGATGCACCCGAAGGGTGACCCGGACCACGACAAAAACTATCTGGAAGGGCTTCTCAGCGGGCAGCAGCGCGAGTGGGATCATGAGTATGAGCATCTGGAGACCGGGGAGCGCCGCTGGTTCCACATCATTGCCATGGGCAGCGAGGTGGAGGGCAGAACCAAGTATATCCTTGTCATCTCCGACCGCACCGCCGACAGAAAGGTGAATCAGGCGCTTTCCGATGCCGTTGCTGCCGCCGAGACAGCCAACCGCGCCAAGAGCACCTTCCTTTCCAATATGTCCCACGATATCCGCACCCCCATGAACGCCATCATCGGCTTTACCACGCTGGCGCTCAGCAATATTGACGATACAGAGCGGGTGAAGGATTATCTTGGCAAGACCCTTGCATCCAGCAACCATCTGCTCTCCCTCATCAACGATGTGCTGGATATGAGCCGCATTGAAAGCGGAAAGATCCATCTGGAAGAGGTGGAAACCAACCTTTCGGATGTGCTGCACGATCTAAAAACCATCGTCAGCGGGCAGGTCTACGCAAAGCAGCTGGAGCTTTACATGGACGCCATGGATGTGACCGACGAGGACGTCTACTGCGACAAGACCCGGCTGAACCAGATCCTGCTGAACCTGCTGTCCAACGCCATCAAGTTCACCCCGGCGGGCGGCACGGTCTCGGTGCGGGTGCGGCAGCTTGCCGGGAAGGTGCGCGGCTGCGGACAGTACGAGTTCCGCATCAAGGATAACGGCATCGGCATGAGCCCGGAGTTTGCCCAAAAGATCTTTGAGCCCTTCGAGCGGGAGCGCACCTCCACGGTAAGCCGCATTCAGGGCACCGGCCTTGGCATGGCCATTACCAAAAACATCGTGGATATGATGGGCGGCACCATCGAGGTGCAGACAGCGCAGGGCAAGGGCACCGAGTTTATCGTCTGTGTGCCCATGCGCGCACAGACCGAGCAGCGCCCGGTGGAAAAGATCACCGAGCTGGAAGGCTTGAAAGCACTGGTGGTGGACGACGACTTCAACACCTGTGACAGCGTGACAAAGATGCTGGTCAAGGTGGGTATGCGCGCCGAGTGGACCCTTTCCGGCAAGGAAGCGGTGCTGCGTGCGCGGCAGTCCATCGAGATGAGCGATGCCTACCACGCCTATATCATCGACTGGCGTCTGCCGGATATGAACGGCATCGAGGTCACCCGCCGCATCCGCAGCCTGAACGATGATACGCCCATTATCATCCTGACTGCCTACGACTGGTCCGATATTGAGGTGGAGGCAAAGGCTGCCGGTGTGACCGCCTTCTGCTCCAAGCCCATGTTCATGTCCGACCTGCGGGAGACCCTGATGAGCGCCCTCGGCCAGAAGCCGACGGATGCGGCGCAGGGGCTTTTGCCGGAAAAGAACGCCGACTTCAAGGGTAAGCACATCCTGCTGGTGGAGGACAACGAGCTGAACCGCGAGATCGCGCAGGAAATTTTGCGGGAGTACGGCTTCCTTGTCGATACAGCTGAAAACGGTGCAGTTGCGGTGGAAAAGGTGAGCACCGCCGCGCCGGGCAGCTATGATCTGGTGCTGATGGATGTGCAGATGCCGATCATGGACGGCTATACCGCCACCCGGAAGATCCGTGCACTGGACGACCCGGCCCGGGCAAAGCTCCCGATCCTTGCCATGACTGCCAACGCCTTTGACGAGGACCGCCGCAATGCGCTGGAAAGCGGCATGAACGGCTTCTTGTCCAAGCCCATCGTGATCGGCGACCTTGTGCAGGAGCTGCACAAAATTTTGTGACCCGAACGCCGGTCAAAAGCATAAAATAAAAGCGCACCCGCAGCAATTTGCTCCCGGAGTGCCAGCTCCCCCGCAAGGGGGAGCTTTTTTAGTATCTGCCGGTTTGCAGCCATGCCGCGCCCTTTCGGGGGAATCTGGCACGTCAGCATCTGAGCGGGTTCAGCTCGGTGCTGCGTTTTCGCATCAGCAGAAGCGGATACGGTACTCCCGGGGGGTGCAGTGCTTGATCTCCCGGAAGGTCTTGATAAAGTAGCTGGCGTCGGAAAAACCGCATTCCAGCCCCACCTCGCCGGTCTTGAGCCGGGTGGAGCGCAGCAGCTCGGCGGCTTTTTCCACCCGGAACTGCTTGACGTACTGGATGGGCGTGATGCCCAGAAACTGCCGGAAACTGCGCAGACAGGCGCTTTCGCTCAGGGCGACGCACCCGGCCAGCTTTTCCACGGTCAGCTCCTCGGCGTAGTGATCCTCTACATAGCGGAGCATCTGCTTCATCCGCTCCGAGGCGATCTGCTCCTGTTCCGATACCTTCACCTTGCCGCTGACGCATTGGGTGATAAGCAGCCGCAACGCGGCGGTAAGGTGGTAGCGCACCCGGTTCTCGTAGTCAAAGGGTTCGTCCGCCACGCCCTTCCATGCCTCCCGCAGGCAGAGCAGCACCTGCCGCTGCCATGGCACGGCCTCGTCCAGCAAAAAGAAGGGCTGCGTGCCCGGCTGCAAAAGCGGTCGGATGAGTTTTTGCCAGAACACAGTGTCCATGCCGCCGACCAGCCGGGGCTGGAACACGCCGGAGTGCAGCAGTGCCCTGCCCTCGGCAGGCTCTACCGCGTGCAGCGCCCCGGAGTTGATAAACACCCCCTGCCCGGTCTGCAAAGTCAGCCGGGTCTTGTTCACATCCACATGGATGGGCCCCAGCGCTGCCAGAATAAACTCGAATTCCTCGTGCCAGTGCCACGCCACCGAAAAGCAGGAAAGATCCTCGGCATAGCAGGCGATAGGAAACAGCGGGCTGCCGTGCTGGGTCTGCTCCCGCCCGGCGGCATCGGCCACCACGGCAGTAGCGCTGGACAGCCCCACCCGGCCGCTGGTATAAGAGGCACAGCTTGTCTGATATGCCATATTCACCAATTCCTTTCCGCAATACTTTGAATGTTTTTTATCAATGCCGGTTTTGTTGCATATACTATACGGTTCTGTTCTATGATTTGCGATTGTTTTGTGGTATTATCCTATCAGAGCTTCCAAGCTCAGTATAGCACCAAGGCAGCCGGGACGCAAGCTGTGCAAGCGCTTCCACTGCCGGGCAAAACCGCTATTCTCCCGCCGCCTGTCCAAAGAGGACTGGACGGCAAGTGTAATATAAACTGCTTCATCAAGGAGGTATTCCTATGCTTCGTATCGAGTATTTTGATAAGGAACGTTTCATGCGCCAGCTTTCTGCCAGCCACGGCAGCGTGCTGCTGCATCTGGACAACGGCAAGACCTGCGACCTGAAAAAGGACGCTACCGCACGCTCCATGCTGCAGATGATGGACACTGCCCCCAAGAAGGGCTTTGACCTCACCGTGACCGACCCCGCCGACGTGACCGGCTTCCTGCGCTATATGCTGGAGGCAGGCCGCACCGAGCGCGTGGCCGGCTGAGTAATGCCAATCTCTTATCCCAATAAGTGTCACAGCTAATGCAAAACGCCCGCTCCGGTCAAAGCCGGGGCGGGCGTTTTGCCTGTTTTACCGGAAAGCTTGCGCAGGCGGGCAGTCTGTGGTAAGCTGAAGGCAGAAAAAACAAGACGGAGGGAACGACTATGAACCTGAAGGAAGCATTCCGTTACCAGAACAAGCTCCAGTCCCTGCTGGACGAGGCACAGGGCATTCTGGACTGCGACGCCAACGTGACCAGGGTAGCCAACACCTACCTGCGCCACAAGGTGATGCCCGAGGCCGAGGACGAGACTGTTATGGACGTAGCACAGACCGAATATGCGGAGCAGATCACGGATATTGCCCGGTTCATGCTCTACCTGCTGGAGGAGAAGAGCCGCCTGTTTGCCGCCATCCGCAAGGCAAAGGATGCACTGGACATGGATATGGACAGCGAGGTCAGCCTGAACGCCGCGCGCCAGAGCATTGCCCGCACCTTTAAGCGGATGAACGACCTGCGCAGCTCCGAGCAGCTGCTCTCCGGCGGGGGCACCGGCTACCGCTTCAACGCCGAGGGCAACCAGATCTCCTACTGCTGTGATGTGAAGCGGGTGACCACCATCAACTACGACCGCAAGGTCATCCATGCCGCGCTGAGCAGGCTGAACCGGCAGGCAGACGAGACCTCTAACCGGCTGGACCTCTGCCTTGTGACCTCCAGCGTGGACTACACCGTCCCCTTTGATGTAAATGCCAGCTTTGCCGAGGCCTTTGAGACCTATCTGGAAAACGCCAAAAACTAAATGAGCGCTCCACCGGCTATTTTGGGTGCGGCAAGCGCCGGGTGCACGGCTGCCGGTTCAGGTGCAGATGAACTATAAGGCTGCACATTTCCGCAAGGAAGTTTCGGTACGGCTCACCTTACGAGCCAGCATAGTTGAAAAAATCTTGCGTTCGGCTTTTCCGCCACCGCCAGACGCTTTTCCGCCGAAACCGTCCCTTGCCCTTTCCCGCATTCCTGCTTTTGCGCTTACGTCTCCATGGGCAGGCAGGCAAGCCACCCTTCATGAATTTGCCCCGCAGACTGCTGCGGGCGCACACTTTCTGCGTGCCGGGCGCGTTGCGCCCCTTTGCACGCGGAGCAAATGGCAGCCGCTCCTGCGCTTGCCGTATCCAAAATAGCCGGTGAAAAAAACAAAACCGGAGGGATGTACTGTGAAAAAATGGAATCTGTTCTATCTCAGCGGACTGTTATTTTTTATTGCAGCTGTGCTGAATTTTATCGCTGGCGAGAGTCACTCCATGGCGGTGGTATGGCTCTGCCTTGGCTCCACCTTTTTGTGTCTGGGCGCTTCGCAGCAGAAAAAATAAAGCAGCAGACCAGCCCCGGCGGGAAAAACTGCCGGGGCTGCAATTCTTTGCGGGGCTCGTTCGTATTCCAGACAGAACGACCAAATTTCGACAAAAACGAGGTATGCGTATGTCAACCAAACCGATCCATTCCACTACTGCGTCCCGCTTTGACCTGAGCGCAGCGGCCCTTCATATCCTTGCCATGGCGCTGATGCTGATGGACCACCTGTGGGCGACGTTGCTGCCGGCACAGGAATGGCTGACCTGTGCCGGGCGGGTGGCGTTTCCCATCTTTGCCTTTATGGCGGTGGAGGGCTATTTCCACACCCATGACCTGAAAAAATACACCCTGCGGCTGCTGCTGTTTGCCCTGCTTTCGGAAGTGCCCTTCGATTTGATGTACGGCGGCACATGGTTCTACCCGGTGCACCAGAACGTCATCTGGACGCTGCTTTTGGGCATTCTGGGCATCCACTTGATGGAAACGGTGCGCAAAAAGCAAAAAACAGGACTGTACCTGCTGGTATCTGCCCTTGTGGTGGCGGCAGGCGCGGTGCTGGGCACGCTGGGCATGGTGGACTACTACGGCGCCGGTGTGCTGACCGTGTTCATCTTCTACTTTTTTCACGGGCACGGGCGCAAGTGGTGGTGCCTGCTGGGGCAGCTGGCTGCGCTGTACTGGGTCAATGTGGAGCTGCTGGGCGGGCTTATGTACCCCATTCAGCTTTTCGGCATGGACTTTGAGCTTTGCCAGCAGGGTCTGGCGCTGCTGGCACTGGTGCCCATCTGGCTGTACCGCGGGCGGCAGGGCTACCACAGTAAGCCCTTCCAGTATGCCTGTTACGCCTTTTACCCCGTGCACATGCTGCTGTTGGTTCTGGTGCTGAACTTCGTGAACCGGTAAGATATTATGAAACGGATCAGAAACACCCACAGGTGTTTCTGACCCGTTTTTTGGTCTTTTGCCCGGGGGTGCTTTCCTATCAATGCAAAGCATGGTATACTGAAAGCTGAAAACAAAAGCTTGGAGGAGCAACAATGACAAACAAAAAGCTGAACTACCCCGCAATTGCCAAGGAGGCGGCCATCCTGACCGGAGCCGTTGCCATTATTGCAGCGGCGGTCTATTTTTTTCTGGTGCCCAGCCATACATCTGTCAGCAGTATTTCCGGCCTTGGCATCGTGCTTTCTAATTTTGTGCCGCTGCCGCTTTCGGCCATTACCATGGTGCTGAATATCGTGCTGCTCATTATCGGGTTTTTCACCTGTGGCAGGGAGTTTGGTGCAAAAACCGTGTATACCAGCGTGATGCTGCCGGTGTTTCTGGGGCTTTTCGAGCGGCTGTTCCCGGATTTCGGTTCCATGACAGGCAGTCAGGAGCTGGATGTGCTGTGCTATATTCTGGTGGTCAGCGTGGGTCTGAGCATCCTGTTCAACCGCAACGCATCCTCCGGCGGGCTGGATATCGTGGCAAAGATCATGAACAAGTACCTGCACATGGAACTGGGCAAGGCTATGTCCCTTTCGGGTATGTGCGTGGCGCTCTCTGCCGCCCTCGTCTACGATAAAAAGACCGTTGTGCTGAGCATTCTTGGTACCTACTTCAACGGTATGGTGCTGGATCATTTCATCTTCGATAACAGCATCAAGCGCCGGGTGTGTATTATTACCGAGAAGGAAGAGGCGCTGCGGCAGTTCATCATCAACGACCTGCACAGCGGTGCCACCATGTACGAGGCCATCGGCGCATACAACTTTGAAAAGCACAACGAGATCATTACCATCGTGGACAAAAGCGAGTATCAGAAGCTGATGAACTTCATCAACCGCGAGGACCCCAAGGCCTTTGTCACGATCTATAATGTATCCAGTGTGCACTACCAGCCCAAGCGCTGAGCGGCATAGGGAAAGGGCGCAAAAGCCGTGCCCGGGGCTTTTCCGCGGCGGAAAACCGTGGTAAAATAAGAAAAAACGGAAAGGGAACGACAGCCATGGACATCAGACTGGTTTGCAGCGATATTGACGGTACGCTGCTGCAATACGGCAAAAAGGAACTGGAGGGCGAGATCTTTGCACAGATCCGGGCGCTGCATCAGCGGGGCATCTGGTTCTGCCCGGCCTCCGGGCGGCAGTATACCAGCCTGCGCAAGCTCTTTGCACCGGTGGCGGACTGCTGCGTGTTTCTCTGCGAAAACGGCGGCACCATCTTCAAGGAAGAACAGTGCATCGCCAAAAATCCCATGCCCCGAGCGCTGGCAGAGGAGATCGCCAACGATATGTGGACGCGCAGCGAGGGGCAGGGCGAGGTGATGCTCTCCGGCCAGAACACCGCCTACCTGATGGAACGCGGCCTTGGGATGCTGCAGCGGGTGCAGTTTGTGGGCAACCACTACCAGATCATCCACAGCCCTGCCGAGGTGCCGGAGGACATCACCAAGGTGTCGGTGTACCTGCACGAGGGCGTGGAGAACTATGTGGAGCGCTTTGTGCCCCGCTGGAAACAGGCCAACTGCGCCGTGGCGGGGCCGTTCTGGATCGACACAACCCTTGCCAACAAGGGCATCGGGGTGCAGTGCGTGTGCAGCACCCTTGGCATCGACCCCGCACAGGTCATGGCTTTTGGCGATAACTACAACGACGAGACCATGCTGGACGTGGTGGGCGTGCCCTACATCATGGACAACGCCGCCGCTCCGCTGCGGGCAAAATACAAAAACCACACCCCCCGCCCGGAGGATGTGCTGGCGCAGCTGCTGGCACAGCAGCCGTAAAGGGGGCGAGCCCATGGACCGCAAGGGCTTGGAACAGCTCATTTTTGATACTTACAGCGTAGAGCCGGACTATCCGTGGATGGAGACCCCGGAGTCGGCGGTGTTCCGCCATGCGGCAAACCGCAAATGGTTTGCGCTGGTCACCACCGTACCCAGAAGCAAGCTGGGCCTGCCCGGGCAGCAGCCGGTGGATATCGTGAACCTGAAGTGTGACCCCATCCTTATCGGGTCTCTGCGGGCAGAGCCGGGCTTTTACCCGGCCTACCACATGAACAAGGAAAACTGGATCACCGCCGCGCTGGACGGCAGCACCCCGGAGGATAAGCTCCGTCTGGTGCTGGACATGAGCTACACCGCCACCGCACCCAAGCTGCGCAAAAAATAATTATATAGAGCAAGCCCGGAAGGTCCCCAGAACTTCCGGGCTTGCTCGTTCACAAATAGAAATCCATGTGCGGCAGACCTTCCCGGCGGTAGAAAAAAGTGGTAAAATAAGGGTGGGCGCTGCAATTGCTGCCCGCGCTCATTCGTATTTAAGGTGTATCTGAAAACAAAGAAAATGACGAATATTTCGCAAGCACAAGCGGGATTTAAGGCAAATAGCCGCAGGA
>CAKSWQ010000061.1 GCA_934512105.1 uncultured Faecalibacterium sp. | reverse complement strand
GAAAAAGTAACTCTGGAAAATCCGCAGATTTTCCAGAGTTACAACTATAAAAATATTCTTTCCGCTATTTATGCGCAAAGTGCAACAACGACAACCGCCACCAGCGGTGGAAACAGGGAGGAGTTGTTGGGGCAGCGGCCAGCAAGACGCGCGTGCCGCTCAAGGCACGATGCGGATGCTGGGTGCCGCAACCCGATAGCGGAGCGCATTCAAAATCGTCCCACGCGGGGAGCGTGCGATGGGATTCAGATCAGGATCCCATCGCAATGGTCGATCTCGTGCTGGATGATCTGCGCCGTCCAGCCGGTAAAGGTCTTGATGCGCGGTTTGCCGTCCGCCGTCTGGTACTGCACCTTGATGCTCTGCCAGCGCTTTGTTTTCCGCACGCCTTCCAGCGAAAGACAGCCCTCCTCGGCCTCATACAGCCCGGACTTTTTCAGGATGACCGGGTTGAACAGCACCAGATACCCGTCCTCGGCTTCCACCGCGATGATGCGCTTGAGCACGCCGATCATATTAGCCGCCATGCCCACGCAGCCGTCGGCGTGGGCGGTCAGGGTCTCCAGTAAGTCCCGCGCAATGGGAGCATCCTCCGGGGTGGCAGGGGCAGATTTCTGTGCCAGAAACAGCGGGTCGTGCATGATGGGTTGGATCATCGTAAAAACTCCTTTATCTTTCAGTGCGGCTCAGCAAGATGCCTGCCAGCAGCCCGACGACCGCCGGGAGCACCCAGCCGAAGCCCAGTGCCGCCAGCGGCAGGGCGTTGGCAAGGGCAGAAACCGCGCCAAGCGGCAGCGCGGCCGCAATGCTCTGCACGGCGGTGCAGCCGATGCACAGCGGGTAGACCCGGCGGCGCTGCTCCAGCCCGGGCACGAAGGAAAGCGCGATCAGCATAATGGCCACCGGGTACAGAGCGTTGAGCACCGGAACGGATAAGCGCAGGATCGCTGCCAGCCCCAGATTGGCGATCAGCATACTGGCGGAGGCAAAAAAGGCGGCAAGGGCAGGGTAGGGGATGCGGGGCAGCAGGGTGTGGAAATATTCTCCTACACAGGCGATCAGTCCCACACAGGTGTTGAAGCAGGCCAGCATAAAGATGGCTGCAAGCAGCACCAGCCCCGCTTTGCCGAACAGCCGCTCAGCCAGCACGGTCAGCACCTCGGCACCGGTGGCAAGGCCGGGCACGGCGGCACCGGTCAGCGCTCCGGCGTGGCCCAGCATGGCGTAGACCGCCAGCAGCAGCCCGCCCGCCACAAGCCCGGCGCGGATGGCACTGCGCTGCACGTCCTGCTCCCGGGCAACGCCCTGCGCCCGGATGTTCATGGCGATGACAGCGCCAAAGTTCAGCGCCGCAAGGGCGTCCATGGTCTGGTAGCCGTACAATACGCCCTGCAACACAACGGCGGAACGATATGCCTCGGTGGGTGCACCGTACTGCGCCGCCAGCGGGTGCAGCAGACAGCCGCCGAACAGGATTAAAATCAGAACCAGCAGGCAGGGGCAGAGCAGCCTGCCCAGCCAGCGGGTGAGCCTGTCCGGGTGCAGCGCCACCAGAAAGGCCGCGCTAAAGAACAGCACGGAGTACCCCAGCTGCAGCCCGGCGCTGCTGCCCAGCAGCGGGGTGAGCATGGCAAAAGAGGTGCTTGCGGTGCGCGGAATGGCCAGACACGGCCCGATGGACAGGTAAATCAAGATCATGAACACCTGTGCGAACACCGGATGTACCCGCCCGGCCAGCTTGTCCAGACCATCGGCCCGTGCCACCGCGATGACCCCGGCAACCGGCAGTCCCACAGCGCTGATAGCAAGCCCCAGAAAGGCAGGCCAGAAGTTTACTCCCGCCTTTGCACCCAGATCGGGCGGGAAGATCAGGTTGCCTGCCCCGAAAAACATGGAAAATAACGTAAAACCGATAAGCAGCAGCTTGCGGCCCTTGAGCGCTTGTGTCAATACCGTCCCCTCTTTCCTGCGCCGGTGCCAAGACGCACCGTGTACTGTATCCAGTTTACACTGGATACAAATTCATGTCAAGCATGCAACAGTTGAATAAAAGTATATACAACGCGAGCCGCCCCGCCGCAGGTGGTGCACAGGTCATTCCCCTTTGTGGGACGGTATGGTATACTATACCTTATAATAGGCAGGGGAAGAGGGCAGTTTATGAAGCAGAACAAGCAATTTTTCCGCCGTCTGCTGGCGGTGGCGTTCTGGCTGGCGGTCTGGCAGGCCGCAGCCATGGCCATCGGGCAGGAGGTGTTTTTGGTATCGCCGGTACAGGCGCTGCGCACCTTGGTGCAGCTGCTGCCAAGGGCAGATTTTTGGCAGCGGGTGGGCTTCAGTTCCGGGCGCATTTTGCTGGGTTTTGTGCTGGGCGCAGTGGTCAGCGTGGTGCTGGCGGTGTGCGCCGCCCGGTGGAGCGCCGCCGATGCGCTGCTGGCTCCGGTGATGCAGCTGGTCAAGGCTACGCCGGTGGCAAGCTTTATCATTCTGGCGCTGGTCTGGGTGCGGGGCAGCGCCCTTTCGGTGCTCATCAGCTTTTTAATGGTGCTGCCGGTGCTGTACGGCGCGGTGCGCACCGGCATTGCCGGGGCAGACGTGCAGCTGCTGGAAATGGCGGCGGTGTTCCGTCTGCCGCCGGGGCGCCGCCTGCGGGCGATCTGGCTGCCGGCGGTGCTGCCGGCCTTCCGGCAGGGGTGCAGCGTGGCGCTGGGTATCTGCTGGAAAAGCGGCGTGGCAGCCGAGGTCATCGGTCTGCCCAACGGCAGCATCGGCGATGCGCTGTACCGTGCCAAGATCACCCTTTCCACCGGGGAACTGTTCGCATGGACCTTTGTCATCATCCTGCTGAGCGCAGGCTTTGAAAAGCTGTTCCTGCTTGCACTGGATAAGGCTGTGGGCGCAGTGCTGGGAGAGGAGGGGACAAAATGCTGAAGCTTCAACACCTGACAAAGCAGTTCGGCGCAGCGCCGCTCTTCACCGACCTGTGTATGGAGGTGGACGCACCCGTGGTGCTGTGGGCACCCAGCGGCTGGGGCAAGACCACCCTGCTGCGCATCTTGATGGGGTTGGAACGCCCCACAACCGGCAGCGTGGAGGGCGTGGGCCGGGCGGCAGCGGTCTTTCAGGAGGACCGCCTTTGCCCCCAGCTGAACGCGGTGCAGAACGTCACCTTGGTGCTGCCGGGGGCGGAAAACCAGTACAAAGAGCAAATTATAAGCGATTTTCAACAGCTTGGAATGTGCACTGCCGCCTTGCAGCTGCCTGCCCGTAGGCTTTCCGGCGGGCAAAAGCGGCGGGTGGCGCTGCTGCGGGCGCTGTGGGCCCCCAGCGATACCCTGCTGTTGGACGAGCCCTTTACCGGAATGGACCCGGACACTTTGCAGCGGGCGGCGGCGCTGCTGCGGCAGCGCTGCGCGGGCAAGCCGGTGCTGCTGGCCACCCATGATGAAAGCGCCATCCGCGCCCTTGGCTGGCCGGTGGTGGAGCTGGAAAAGCTGGAAAAATAAAAAATACAAGGACGAGCAGCCCGCGGGCTGCTCGTCCTTGCTTTCTTATCCAAACAGGCTTTTGGTGTTGTGAGAGTATACGGAAAGGACTAAACCGACACAGATATACAGCATAAGCACCGAGCTGCCGCCGGCAGAGTAGAAGGGCAGGGTGACGCCGATGACCGGCAGCACCCGCAGGTTCATGCCAACGTTCACGGCGATCTGCGCCATCAGGGCACCGCCGATACCGGCGCAGATGTAGCTGCCCAGCAGATCCTCGCTGCGGGCACCGGTGGCAAAGGTCTTGATCACCAGCGCCAGCAGAACGCCCAGCACCACGCAGCAGCCCACAAAGCCCGCCACGTTGCCGATCCAGCTGAGGATGAAGTCGTTGTGGGCGTTGGGTACGCTGTAATACCGGCCGCTGAATAAGCCGTTGCCGAAGATGCCGCCGGAGCCCAGCGCGATCTCGCCGCGCTGCTGCTGGTAGATGATGTTCTTCCACACCGTCTCGCTGGGCGCCCAGCCGGTGGTGTTTTCCGGGTCCAGCACCGCCAGAATGCGGTACCACTGGTACCCCTTGCCGATCTTATCGCTGAAAAAGGCAAAGGCCACCGCCACGGCAGCGCCCGCCGCCGCAAAGGCTGCAAAGATATACTTCCAGCTCAGCCCTGCCGCAAACATCATGCAGCAGCCGATGATGCCGTAGATGATGGCCGTGCCATCGTCGCCCTGCACATGGATGATGGCAATGGGCACCAGCAGGTGCAGCAGCAGCTTTGCCAGCTCCTTCGGCTCGTTGATGCGGCTGCGCACGTTGTTCAGGTGCATGGCAAAGGTCAGGATGAAGCTGATCTTTGCCAGCTCTGTGGGCTGAAAGGTAAAGCCGCCCAGCTTGTACCACGAGTAGTTGTCGGTATCACCGGCGTTGTAGCCGATGGTCAGCGGGCCGATGGAGACGTTGCGGATGACCAGCGTGGGCAGCACCAGACCCCACGTCAGGACAACGTGCACCGGCCACACCTTTACAAGGCTGCGGTAGTCCACGCAGGAGAGCAGCAGCGCGATCACGATGCCAATGGCGGCAGCGCCCGCCTGCACCAGTGCCCGGCGGTAGTCGCCAATGCCGGTAATGGCACCGGTCACCTCGTCGGTGGCAAAGCCGCTGCCCTGTTTTGCTGCCCACGAAGACAACGCCAGCACCGCCATCACACTGCTGAAGATGCACAGCAGCAGATAAATCTTATCGGTGCGCTTAAAATATTGTCGAATGCTATCCAAGGAAAGCACCGCCTTTCATCAGAACAGTCTGCCGGGGCGTGCCTGCGTACAGACGATAAAAACCCAGCATATCGCTATTATACACAAATCCCCGCGCCAATGCAATGCACCGTGTGTGACGGAATGGTAAAACATTGCCGGGATGCTTGACAAAGCTCCGGTTGCATCCTACAATGAACCTGTGGGCGCAGCCTTGCGCACAACAGCCCCGGCAGTGTGCCGGGGGAGAGGAACGGAAAAGAAGAAATGAAACATGCATTTTATCGCCGCCTGCTCAGTGCGGTGTGTGCCATCGCGCTGGCCTTTACGGCAGTGTGCCCGGCGGTGGCCGCTGCACCGGAGGAGACCCCCAGCACCCCCCAGACCCTGACCGCCTCTGAGGTGCAGGAGATGCAGCAGACGGATGCTACTGTCACTGCCCTGACCGACAGCGCCGCTTACGCCGACATGTCGGAGACGGAGCGTCAGGCCGCTGCGCTGGCACAGCTGGACGCGCTGGCGGCGCAGGGGCTTGTGAAAAAGGACAGCATCTATGTGGATGCGGAAAACGGCATGATAAGCTTTGCTTACAGCTGCGGCGCGCTGGGCGGTATTCTGCTCACCGACACCGAGAGCGAGGCAGACGCCGCCCTGCCCGGGCCGGAGCTGCCGGAGCTGGAGGCCGCGCCCGCCCTGCTCACCGCCGAAAACGGCACGGTGGGCAATGCGGTCATCTACTATGCCTTTGATAACGGGGTCAACAGCAACCGCTACCCCTACTACTCTTATATGAAGGACTACTGGAACGGCTCCGGGCTGGACACCCATCTGGACATGATGGTGACCGTTTCCGACCTGAAGCGGATGGCAGACTACGACCTTGCCATCCTCAGCGCACACGGCGCATACTATACCTATGAATACGGCTGGCTATGGAAAAAGCAGGCCACCGAGCCCATCCTCCTGCTGTTGGAAAAGTCTGATTTCTGGAATGACCTGCGCTACGGCATGGAGCTGCTCAGCCACCGGGTCATCAAGGTGAACGGCTGCTACGCCGTCACCGGAGATTTTTTCAGCAATGCCTACCGGGGCGGAAAGCTGAACGGCACCATCGTGCTCTCGGAGACCTGCGAGTTCTACGGCCGCAGCGGCCATGTGGACACTGCCCTTTCGGACGGGCTGCTCTCCGGCGGGGCAAAGGCCGTGGCAGGCTTTGTGAACAACGTGTACAGCGTATACTCCCGCAGTATGCTGTGGGCGACTGTGAACCGCCTGATCGAGGGCGAAACTTTGCAGGAGGCTATTGATTACGGCCTTGAGGTCTACGGCGAAAACGACATCGTGTGGTACCTGAACCAGAACACCGGGCGGCATCCGCACCCGGCAGCGTCCTACCCCATCATTCAGGGCAATGCCGCTGCCCGGCTCACCGCGCCCGGCACGGCAATGAACGGCACAGCAGAGCAGATCCCTGCCGCTGCCTGACCATTGCACTTTTGCACGTTTTATATTATACTTAGGGATGGCAGAGCGTCTGCCATCCCTTTTTTGAAACGATGAGGTAACCTTCATGTCAGAATATATCACCCATTCCCGCGCCGAGACGGTGGCGCTGGGCAAGCGGATGGCCGCTGTGCTGGCTCCCGGGGCGCTGATTGCCTTTACCGGTGGTCTGGGCGCGGGCAAGACCGCCTTTACCGAGGGTCTTGCCGAGGGTCTGGGCTGCACCGACCCGGTGTCCAGCCCCACCTTTGCCATCGTGAACTACTACCGGGGCCCGCGCCCGCTGGCGCACTTCGACCTGTACCGCATCTCCACCGAGAACGATCTGTGTGCGGCGGGTTTCTACGATTATCTGGATCAGGGCGCTGTGGTGGCGGCAGAGTGGAGCGAAAACTTTGCCGACCTGCTGGCGCTGGAAAACCCCATCCGGGTGAACATCGAACGTCTGGACGATACCACCCGCAAGATCACCATTGAGGGGGTGACGGTATGAAGATTCTGGCCGTGGATACGGCGGGCAAGACCGCCGGTGTGGCTCTGCTGCAGGACGACCGCCTGCTGTACGAGGTGTATCTGGACGGCGGCATGACCCACAGCGAAACGCTGATGCCCATGATCGACACCTGTTTAAAGATGTGCGGGCTGACCTGCGCGGACATCGACCTGTACGCCGTCAACGCAGGCCCGGGCAGCTTTACCGGCCTGCGCATCGGGCTGGCCGCCGTCAAAGGGCTGGCCTTCCCGCGCGAGACGCTGTGCGCCCCGGTGTCTACCTTGGAAGCGCTGGCCGCTGCCCACACCGGCGAGGGCACCGTGCTCTGCGCACTGGACGCCCGCCGCGCACAGGTATACAGTGCGGCTTTCGACCTTGCCACCCACACCCGCCTGCTGGACGATGACGCCCGGGCGGTGACAGATCTGGCTGATTTTGTAGAAAATTGCAAAAAGCCCCTGTTTTTTGTTGGTGATGGCGCGGGTCTGTGCTATAATAAATACAGCAATGTGCCGGGCGTGCTGCAAACGCCCCCGGCGCTGCGGGGCGGCCGTGCCGCTGCCGTAGCACTTGTGGCAAAGCAGATGGCCGCAGCCGGGCAGGCTGTGCTGCCGGAGGCGCTGCTGCCGGACTACCACCGTCTCAGTCAGGCGGAGCGGGAGCGGGCGGAGCGTCTGGCTGCCGAAGCCGCAGCAAACAAACAATAAAAGCGGAACTGTGACCACTCACAGGGAAAGGACGTTTTTCCATGGCAAAACCCATCGCACTTGCCGCCGACCACGGCGGATTTGAACTGAAAGAGGCTGTCAAGGCACATCTGGAGGAGCTTGGTCTGGAGTATATCGACTTTGGCACCCACAGCACCGACAGCGTGGACTACCCCGATATGGCTGTGCCCGCCTGTGACGCAGTGGTGAGCGGCCAGTGCGAGAAAGCACTGCTGTTCTGCGGCACCGGTGTGGGCATCAGCATGGCAGCCAACAAGATCAAGGGCATCCGCGCCTGCTGCTGCTCCGACAGCTTCAGCTGCGAGTATACCCGCCGCCACAACGACGCCAACGCCCTGTGCATGGGCGGCCGCGTGGTGGGCGCAGGCCTTGCCTGCCAGCTGGTGGACATCTTCCTGAACACCCAGTTCGAGGGCGGCCGTCATCAGCGCCGCATCGACAAGCTGACCGCACTGGAAAACCGCTGATTGAAATTTTGTGATTTTACAGAGAAGCTTGCACTGCAAGCTTCTCTGTAAAAAAATCCTTTCAGTACCCGATAGAATGTTCTATATAAATTAAGGAGCGTGTTTTTATGACCCCGATGATCGTTGAACATCCGCTGCTGCAGCACAAGATCAGCCTGCTGCGCAACAAACAGACCGGCACCAAGGAGTTCCGTGACCTCGTTGGCGAGATCGCAACTCTGCTGTGCTACGAGGCTACCCGCGATCTGCCGCTGGAAGAGGTGGAGATCGAGACCCCTATCACCATGGCAAAGACCAAGGTGCTGGCAGGCCGCAAGCTGGCTCTGGTGCCCATCCTGCGCGCCGGCATGGGTATGCTGGACGGTATGCTGACCCTGCTGCCCGCAGCCAAGGTCGGCTTCATCGGCCTGTACCGCGACGAAAAGACCCTGCAGCCTGTGGAGTACTTCTGCAAGCTGCCGCAGGATATCGCCGAGCGCGACGTTCTGGTGCTGGACCCCATGCTGGCTACCGGCGGCAGCGCCATCGATGCCATCACCCAGATCAAGAAGCACGGCGCAAAGCGCATCAAGTTCATCGGTCTGCTGGGCGCACCGGAGGGCATCAAGGCTCTGCACGAGGCACACCCTGATGTGGACATCTATCTGGGTGCACAGGACGACTGCCTGAACGAGAATGGCTACATCGTACCCGGTCTGGGCGATGCAGGCGACCGTATCTACGGCACTAAGTAAAACATATCTAAAAAACAATGCCGGAGCGTTGATGCTCCGGCATTTGTTTTTTATCTTACATCTCGCTGCTGCGCAGAAAGCGCACCAGCAGGGGCAGCTCGTACAGCAGCATCAGCAGCCAGCCCACGGCGTAGCTGAAGGGCAAAGCTTCAATATCCATCTTCAGCACCAGCACAAACAGCGCGGCGGCAGCCACACGGCCGCCCATGTTCAGCATGCTGCTGTTCAGGGTGACCTTCAAATCGCCCATGCCCCGGAAAAAGCCCTGAATGCCGTTGGTGGCGGCGGGCATCAGATAAAACAGCGAGATGGTGCGCAAAAACCGCACGCCCAAGTCCACCACGGCAGGGTCGGCGGCAAACAGTCGGATGATGGGCTCGGCAAACAGCAGGCAGACGGCGGTAAGCAGCAGCGCATAGGCAAACTCGATGCGCATGCCGCAGTGGTAGCCCTGCCGCACCCGGTCGGTCTTGCCCGCGCCACGGTTCTGCGCCATCAGGGTGGTCATGGCGTGGCCGATGTTCTGCTGCGGAGTGTAGGCAAAGTCATCGATGCGGGAAGCGGCGGTAAAAGCCGCCATGGCGTTGACGCCCATGGTGTTTACGATGGCCTGCACCGCAATTTTACCCAGCTGCACCGTGGCCTGCTGCATGGCACTGGCCCAGCCGTAGCTCACGGTCTTGCGCAGCAGCTTGCC
>CAKSWQ010000060.1 GCA_934512105.1 uncultured Faecalibacterium sp. | reverse complement strand
GTGGCCGAGTACGAGAAGAGCTTGTACGAGTATCTGGACAACGATGCCGCCGGGGCTGCCGTGATGGACACCATCCGCACCACCGGCAATCTGGATAAGGACACCGAGGAGCAGCTCAAGACCGTGCTGACCCGGTACACCGAAAGCTTTGTCAAGGCGCATTAAAGGGAAGGAGGCGTAACGCATGGCTGGTTCCATGAAGGACATCAAGCTGCGCATCAAAAGCGTAGAGAGCACCATGCAGATCACCAAGGCCATGGAGCTGGTGGCTTCCTCCAAAATGCGCCGTGCCAAGGAGCGGGTCGAGCACAGCCGACCCTATTTTGAAACGCTGTACAAGACCCTGACCGAGATCGCGGCAGCGGACCCCCGGGCCCGCAACCCCTACCTGCGCCGCAGCGAGATCAAGCGCACGCTGCTGGTGGTCATTGCCGGTGACCGCGGCCTTGCCGGCGGTTACAACGCCAATGTGCTCAAGCTGGCCGCACAGGAAAGCGGCAACGTGGAGGTGCTGCCCATCGGCAAGCGCTCGGCAGAGTACTTTGCCCACCACGAAGCCGAACTGTTCACGCAGGAGGTGCTGCTGGCCGCCGATATTTCGGTGGGACAGTGCTTCCAGCTGGCGCGCCAGATCACCGAAGGCTATCGCAAGGGCGAGTTTGACGCCGTAAAGCTTTGCTACACCCGGTTCGATTCCATGATGACCCAGACGGCTGTCTCCATCGAGGTGCTGCCGCTGGCCATGGAGCCCACCGAGCAGCAGAAGGCGGAGGCGCGCCGCAGTCAGATCCTGTACAAGCCCAGCAGCGAGGAAGTATTCAGCGCGATCATCCCGGAGTATGTGGCCGGTGTCGTCTACGGTGCCGTGTGCGAGAGCGTAGCCAGCGAGCTGGCTGCCCGCCGCACCGCCATGGACGCTGCCACCAAGAACGCCGGTGAGATGATCGACCATCTCAACCTGTATTATAACCGTGCCCGTCAGGCTGCCATCACGCAGGAGATCACCGAGATCGTGGCCGGTGCGGAGAACTAAAACCCTCTCAGCCGCCTGACGGCGGCAGCTTCCCCGAAGGGGGAGCCTGAGCGGAAAAACCTATCAAGAAGGAGTTGTAGCCTATGTCCGAAAAACATATCGGCAAGGTGATCCAGGTCATTGGCCCGGTGCTGGACATCCAGTTCAAGGATGGCGAGCTGCCGGAGCTGCTCAACGCCATTGAGATCGACAACCACGGCCAGAAGCTGGTGGTGGAGGTCGCTCAGCTGACCGGCGACAATGTGGCACGCTGCATTGCCATGAGCAGCACCGATGGTCTGGTGCGCGGCACAGATGCCGTGGACACCGGCGAGTCCATCAAGGTGCCCGTAGGCGACCAGTGTCTGGGGCGCGTGTTCAACCTGCTGGGCGAGCCTGTGGATAACAAGCCCGCCCCCACCCCGGATGCCTACTGGCCCATCCACCGTCCCGCTCCCAGCTACGAGGAGCAGCAGTCCACCACCGAGATCCTTGAGACCGGCATCAAGGTCGTGGACCTGATCTGCCCCTACGCCAAGGGCGGCAAGATCGGCCTGTTCGGCGGCGCCGGTGTCGGCAAGACCGTCCTGATCCAGGAACTGATCTATAACATCGCCACCGAGCACAACGGTTACTCGGTATTTACCGGCGTCGGCGAGCGCACCCGTGAGGGCAACGACCTGTACGGCGAAATGACCGAGAGCGGCGTTATCAACAAGACCGCGCTGGTCTACGGCCAGATGAACGAGCCCCCGGGAGCCCGTATGCGCGTGGCACTGTCCGGCCTGACCATGGCGGAGTACTTCCGCGATGTGAAGAATCAGGACGTGCTGCTGTTCATTGATAACATCTTCCGCTTCACGCAGGCCGGCTCCGAAGTGTCCGCACTGCTGGGCCGTATGCCCTCTGCCGTTGGTTACCAGCCCACGCTGGCCACCGAGATGGGCGCCCTGCAGGAGCGTATCACCTCCAC
Source organism: uncultured Faecalibacterium sp. (assembly GCA_934512105.1). Taxonomy (GTDB): domain Bacteria; phylum Bacillota; class Clostridia; order Oscillospirales; family Ruminococcaceae; genus Faecalibacterium. The sequence continues at coordinate 7,463 of CAKSWQ010000060.1, read as the reverse complement.
CCGCAAGGGCTCCATCACCTCGGTGCAGGCCGTCTACGTTCCCGCCGACGACCTGACCGACCCCGCCCCTGCCACCACCTTTACCCATCTGGATGCCACCACGGTCCTGAGCCGTGACATTGCATCGCAGGGCATCTACCCCGCTGTGGACCCGCTGGACTCCACCAGCCGCATCCTCAGCCCGGAGGTCGTGGGTCAGGAGCACTACGAGATCGCCCGCGCCGTCCAGAAGGTGCTGCAGCGCTACAAGGAGCTGCAGGACATCATTGCCATCATGGGCATGGACGAGCTGAGCGAGGAAGACAAGCGCACGGTCAGCCGCGCCCGCAAGGTGCAGCGCTTCCTGAGCCAGAGCTTCCATGTGGCAGAGCAGTTCACCGGTATGCCCGGCCAGTATGTGCCGCTGAAGGAGACCCTGCGGGGCTTCAAGATGATCCTGAGCGGCGAGTGCGACGAGCTGCCCGAGAGCGCATTCCTGTTCGCGGGCACCATCGACGACGTGTTCGCAAAAGCGAAGAAGGGGTAAGCCATGACGACCTTTCATCTGACGGTGGTCACGCCGGACGGCTGCGCCTTTGAAGGTCAGGCCGAGCGCATCGTCTGCCGCGCTATTGACGGCGATATCGCCATTCTGGCAAAGCACGGCGACTACTGCACGGCACTGGGCATGGGCGAGGCGCACATTGTGGATGCCGACGGTCAGCGCCGCCGTGCAGCCTGCATGGGCGGCCTGCTCAGCGTGCTGGACGGGGACGTGCGTCTGGTGGCTACCACTTGGGAATGGGCCGAGGACATCGATCAGGCGCGTGCGGAGGCTTCCAAGAAGCGCGCCGAGGAGACCCTTGCCCGCAAGAACCTGAACGACCGGGAGTACGAGCTGGCACAGGCACGCCTCAAGCGTGCGCTGGTGCGCACCTCTGTCCACTGAACAACCGGCAGAAGCCGTTTCCCCCAATCGGGAAGCGGCTTCTTTTTTGTGCATGCTGAACAGGAAAAAATAGTACAAACAGGGAAAATGCCCAAAAATTTCGTTCCTGATTGACAATGATGGAAACCCGGTGTATTCTGCAAATAGAACAACCCTAAAACACTTCTTTTTGCGATAAGGAGGAAAAACCATGCGGAAAACAAATTGGAAACGCGCCGGTGCACTGGCGTTGGCAACTGCGATGCTGGCCACAGCGCTGGCTCTGCCCGCCAGTGCGACGGCAGATGCCGCCTATACCGAGCGGCTGACTGAACTTTGTGAGCAGGAATGGTCTGCCCCGGTGGCCTTCCGGCAGGGCATGCAGCAGCTGATGCAGGAGCACCCGGACAGCCCGGAGCCGTATTATCTTTATGCGTCCAACCTTTGGAATAGTAAACTTAACTGGGGAGAAGCTGTGTCAGAAGCAGAAAAGGAAGAAGCTTTGTCGTATCTCAACACCGCGATTGGACTTGCACTCCGGGCGGACCATCCTTATCAAAGCCGGTGGAGCTACGGACAAGATGATACGCCATGGGAACTTGGCGATGAGCCGGACTACGCTACGCTGGCTTCCAAAGTGCGGGTGGAGATCCTTTCCAGTATGCCCGGGCGGCAGGCAGAACTCAATGAGGCCATGCAGCAGTATCTGGACTGCGGGGACCGTGGCGCACGGATTGGACTGAAGGATATTGAGCAGGAGGAAGCTCTCTATTTGCAGCGTGAGTTGGCGTATGGAGAATCGGAAGAACAGGCACGGCAGTACGCAGCAGATAGGATGGAAAATGACCGGGAATATTACACAACACGCCTGAACAGGGAAATCCCGCAAGACCGTGCCGAGTTGGCAAGGATTCGGACGTGGACAGGCACCGGAGCCACCTCGTTTGAAGTGCATGTGGGCGACGATGTTGAACAGATAACGATTGCAGAAGACAGAGAGAGCATACGAGAGGAGAACGATTGGCATACATATGTTTGGGTCACATCAAAACCGATCCAGTCGATCCAGCGGACACTGGATGGCATTGTTGCATTCGTTCCGGCTGGGACAGAGGTAAAGCTGCAGGGTGATAGCCTAGGAGGGTATATAGTGAAGAAGGATGCTTCACTTAGTTGTAGGAATGTAACCTTTGTTGGCGTATAAAAAGCAGGAAACTGGCAGAAGAAAATCCAATCAAATCAAAAGAGGGAGGACAAACTTATGCGGAAAAGTGATTGGAAACGCGCCGGTGCACTGGCGTTGGCAACTGCGATGCTGGCCACAGCACTGGCTCTGCCCGCAAGCGCTAAGGCAGATGCCAGCTACGTAAAGCAACTGTCAGATCTTTATCTGGCAAACATTTATCATGATGATTCAGAAAGTTACTGGCAGGGATTGCACGATTTAATGCAGAAGTATCCGGATAGTCCGGAGCCTTACTATTTGTATGCATCTGATTTCTGGTTTGTGAAAACTTATTATAATGAAGATAAAACTGTGACCATTGAAGAGAAGGAAAAGCTTTTACAATATCTGGACACAGCCATTGAACTCGCACTCCGGAAAGAACACCCCTATCAAAGTTGCTGGGGGGAGGGACCAGTGGAGACCGGCGAAGAACTAGATTACGCCACAATGGCTTCCGAACTCCGGATAAAAATTCTTTCCCAGATTCCTGACCGGCAGGAAGAACTCAATGAGGCAATGCAGCAGTATCTGGACTGCCAAGAGCGTGGTGCACAGATCAGACTGAAGGATATCAAGAAAGAAAAAAATCAGGAAGAGTATGAGTGGGAAAAAGAGTATTACACAGAACTCCTGAAATATGATATCCCTAATGACCGGATGAAACTGGTAGATATACGACAGTGGACGGGTACGGGTAAAATGTCATTTATGCATGAACACTGGGAACGAAATCAGGGTGAAGGAGTGGAGGTGAAGTGTTCCTCACAGCGCGTTATAGATATCGATGCCTCGTCGTGGGCCACAACACAAGCAATCCAGTCGATTCAAAGGACGCTGAATGGAGTGGTTGTGTTTGTTCCGGTAGGTACAACGGTGGTAAGTACGCACGGCGGGTATTTTTACCCGGATGTCCTCTTGAAAACAGAGGGGGAAACTTATTCTGACAGGGGAGCATTGCAAACAGAAGTAACCTTTGTGGCCGTATAACGCACAAAAACAAGGGCGGTGCTGCACAGCATATTGTGCGGCACCGCCCCTTTGTCATGGCAGAAAATTACTGCATATTTGCTTTTTCAATCAGGGTTCGGATATGGTGTGCAAGCATCTCCACGGCAGTGCTGTTCTCGCCGCCGTTGGGCACAATGATGTCCGCGTTGCGCTTACTGGGCTCTACAAAAGCCTCATGCATCGGCTTGACCGTGGTAAGATACTGGTCGATCACGCTGTCCAAACTGCGCCCGCGCTCCTTCACGTCCCGCAGAATGCGCCGCAGGATGCGCTCGTCTGCGTCCGTGTCCACAAAGATCTTGTAATCGAACAGGGCGCACAGCTCCGGTTCTACAAAGGGCAGAATGCCCTCCACGATCAGCACCGGCGCGGGCTCGATGTGCTGCACCTCGTTGCTGCGGTTGTGGTTGGCGTAATCGTACACCGGGCAGTCGATGGCGCGTCCTGCCTTCAGCTCCTGCAAATGGTAGATGAGCAGGGCGTTGTCGAAGGCGTCCGGGTGGTCGTAGTTCAGCTTGCAGCGCTCCTCAAAGGGCAGCTCGTCGTGGCGCTTGTAGTAGCTGTCGTGGGAGATCAGCCGCACCTCGTCCTCCCCAAAGCGCTCCTTCAGCCGCAGTGCAAGGGTGGTCTTGCCGCTGCCCGAGCCGCCCGCGATGCCAATGATCAGGTTGTTCATGATGCAAACTCCTTCTGCACAAAATCTGCCGGTTTCTGTGGCAAAACCGGCGGGAATCGATTATAATAGAATTATATTTGTTCTGCTGCCGCCCGGCAGCAGCTCTTCCCTTTTATCATAGCACAAAATGTGTCATTTGGACAGGGCTTGCAGGCCATCCTGCCGCATTTTTGCCCTGTGCCGACACATTCACAAAAAAGGACGGTCAAAATGCCAAAAGAAACGCTGCAGCACACCATGAGAAGCAAGGTACGGGTTTTTGAGGACGGCGGTATCCGCCTGCTCCGCAAGGGCCAGAAAGGGCTCATCCACGCCATCTTCAGCCGCTTCGGGCTGGTGCTGGTGCTGCTGGTGCTGCAATTCGGGGCGCTGTTCAGCCTGATGCGCTGGTTCAGCGGTCTGCTGCCCCACTACTTGGGCGGCACCTTGCTGGTCACGGCAGCCATGATGGTCTACCTGCTCAATCAGGATATGAATAACAGCGTGCGCATCCCGTGGCTGGTGGTCACGGCGCTGGCACCCGTGCTGGGCGTGCTGCTGTTCTGCTACACCAAAGAGGATGTGGGCCACCGGATGCTCAAAAAGCGCCTGCTGGAGCTGGAAGGGCAGACCCGCAGCCAGCTGCCGCAGCCCCAAAAGGCAAGCACAGCGCTGGACTCGGACTGCCCCGGCGCAGCCTCTCTGGCGCAGTATCTGCGCGGACGGGGCGGCGGCTTCCCGGTGTACGAAAACACGCAGGTGACCTATTTCCCCAGCGGAGAAGCCAAGTTTGCCGCGCTGCTGCCCCAGCTGGAAAGCGCCACCCAGTACATTTTTCTGGAATACTTCATCATTGACGAAGGGTTGATGTGGGGGCGTATTCTGGAAATTCTGGCCCGCAAGGCCGCGCAGGGCGTGGATGTGCGGGTGATGTATGACGGCACCTGCGAGTTCTCCACCCTGCCCCGGGACTACCCCAGACGACTGGAGGCACTGGGCATCCGCTGCAAGGTGTTCGCGCCGGTCACGCCCTTTGTTTCCACCCACTACAACTACCGCGACCACCGCAAAATTTTAGTCATAGATGGCCGCGTAGGCTTTACCGGCGGCGTGAATCTGGCCGACGAGTACATCAACCATGTTGAAAAATATGGCCGCTGGAAGGACGCCGCCGTCATGCTGGAAGGCGAGGGCGTGCGCACCATGACCGCCCTGTTTTTGCAGATGTGGAGCATCCAGCGGGAGCCGGAGTTCGCGCAGTTCCTCACCCGCCCCCTCCCGGAAACGCAGGCAAATGGCTTTGTCATCCCTTACGGAGATTGCCCACTGGACGGCGAACGGGTAGGCGAGATGGTCTACATCGACCTGCTCAACCGCGCCCGGCACAGTGTACATATCATCACGCCCTACCTTATTCTGGACGGTGAGCTGGAGACCGCCCTGCGCTTTGCCGCCGAGCGCGGCGTGGATGTGCACCTGATCCTGCCCGGCAAGCCGGACAAGGTATTTGCCTATGCGCTGGCTAAAACGCATTACCTGCCGCTGCTGTCCTCCGGTGTGAAGATCAGCGAGTGGGCCCCCGGCTTCACCCACGCCAAGGTAATGATCATGGACGGGCAGGAGGCTGTTGTGGGCACCATCAATCTGGATTACCGCAGCCTGTACCACCACTTTGAAAACGCGGTCTGGATGCGCGGCGTGGACTGTCTGCCCCGCATTGAGGCCGATTTTCAGGATACGCTGGCACAGTGCCGCACGGTGGAGCCTACCCGCCAGAGCGTCTGGCAGGGCAAAAAGCTGCTGCATCTGGTGGGCATGGTGCTCAAGTTCATTGCCCCTCTGATTTAAACGAAAAAACGCCCCGGAAACACTGCCAAACGTTTCCGGGGCGTTTTTTACTTATGCTTTTGCGCCGACCGGCACTTTCTCTTTTTTCAGCGTGGAGGGCATCGCCTTCAGCGGGTCACCCACCACATGATGATAGACCTCCTCGTAACGGTCTAACATCACCTCATACTCAAAATTTGTATGGATGTATTGGATCTGCTGCTGCCGCATTGTGTCCGGGTACTCCTGTGTGCATTCCCGCTCCAACGCCCGGGCAAGGTCGTCCGTATCCTCCGGTTTGAAAGCCGCACCATAAATATCGGCCACGACCGTATTCTCGGGGATATCGCTCACCAGACACCGCACACCAATGGACAGCGCCTCCAACAGAGACAGCGAGAGCCCCTCGGTGTGGCTAGGCAGAACAAACAGCCCACAGTTGCTGTAAAGCTCCTTCAACGGATCCCCCACCACATAGTCGGTCATAATGATATTGGGGTCATTCCGCACCTGCTGCTGTACCGTCCTGCAATATTCGCTATCGTCCAGCGGGCCGACCAGCACAAGCTTTTTCCCTGTATTGGCCTTGCGGTAGCCCTCTACCAGATCCATCGTGCCCTTTTCCGGCGAGATACGCCCCACATACAGGATGTACTCTCCCTGCTCCAGCCCATATTTTTCCCGGATCAGGCTGCAGGGACGCTTTTCGTAAAAGCGGATGGCATTGGGGATCAGAATAGACACACGGTCATATTTCTGCAAAAAATAGTTCCATTCCGTCTCCGAAAGCACCACCAGATCATCCGCATATTTTGCGGCGATCCGCTCTCCCAGTTTCATGTAACGGCTTGCAAAGCCGCGCCACTTGTCTACCTTCCAGTTCAAACCGTGCACCGTACATACAGTGTGCTTGCCGAATAGTTTGGCGATCAGCAGCGGTACGCTGGGCCCGATGGCGTGGTAATGGATCACATCATAGCCCCGGAACAGCGCGTCAAAGGTCGCCAGAAAAGAGTAGATCGTGGCATTCAGTGCAGGCTTTTGCAGGGTAAACACCCGCCGTGCGTGAACGCCGTCCACATCGTACACGTTATGGTGCTTTTCCAGACCGCGGTTATATACGGTCACGTCATAGCCGCGATCTACCAGACTTCTGGCCAGTCCGCCGACCATGACCTCCACACCGCCCGAGCGACTTGGAAAATCCTTGTGCCCGATCATTGCCACTTTCACCGCAACTACTTCCTTTCATTTTGTAATATATCCTCATCACATCTCACATTCATCTTCATCACAGTTTCATCACAATGATATATTATTATTGTATCATAAGCATCCTTTAGCTGCAACTAATTCCTATGAAGTATTTTAACAAAATATGAACTTTCAACTATATTTTGCTTTATTTGTAAAAAAATCATCTTATATACGTAAAAAAGCCCTGAGACTTTCATCTCAGAGCTTTCTGTTTAAGTCGGCGACTACCTATTTTCACAAGCCGTTTCCAGCTAACTATCTTCGGCACAAGTAAGCTTAACTTCTGTGTTCGGAATGGGAACAGGTGGAACCTTACCGTCATCGACACCGACCAATCTGACTGAATCAGTATAACACATTTCTGTGTCTCTGTCCAGTATTTCTTAGAAGGACGTGCCTTCAAAACTGAATAATCACTGCTAACATTTTTTCGTTGACTTAAAAGTCTCAAGCGAATTGTGGTCAAGCCCTCGACCTATTAGTACACGCTTGCTGAATGGATCACTCCACTTACACATCGTGCCTATCAACCTTGTAGTCTTCAAGGGGTCTTACTTGTTTAAAACAATGGGATATCTTAT
>CAKSWQ010000059.1 GCA_934512105.1 uncultured Faecalibacterium sp. | reverse complement strand
ACCGGACAGGACACCGTGCCCAGCGGGGTGCACCCGGGGTGCGTGTCCATCATGACCATCCACCGCTCCAAGGGCTTACAGTTCCCGGTGGTGTTCGTGGGGGATACAGCCCGCAAGTTCAACGCTTCGGATATCCGTCAGCCGGTGCTGGTGCACCGCACCTTCGGCGCGGGGCTGCGGCTGCGGCCGGAGAACGGCGAGGGCGCTTACAAGACCGCTGCCTACACCGCGCTGGCCGCTGTCCACGCCAAGGAGCTGCGCAGCGAGCAGATGCGCCTTTTGTATGTGGCGCTCACCCGCGCGCAGGATAAGCTCATCCTCACCGTGCCCTTGAGCAGCGGCAAGACCGCAAAGTCCTTTGCCAAGGCAGCGGCCTTTCTGGCTGCCGGAGCAGGGGCCACGCTGCATCAGCAGGCCAACAGCTTTGCCGACTGGCTGCGGGCGGCGCTGCTGGTGCACCCGGACGGCGGGGTGCTGCGGCAGCTTTCCGGCAACCGGGAGCTGCTGTTTGTACAGACCGAAAGCGTGATGGCAATCAAGGTGTGTGACGATGCCGTGCAGCTGTCCGAGGAACCGGATACAGCCACGCAGGACGAAGCACCGGAGACCGACCCGGCACTGGTGGAGAAGCTGCGGCAGAACTTTGCATGGCAGTACCCGGCGGCAGTGCTTGCACAGGTGCCCGCCAAGGTCAGCGTGACCAGCATCGTGCACAAGGCCGAGCAGACCACGCTGGAGCGCCCGGGCTTCCTTTCCAAGGACGGCCTGACCGCCGCCGAGATGGGCACGGCGCTGCACGCCTTTCTGGAGCACGCGGACTTTGCCCGGCTGGCCGAGGCCAAGGCTGCGGGCACGCTGGACGAAGCCATCCCGGCAGAGCGGGACCGTCAGGTGGCGGTGCAGCTGACCGCCCCGGAGATCGCGGAAAAGCTGGACGCGGTGTGCATCCGCCGCTTTGTGGAAAGCGAGGCCTTTGCAAGGATCTGCGCCGCCGAGCAGGTGCTGCGGGAGCTGCCCTTTATCACCGCCCTGCCCGCCGGGGCGGTGCTGGCGGCGCAGGGACACGAGGCGCTGCCCGCTGCCGCAGACGCGCAGGTGTTGGTGCAGGGCATCGCCGACCTTGTGCTGGTGTACCCGGATCATCTGGAACTGCTGGACTACAAGACCGACCGCCGCAAGGCCGAGAGCGACTTTCTGCGCGCCTACCGCGCCCAGCTGAACCTTTACGCCATTGCCATCGAAAAGCGCTTTGCCCCTAAAAAGGTGACCTATAAGGGCATCTACTCCTTTGCACTGGGCAAGCTGATCGAGGCGTAAAACGATTGAAAATGGCCTCCGCTTGCGCTCTGGCCATATTCAGAGGAAAGATTGTTTTAAATTTCGGGTTTCAGGAAAGTCTGCGGACTTTCCTGAAACCCATTTTCACCAGAGGGGTCGTAAATTAAAACAGCATCTGCAACGCCTGTTTCCTGTGGAAACAGCGGCGTTGCGGGTAAAGCTGCCTGTTTTCCTTTGTAGCCTTTCCTGTGAAAATGCGTTTGGAGCGCTCCGCAGAGCGCGACAAACGCAAAATATAAATAATTCTTCCGCTATTTATGGCCAGAGCACAGCGGAGGCCATTCAAAATCGTCCCGCTGGATGAAAAGTCATATTTTTTCCAAAGAACGCATAAAAAGTGCTTGACAGGGCAGGTAAAGCGTGGTAGAATAGCTGAGTAAAGAAAGCAGCTACGGCCTGTGCCGCGCTCGCCTTGCGGGAGAATGTCCCCGGGCTATACCCGAAACAGCAGCTTGTTCCTTTGAGAATGCTGCGGCTTTGTGTGAAATTTCGCGCGGCTGTCCAGAATATGGGCGGCCGCGTTTTCTATGCCAAATATTGCAACACTATGGATTTTGTTTGGAGGTGCATTCATTATCGCTACCGCTGGAAAGTCGAAGGAACTGGAGATCAACGGCCAGATCCGTGATCGTGAGGTTCGCCTGATCGGTGCTGACGGCGAGCAGAAGGGCGTTGTGTCCATTCAGGTGGCCATGCGCGCTGCAGAAGAAGCCGGGCTCGATCTGGTAAAGATCGCACCGCAGGCTGTGCCGCCTGTGTGCAAGGTGCTGGACTACGGCAAATACCGTTTTGAACAGCAGAAGAAGGAGAAGGAAGCCAAGAAGAACCAGAAGGTGGTCGAGGTCAAGGAGACCCGCCTTTCGCTCAATATTGACACCAACGACTTCAACACCAAGCTCAACCAGACTGCCAAGTTCCTGGCAGCCGGACACAAGGTAAAGGTTTCGATCCGTTTCCGCGGCCGCGAAATGGCGCACAGTGCTCTGGGCGCAGACGTGCTGAAGCGGTTTGCCGAGGCTCTGCCTCAGGCATCCACCGATAAGCCGCCCGTGCTCGAGGGCCGCACGATGTCCATTCTGCTGATCCCGAAACCCAATAAGGACTAATTTTAGGAGGAAACTAAAATGGCTAAGATGAAACTGAAGACGCACTCCGGCGCTAAGAAGCGCTTTAAGCTGACCAAGAACGGCAAGATCAAGCGCGGTCACGCATTCCGCAGCCACATCCTGACCAAGAAGACCACCAAGCTGACCCGTGGTTACCGTCAGCCCAGCTACGTTGATAAGACCAACGCAGCTACCATCAAGAGCATGCTGCCCTACGCCTAAGAGCGAGCCGCAGGCAAACACATTCTATTGAGACAACTAAAGGAGATATAAAAAATGGCACGTATCAAGGGCGCAACCATGACTCACAAACGTCGTAAGAAGATGCTGAAGCTGGCCAAGGGCTTCTACGGCTGCAAGAGCAAGCACTTTAAGATGGCCAAGCAGCAGGTCATGAAGAGCGGCAACTACGCTCTGGCCGGCCGCCGCATGAAGAAGCGTCAGTTCCGCAACCTGTGGATCTGCCGCATCAACAACGCAGTTCGTCCTCTGGGCATGAACTACTCCACCTTTATGGCTGGCCTGAAGAAGGCGGGCATCGAGCTGAACCGCAAGATGCTGTCCGAGATGGCCATCAACGATCCTCAGAGCTTTGCCGCTCTGGTCGAGACCGTGAAGAACGCCTGATAAAGACCTTGCATCGTGACGCCCGCGCGTATACGCGGGCGTCCGTTTTGTATCCGGGCATTTTTTGCGGCCAGGGAAACAAGGCAACGGGGCAGCGCCCTGCCGCAGAAACCTGCGGCAGACGCTGCCCTTTTTCTATTGTATCCAAAGCAAAAGCATACACACCTGTTCGGGAGGGACTCATGGACGAAAAGATCACCAGCCGGGAAAACGCAAAAGTAAAATACGCCTGCCGCCTTGCTTCCAGTGCAGCGTTCCGCCGCACCGAGGGGCGCTTTCTGGCCGAGGGGCGCAAGCTGTGCCCGGAGCTTGCCCGGGGCGCAGAGCTGGAGACCCTGTTTTATACCGAAAATGCGCTGGAAAAATGCCCGGAGCTTGCCGCCTTGCCGGGCGAGCACTATCTGGTAGAGGATCATGTGGCGGATAAGCTGGCTGACGTGGGCACCCATCAGGGGGTGTTCGGGGTGTTCCGCACCCCGGTGCACACCTTGGAAGAGGTGCGCCCCGGCGGGCGGTATCTGGCGCTGGAGCGGGTGCAGGACCCCGGCAACGTGGGCACTTTGCTGCGCAGCGCTGCCGCCTTTGGCTTTGACGGCGTCATCCTGAGCGAGGGCTGCGCCAGCGTCTACGCCCCCAAGACCCTGCGCGCTTCCATGGGCGCGGCGGTGCGTATCCCGGTCATCGAGACCGGTGCCATGCCGCAGGCCATCGCCCTGCTGCGGGAAAAAGGCATCACCTGCCTTGCGGCGGCGCTGTACCAGTCCCAGCCCCTCAGCGCGGCAAAGGCCGGGTATCCCGGCGGCGTCTGCGTGGTCATCGGCAGCGAGGGACAGGGCTTGACCGACGAGACCATCGCCGCCTGCAACAGCACGGTGCGCATCCCCATGACCGACCGGGTGGAAAGCCTGAACGCCGGCATTGCGGGCAGCATCCTGCTGTGGCATTTCCGGGAGGAGAGCCTGTGACCGGGCAGACCAGCCTGTTCCCGCCGGAGCCTGCACCCGACCCGCTGCTGTGCTGGCTGTGGCTGTCGCAGGTGCTGGGAACCGCCAGTCTCCACGCCGGAAAGGTGCTGGACGCCTTTGGCGGCGCACAGGAGGCGTGGGAGGCGCGGGAGACCGAGGAATTCCGGCAGACAGCAGGGGATGCAGCCTTTAAGCGGGCAGCGCAGCTGGATGCAGAAAGCTTCCACACACTGGTGATGCAGTGCGATGCACTGCGGGTGCGCATCCTGCCCTTTGACGACCCGGACTACCCGCTGGCCTTTTCCCGCATTCCGGATATGCCGCTGGTGCTCTACTGCACCGGCGAACCCCGCTGGCTCAACGAGCCCGGGGCGGTGGGCATCGTGGGCAGCCGCAAGCCCACGGAATATGGCCTGAACGCGGCGGCGGATATCGGCGGCGAGCTGGCAAAAAACGGAGCCATCATCGTCAGCGGTCTGGCCGATGGGCTGGACAGCGCCGGACACCGGGCAGCCGTGAAGAACGACTGCCCCACCATTGCGGTGATGGGTGTACCCATTGACCGCACCTACCCGGCAGCCAATGCCGCCCTGCGGCAGAAGATCGAGCAAAAGGGCTGTGTCATCAGCGAGTACCCGCCCTGCGGCGAGGGCGTAGGCCCCAACGGCTTTTTGCAGCGCAACCGGCTCATCGCGGCGCTTTCCTCGGCGGTACTGGTGGTGGAGGCGCGGGAAAAAAGCGGCACCATGTCCACCGTTGCCCACGCCGAGCGCTACGGCAAGCCGGTGTACGCCGTGCCGGGCAGCATCTATTCCCCCAACTCGGTGGGCACGAACGGCCTGCTGCGGGACGGACGCGCCCGGGCGGTGGCCGGTGCTGCCGACCTGCTGGCGGCGCTGGGCCTGCACACCCGGCAGGCGGCACCGGCGGCCGCAAAGCAGCCTGCACCCCTGAGCGACACCGAGCGCCGGGTGCTGGCGGGCATCGGGCCAAAACCCGTGGGTATCGAGGAGCTGTGCGTGAGCACCGGTCTGCCCATGTCCGCACTGCTGGGCACCCTGATGAAGCTGGAACTCACCGGCCGGGTGTACAAGCAGCCGGGGCAGCGGTATGTGCTGCGGTAAAATTGTGGAATATTTCCGCTGGTAAAGCACACAACAGCTGTGGTACAATAATATGAGCGAATGACCGTGCATCCCTTTGGGGGCACGTTGCAGATAGAGGAGAAAAGAAGAAATGGCGAAACTGGTTATCGTGGAGTCGCCTGCAAAGGCGAAAACCATCGGCAAATATCTGGGCGATGACTACGAGGTCACCGCCAGCATGGGTCATATCCGCGACCTGCCCGCATCTCAGCTGGGCATTGATGTGGAGCATGGCTATACCCCGCAATACATCAGCATCAAGGGCAAGGAAAAGCTCATCAAGGAGCTGAAGAGCAAGGCCAAACACGCCGACGGCGTGCTGCTGGCGACCGACCCGGACCGCGAGGGCGAGGCCATCAGCTGGCATCTGGCCAACATTCTGGGGCTGGACCCCCACGAGCCCAACCGCGTCACCTTTGACGAGATCACCAAAAAGGGCGTGAAGGAGGGCATGTCCCACCCCCGCGCCATTGACGAGGATCTGTTCAACGCCCAGCAGGCGCGCCGCGTGCTGGACCGTCTGGTGGGCTATAAGCTCAGCCCGTTTCTGTGGCGCAAGGTGCGCCGCGGCCTGTCCGCAGGCCGTGTGCAGAGCGTGGCGGTGCGACTGATCGACGACCGGGAAAAGGAGATCGAAAACTTTAAGCCCGATGAATACTGGAATGTGGACGCCACCTTGGGTGCCGGGCACAAGAGCTTTGTGGCACGACTTGCCACGGACGCCAACGGCAAAAAGCTGCTGCCCAAAAACGAGGCCGAGGCACGCGCCATCGAGAAGGGTTTGGAGGGTGCAAGCTATGTGGTGAGCGAGCTCAAGCGCGGCAAGCGTGCAAAGCAGCCCACTCCGGCCTTTATCACCAGTACCTTGCAGCAGGAGGCCTCCCGCCGCTTGGGCTTTACGGCCACCCGCACCATGCGCGCCGCCCAGACGTTGTACGAAGGCGTGGACATTGCCGGGCACGGCATGATGGGTCTTATTACCTATATGCGTACCGACAGCCTGCGCATCTCGGACGAGGCCGTGGCCGCCGCCAAGGAGTATATCGCCGGGGCCTACGGCGAGGCGTATATCTGCCCCTATAAGCGCACATGGAAGACCAAGAGCGCCACGGCAGCACAGGACGCCCACGAAGCCATCCGTCCCTCTGTGCCCTCCCTGACCCCGGACGAGGTGGACAAGAGCATCAGCGGCGACACCGCAAAGCTGTACCGCATGATCTGGAGCCGCTTTATGGCCAGCCAGATGGCAGACTGCCAGCAGGACACCGTGTCGGTCACCGTCAGCGCGGCGGATTACCACTTCAAGGCCAGCGGCTACACCGTGACCTTTGACGGCTTTACCGCCCTGTACGAGGAAGCCACCGACGAAAAGGAAAAGAAGGAGACCAACCTCCCCCCGCTGGAGCAGGGACAGGTGCTCAAGCTGCGGGAACTGAAGAGTGAGCAGAAGTTCACCCAGCCGCCCGCCCGCTACACCGAAGCCACCCTCATCAAGGCGCTGGAAGAAAACGGCATCGGCCGTCCCTCCACCTACGCGCCCATCATCACCACCATCATCGACCGCGGCTATGTGGAGCGCGACCAGAAAAAGCTCAAGCCCACCCTGCTGGGCCGGGCTGTGGACGGGCTGATGCTGGAGCAGTTCCCCCACATCGTGGACGTGGATTTCTCCGCCCAGATGGAGAAGAATCTGGATAAGGTGGAAAGCGGCAAGGCCGACTGGCGCAAGACCGTGGACGACTTCTATCAGGGCTTTGAGGCCAGTCTGGAACAGGCCGAAAAGAACATGGAGGGCAAAAAGGTCAAGGTGCCGGACGAGCCCTCCAGCGAGGTGTGCGACCTGTGCGGCCGCCCCATGGTCATCAAGGTGGGCAAGTACGGCAAGTTCTTGGCTTGCAGCGGCTTCCCGGAGTGCCGGGGCACCAAGCGCCTGGTCAAGGACACCGGCGGCATCTGCCCCAAGTGCGGCAAGGGACGTCTGCTGGAGCGCAAGAGCTCCAAGGGACGCATCTACTATGGCTGCGAGTGCTACCCGGACTGCGATTTTATGACTTGGGATATGCCGGTGGCTACCAAGTGCGAAAAGTGCGGCAGCACCCTGTTCCGCAAGGGCGGCAAGCTGTACTGCGCCAAGGAGGGCTGCGGCTTTGAGATGCCGGTGCCCAAAAAGGATTAAAGGAAAGACTAAATGAACGAATACAAAGTAACCATTCTGGGCGCGGGGCTGGCGGGCTGCGAGGCGGCTCTCTGGCTGGCGGGCAAGGGCGTGCAGGTAGAGCTGTACGAGCAGAAGCCTGTCCACTTTTCCCCCGCCCACAAAAGCGAGGGCTTTGCGGAGCTGATCTGCTCCAACAGCCTGAAGGCTGAGCGGCTGGACTCTGCCTCCGGTCTGCTGAAGGAAGAGATGCGCCGCATGGGCAGTCGGCTGCTGACCGCCGCCGAGGAGACCCGCGTGGCTGCCGGCGGTGCGCTGGCAGTGGACCGCGATGCCTTCAGCGCCGCCGTCACCCGCATGGTGGAGCAGTGTGAGAATATTACCGTCCACCGCCAGCAGGTGGAAATGATCGACGAGAGTACTCCCGTTCTGGTGGCCACCGGCCCACTGACCGACGGCGCGCTGGCTGACGAGATCGGACGCCTGACCGGGGACGAGCGGCTGCACTTCTACGATGCCGTTGCCCCCATCGTCACCGCCGAAAGTCTGGACTACGGCAAGGTATTTGCCGCCTCCCGCTACGACCGTGGTGAAGCCGATTACCTGAACTGCCCCTTTAACAAGGCCGAGTACGAGGCCTTCCACGCCGCACTTGCCGGTGCCGAGCGTGCCCCCCTGCACGATTTTGACACCGGCGCCGAGCAGAGCGCAAAGCCCGACCCGGACGCCCACGGCAAAAAGGCCGATACCGTCACCGTGTACGAGGGCTGTATGCCCATTGAGATCATGGCTGCCCGGGGTGCCGACACCATGCGGTTCGGCCCGCTGCGCCCGGTGGGTCTGGTAGACCCGAATACCGGCCACCGCCCGTGGGCAAATGTGCAGCTGCGCGCAGAAAATAAGGAGCGCACCCTGTATAACATCGTGGGCTTCCAGACAAACCTCAAGTGGGGCGAGCAGAAGCGGGTGTTCAGCATGATCCCCGGACTGGAAAATGCCGAGTTTGTGCGCTACGGCGTGATGCATCGCAACACCTTTCTGGATGCGCCCCGAGTGCTCAGCGCCCAGCTGTGCCTGAAAGCACACCCCAACGTGTTCTTTGCCGGGCAGATCACCGGTTTTGAGGGCTATATGGAAAGCGCCGCCTGCGGTCTGCTGGCAGCACGCAATCTCTACGCCCGCTTGGAGGGCAGACAGCTGCCCCCGCCGCCCGCCGAGACCATGTGCGGCGCGCTGGTGCAGTACCTGACCACCGAGAACAAGAACTTCCAGCCCATGGGCGCAAACATGGGCATCCTGCCGCCGCTGCCCGCCGAGACCCGTCCCCGGGACAAGCGGCTGCGTTACATGGCACAGGCCGAGCGCGCTGTTGCCAGCTTCCAGCACTGGCTGGAGGAAAACGCTCTGTAAGGCAAACCACCTGAAAGGAGAAAACAGGTATGAAGATCATTGTGGACATGATGGGCGGCGACAACGCCCCGCTGGCTGTTCTGGAAGGCGCTGCACAGGCCGTCAAGGAGTACGGTGTGCAGCTGATCGGCGTGGGCAACGAGGCGCTGGTGCGCAAGACCGCCGCCGAGCACAACATCCCGCTGGACGGCATCGAGCTGGTGAACTGCACCGAGACCATCGAGATGTGCGACGAGCCCGCCCGCGCCATCCGCCAGAAGAAGGATTCCTCCATCGTGGTGGGTCTGAATCTGCTCAAGGAGGGCAAGGGCGATGCCTTTGTCTCTGCCGGCAGCACCGGTGCGCTGCACGTTGGTGCAAGCCTCATCGTGCGCACCCTGCGGGGCGTCAAACGCCCGGCATTGGCTACTATGGTGCCTGCAAAGCAGCAGGCTTATCTGCTGCTGGACTGCGGTGCCAACGTGGAATGCCGCCCGGAGATGCTGGCCGCCTTTGCGGTCATGGGCAGCTGCTATGTGAACAGGGTGGAGGGCCGCAAGAGCCCCAGCGTGGCGCTGGCCAATAACGGTGCCGAGGAGAGCAAGGGTACCCCCGTGCTGCGGGACGCCCACCAGCTGCTCAAGACCACCCCTGGCATCCGCTTTGTGGGCAATATCGAGCCCCGGGATGTGCCCAACGGCGAAGTGGACGTGGTGGTCTGCGACGGCTTTACCGGCAACGTCATCCTCAAGCTGACCGAGGGCGTGGCAAAAATGCTGCTGGGCATGTTGAAACAAATGTTCCTCGCAAACCTCGGCGGCAAGCTGGCTTACCTGCTGCTCAAGGGCGGCGTTACCGACCTGAAGCACCAGATGGACAGCGAGGAGTACGGCGGCGCACCCTTCCTTGGTGCAAAGCAGCCGGTCATCAAGGCACACGGCTCCTCCAAGGCCAAGGGCATCAAAAACGCCATCCGGCAGGCAAAGATCTGCGTGGAAAACGACCTGTGCGGCACCATGCAGTCCGCACTGGACGAGCTGGCCGCAGCACAGAAAACTGAGGAATAAAAGGGAGTAAAAACGACCATGAGCCATCAGTTGGAAACTATCATCGGTTACAAATTCAAAAACCCGGAGCTGCTGGAGATCGCGCTTACCCACACCAGCTATGCCAACGAGAGCCGCACCCCGGTCAAGCACAACGAGCGGCTGGAATTTCTGGGCGACAGCGTTTTGCAGATCGTATCCGCGGACTACCTGTTCCACGCCTACGCCGACCGCCCGGAGGGTGATCTGACCCGCATCCGCGCCAGCCTTGTCAGCGAGGGTGCACTGTTCCAATTTGCACAGGAGATCGATCTGGGCGAGTATCTGCGCCTTGGCCGCGGCGAGGAGCGCTGCGGCGGCCGCACCCGCCCCAGCGTGGTGTCGGACGCCTT
>CAKSWQ010000058.1 GCA_934512105.1 uncultured Faecalibacterium sp. | reverse complement strand
AAGGGCTTCCTGCTGAGCTTTCAGAAGTCATTCTTTTGTCTCAGCGCTTGGCGCTCAAGTATAATACCACACCCCGGTGCACTTGTCAACACTTTTTGACATCTTTTTTCCAATTTCTTTGCGGAGGGGGAACTCCCTCAGTCAAAACCTGACGGCTTTGCCAGCTCCCTCGGAGAGGGAGCCTCTGGCGCGGCGGGAAAGTTTGCAGCTAAAGCGGGAAGTGGCTTGCCCGGGAATACCCCTTCCGTCTTGCCGCTGCGCGTCAAGCCACCTTCCCCAAGGGAACGGCTTTTGGCGGTGGCGGCAAAGTTTCCGGCAGTGCCATAAGGCGTCCCCTTGGGGGAGCTGGCGAACGTAGTGAGCCTGAGGGGGTACTTCCCACAGCAGGAGCGCCTGAGAGGGTTCGTCCCCCCAGCAAAAGCCTTGCGTATCGGCGGCGGGTGCGCTATTATATATTATATACATTATAAAGCGCTGCGAAAGGAGCCCTGACCCATGATCCTCACCGTCAATATCGGCAACACCCACATCACCGTGGGCGGCTACGAACAAGACACCCTGATCTTCTGCGGGCGGCTGCACTCCGACCCCGCTGCCACGGTGGAGGAATACGCCATCCGGCTGGTGAACCTGTTACAGCTGTACGGGGCATCCCCGGCGCAGATTGAGGGCGGTATTCTGGGCAGCGTGGTGCCCATGCTCAGCGGGCGGGTGCTGGCGGCCTTACAGCTCTTATGCAAGGCGCGCATTCTGACCGTGGGGCCGGGGCTGAAAAGCGGCATCAAGCTGCGGCTGGACAATCCCGCGCAGCTGGGCGCAGAGCTGCTGTGCGGCGCGGTGGCGGCGCTGGCGGAGTGTCCCGGGCCGCTGGTGGTCATCTCGGCAGACACGGCCATCTCCCTGATGGCGGTGAACGCCAAGCAGGAGCTTGTGGGCGGCGTGATCCTGCCCGGGCCGCAGCTTTCCATGAATGCGCTGGTACAGAAAACGGCCCAGCTGCCCCAGATCGACCCCGCTGCCAAAGCCTCGGACTCGGTGCTGGGCAAGAGCACCTCGGCCTGCTTACAGAACGGCTTTGTTCTGGGCACCGCCAGCCTGCTGGACGGCTTGGCTGACCGCTTCTGCGCCGAACTGGGTGCACAGACCGCCTTTTACGCTACCGGCGACCTGCCCCGCTCCATTCGGGAGGCCTGCCGCACCCCCATCCACTACCGCGAGACCCTGATTACCGATGGCCTGCACCGCATCTGGCTGCGAAACCGGAAGGGTTGACGATTTTCGTTTGCATTTTGCATCCCGATGTGTTATACTGTGTTGTACCCACCAAAGGGGTACGGCATTTGCGATCGTAGCTCAGCTGGATAGAGCGTTCGGCTCCGACCCGGAAGGCCAGAGGTTCGAATCCTCCCGGTCGCACCAAGGATTGCTGCACAGGTTTTGTGCAGCAATCCTTTTTTATTTATTTTATCGAATCCATCTTGCAAAAGTACCGCAGTGCCTTATAATAGAGGCTGTGCCCCGGTGTGCGCGGGCACGGTTTAGGGATATATAGGATAAAGGAAAAAAGAGTATGGCTTCTCAAACGAATACGCTGACGGAAGGCCCTCTGGCCAAGCAGATCTTTCTGGTCAGTCTGCCGCTGGCGCTTTCCAACCTGCTGCAGGTGCTGTTCAACATGTCGGACGTGGCGGTGGTGGGGCGCTTTGCCGGTTCCACGGCGCTGGGCGCTGTGGGCTCCACCAGCACGCTGGTGACCCTGTTCACCGGCTTTCTCATCGGTCTGAGCAACGGCATCAACGTGCTGGTGGCGCGTTTTTACGGTGCGCGCCACCCCAAGGACGTGGAAAAGACCGTCCACTCGGCAGCCATTATCAGTGCTGTTGCCGGTGTGGCGCTGCTGCTCATCGGTCTGCTGGGCTCCCCTGCCATGCTGCGGCTGCTGAACACCAAGGAGGATCTGCTGCCCGGCGCGATCTTATATCTGCGGGTGTATTTTCTGGGTATGCCGGCGCTGGCGCTGTACAACTTCGGCAACGCGGTGTTCAGCTCCATCGGCGACACCAAAAAGCCGCTGATGTATCTGTCCATTGCCGGTGCCCTGAACATTCTGCTGAACCTGTTCTTTGTCATCGCGTGCGATCTGAGCGTGGTGGGCGTGGCGCTGGCCAGTGCCATCAGCCAGTGCGTTTCCGCGTTTCTGATCCTGCGGGCGCTGACCCGGGTGCAGGACTGCTACGCGCTGGACCTGCACAAATTACAGCTGGACCCGGTGCAGGCCAAGAGCATCCTTGCGCTGGGCGTGCCCGCCGGGCTGCAGAACGCTATTTTTGCCATTGCCAACCTGTTCATTCAGGCAGGCGTCAACTCCTTCGACTCTTTGATGGTCAAGGGCAACAGCGCCGCCGCCAACGCGGATGCGCTGATCTACGACTGCATGGCGGCCTTCTACATGGCCTGCGCCAGCTTTATGAGCCAGAACTACGGCGCGGGACGGCCTGACCGGGTGAAGAAAAGCTACTTCATCAGCCTGGGCTACTCCTTCGGCGTGGGGCTTGCGCTGGGCGCGGCGCTGTTCTTCTGCGGGCCGTCCTTCTTGGCGCTGTTCACCACCGAGGCCGCCGTTATTGACGCCGGTATGAAGCGCGTAGCCGTGATGGCCTTTGCCTACTGCATCTCGGCCTTTATGGACTGCACCATCGCCGCCTCCCGCGGGCTGGGCAAGACGGTGGTGCCCACCGTCATCGTGGTGCTGGGCTCCTGCGTATTCCGGGTGATCTGGGTGTACACCATCTTTGCCCACTTCCACACCATCCCGGCGCTGTACCTGCTGTATCCGTGCAGCTGGACGCTGACCGCGCTGGCAGAGATCGCCTATTTTGCCAGCTGCTACAAGCGTGCCATGGCTATCTTCCGCAAGCCTGCGGCGGCGTAAGGGGACGATTTGGAATGCGCGCCGCTATCGGGTTGCGGCACCCAGCATCCGCATCGTGCCTTGCGCGGCACTTGCGTCTTGCTGGCCGCTGCCCCAACAACTCCTCCCTGTTTCCGCCGCTGGCGGCGGTCGTCGTCGTTCCACTTTGCGCATAATCAGCGGAAGAATTATTTTTAATTTCGGGATACCGGAGCGTCTGCGGACGCTCCGGTATCCCTTTTTTCACGGGAGGGGGCGTGAAGGTAAACGGCATTTGCAGCGCTTGTTTCCTGCGGAAACAGCCGCGCTGCGGGCAGGCTTTTTGCAGTTTTTAGCTGACTGTGCTGAACCTCTTGATTGTATTGCCCGCCAAAATATGCTACAATAAAAACACCGCCCTAGGGCGGTAAACTGGTGCTGATTGCATAAAGGTGGTCTAGCTTCCTCCGGCAAGCTTCCGGGGGCTGTGAAACCTTATTGTTTTATTCCCCCGGACGCAAATGCGAAAGGGGGGATGCTGCATGACGATGGACAACGTCTTTCAACTGTTCATCCTGATCGGAGGAACAGTCGGGGTCACGTTTACGATCTCATGGGCGATCTTTCAGGAGATCCACAACAATAAGAAATGACCGCCCCTGTCTACCAAACCGTGGCGGTCATTCTTATGATTAACTGAACCGGTTGGGAGCTGGCCATTGCAGTCAGCACCTTTTCCATTTCAAGTATACCCAGTTTCGGCAGGGATGTCAAGGGCACTTTGCACGACATTGTGTCGTTTCTAAACAAGGTGCAGTACTGCGAGGAAGCTTATTCTCTCCCACACAAAAGGGCTGCTGCACGGTTTGTGCAACAGCCCTCTTGTCTTTTATTACTTGCTCTGTTTGCCCAGCCAGGTCCACAGATCCTCACCGGTGATATCATCCTTGCATTCCCGGTTGAAGAAATACAGCCAGCTCAAGTGACCCATATACTGGTAGGGTTCACCATCCGTGCCCTTGTACAGACCGGTGGTATCATGAACATCAGCAAAAATGCTGGTGTGTACCTTGGCATCCACCGCTTTCAAACGCGCCAGCGTGGGTGCCTCGTAGATCGTCGGGTCCACAATTGTGTCGTTCTCTGCATAGACGAACCACATGGGCAGGTCCTTCAGAGCGGCCAGCTGCTCCTCGGTAATGCCGCTGTCCTTA
This sequence comes from uncultured Faecalibacterium sp., assembly GCA_934512105.1. Taxonomy (GTDB): domain Bacteria; phylum Bacillota; class Clostridia; order Oscillospirales; family Ruminococcaceae; genus Faecalibacterium. Next base: position 6,322 of record CAKSWQ010000058.1, on the reverse strand, counting down.
TAGGCCTCACAGATGGGATAAGCTGCCGCAAAGTACCCGGGATACTGGATCGCCATGTTCACGGTCATATAACCGCCGTTGGAGCAGCCGCCAATGAGGATGCGGTTCGTGTCGATCTGGGGATGCTCTGCCACAAAGGCATCAATGAGCTCCTTCAGGGTCTGGGTGTACACCGAGGGCACGCCCGGGTTGTTGCCCCAGTCCCCGGCCTCGTTATATTGCAGCCAGAACGTGGGGGTCTGGGGCAGCAGCACATAGGCAGCCCCGCCCATAGCCTGCTGGAACTCGTCACTGAGGAGCGCAGAGGCTTTGTTGCCCAGAAAAGCAATAGAAGGATCCTTGCCGCCCTCTCCCGCACCGTGGAGCCAGATGACCAGAGGCAGCTTCTGACCCTTAGGTGCGTAGTAGCCATAAGTCAGCTCTTTGCCATCGGTGCCGCGGAACACTCCGTTGGTGACAAACTGCTTCATCTGAGGGATCAGGGCATCCTCGTGGTCCACTACCGGGTCCACAGCAGCGGTGACCTTCTGCCCAAAAATGGTAGCCAGAGCGGAGTTCTCCTTCATGTTGATCTCCAGCTCATAGGGCTTGCACCATGTATTCATGCCCACCAGAAAGTCGTAGCAGAAGGGACTGCCGGTGTTGGGGTCGCAGGACATTTCCAGACAGACATACTTGGAGGGGACCTCCAGCTTTTTACCGTTTTTAGAGCAGGTATAGGCCGCTGTTACCGTGCGGGGCGCGCTGGCCACGATGTGGGGGCCGCCAACGTTGCCCCAATCCATGGACTCCTTATGCTCCACCACCGAGGCGATATCCTCTGCCCGGACGCTGTGAGGATCCAGTAAACGGTCGAAGGTAAGAATGGTCGCCTTGACGCCGGGGCCCCAATCGTAACCCTCCACCACAGCGGTCTGCGTGCAGGTAAGAGCCAATTCCGGCTCAAAACAAGCGCTGGCAGAGGTAGCGCCGCTTACCACTGCTGCACCCAGCATACCGGCAGCTGTGCCGGTGCGAAGAAACTGACGACGAGAAATTTTGTTCATGATAGTCTCCTTTTTTCGGTGTTCTTCCTGCTGCGGAGCCCGAAGCTCCATATTCTGATGCTAGGATAGCATATTCCAGAGAAAAATATCATTTTTTTCACAATCTGTCGTTTTCACCGCACAATCTGCAAAAGTTTCAAAATGGTATCATTTTTTACTGTATAGATTGCACAACGCAACCTCCCCTTTTATTGTGCAACATTCTATACCGTACTATCCGAAGGCGGGTGTGCGTAACGTTCCTGTAAAAGCAAAAACCGAACAGCCCGCAGGCTGTCCGGTTTTGCGTGATCACAAGATTTTACTGATAATCGTGGTTGAGGAACAGGGCCTTGATGACCACCACCTCGTCATATTCCTCCTGCTCCACCTGTACGTCTGCGTTCAGGCTCTTCAGGCGTGCCTTGACTGCATCCAGTGCCTCGGGCACGGTGACGGCGCGGCCCTCCTCCACGGCGTCCATCATCTGCTTGAGCACGATGGGGTGGGCGTACCAGCTTTTCACCGGGAAAGCCCCGTGGGGGTAGTGCTTGACATACTCTGCCATGGCTGCCTCGGCCTTTTCTGCACGCTTCATGATGGCGTTGTTGTTATTGTGGGCGGTGGGCAGCATATTGTAGCTGGAAAACAGGAAGATAGCCGCAAAGCCGAACAGCGCAAAGTACACGCCGTAGCTGCCGGTGTGGCTGAACACGGAGTACAGACCGTAGGCCGCCGCCGCAACGCCCAGCACAAAGATAGCCAGCGCCACATAGCGGTACACCGGTTTGCTTTGCAGCTGCGCACGCTTGCGGCGCTCGGCGGCGCTCAGCTCTGCGGAAAGCTCCGGCTTTGCGTCCAGATACTCCTTTGCCCGGCGCAGCACGGTAAGGCTGTGCTCTGCCTCTGCGGAAAGCTCCGGCAGCTTGCGTGCGGCCTTTTCGGCGGCCTTTTTCTCCAACGCCTGCTCACCGGCGGCGCTCAGCAGATGCAGCTGCGGCTGCTCCTTTGCCAGCACCTCCAGCAGGGCGTCCACGTCCCGCTCGTCCTTGAAGTTGCACTGCTTCTGCTTGCCGCCGTCGTACTCCACCACCAGATAGGCCATGGAGGCAAACACGCCCTTGCCGGAAAAGCCGCCGGAGCTCATAGCCACCCGCTTGAACACCCGGGTGATGCTGCTGTAAGGCAGATAATAGCGGCGGTCAATATAAAAGCTGTTCAGGTACAGCGCCTTTTTGCCTACGCCGCAGGGGCCGATCTTCCGGCAGGCTTTTTTGTCTGCCTCCAGCTCCTGCGGGTCAAGCTTTGCCATGCCCAGCTGTGCGGGTTTGAAAATCATGGGTAGTTCCCTTCTTTGCTTTAAATTCTACGCCCCTATTTTCCCACGGGGCGGGGGCAATTGCAAGCCTTGATTTTTAAAAAACAGCGCCCGCCGCTGTACGGTCAGGCAGCGGCGGGCGCAAGTTTACTTACGGAGAAATAGAGCCGTCAGTTCCTTATGCCTTGGAAGCGGTATGCTTCTTGGTAGCATGGAGGAACAGAGCCAGCATTGCGATGGCAAAGACGATGCCGATGGGGTAAGCAACGGCGGTGTTGTAAGCCACCAGCTTGCCGTCCGCATAGGTGTTGATCATCTTGCCCAGGCACTCGGGAGCCAGCACGAAGTAGGTGCAGGACACAGCGCTCATGAAGGTAGCAGGCACGGCGGTGATCCAGAAGTTCTTCTTCTCCTTGAACAGGTACATGGAAGCAGCCCACAGAACGATCATAGCCAGCGTCTGGTTGGTCCAGCTGAAGTAACGCCAGATGACGGTGTAGTTGATGAAGCCCAGTGCGTTGCCGATGCCAAGGAAGGCACCAACGCCCAGCACGGGGATGCAGAGCTTCAGGCGGTTTGCGTAGCTGTCCTGATCGATCTTGAGCCAGTCGGACAGGGTCAGACGAGCGGAACGGAAGGCGGTATCACCGGAGGTGATGGGGCAGATGACGACACCGATCATAGCCAGTGCCACGCCAACCTTACCCATGGTCTTGAGGCAGACGTCGTAGATAGCGGCAGACTGACCGGCAGCCAGAGCCTCGGCCAGACCGACCATCTTGCCGTCGGTGATGGTGTACAGTGCGCAGCCGGCAGCAGCCCAGATCAGAGCGATGATGCCCTCGCTGACCATTGCACCGTAGAATACGAAGTGACCCTGCTTCTCACTCTTCATGCAGCGAGCCATCAGAGGCGACTGGGTGGAGTGGAAGCCGGAGATAGCACCACAGGCAACGGTGATGAACATGAAGCTCCAGATAGGAGTGTTAGAGGGGTGCATATTGCTGAAGTTTGCCCAGATCTCGGGGATGGTGTAGGCGGGGTTGGTGAAGATACCAAAGATAACGCCCACAGCCATGATGATCAGGCAGATGCCGAACAGGGGGTAGATCTTACCGATGATGGCATCAATGGAGATAAAGGTTGCGATGAAGTAGTACACCAGAATGATGATCAGCCAGAACAGAGTGGTGGTCATCACACCGGACATACCGCCGTTCTTGCACAGGGTAACGATCAGGCCTGCGGGGCCGACTGCGAACACGGTACCGACCATGATCAGCAGCACCACAGAGAACACACGCATGATGGTCTGCATCACAGGGCCCAGATAGCGGCCGGTGACCTCAGCGATGGAAGCGCCGTCGTTGCGCTCGCTCATCATGCCGGAGAAGTAGTCATGTACGCCGCCGGCAAAGATGGTGCCGAAGGTGATCCACAGGAACACCACGGGACCCCACAGAGCACCCTGCAGTGCACCAAAGATGGGGCCCAGACCTGCAATGTTCAGCAGCTGGACGAGGAACAGCTTCCACTGGGGCATCACAACGTAGTCAACGCCATCGTTGATGCGCACAGCAGGAGTTTCGCGGTCGTCCGGTCCGAACGTGTTGTCCACGATCTTACCATAGACAAAGTAGCCGATGATAAGAAGCGCCAGACACAGTAAGAAACTAATCATACCAGAAACCTCCTTTTGAATTTCAGCCGCCGACAGCTTATGCCATACTGCGGCCTTGACCGATCTCTGGCTTCATGTTAACACCTTTTTCATAATTGTGTTAATATTTTTTAGGTATAGTTCCTATATCAAAAAGTATATGGGTGCTCATTTTATTTGTTTGCGCAAACTTTCATTTTGCAGCGTTAATTCGTTTTAATTTATTTTCCAATTTCTCTTTGCTTTTCTTCCGGGAACCGTCAAAGCCGCCCCCGCCAAACTTTGCGCCGCCTTTTTGTGCACTTTGCTTAATCGTTTACGATTTTCTCCCCAAAACGTGGGATTTGGGACGAAAAGAAGGGAAATTCGCCCTCTCAGGCGGGGCACCCCTTCCGTCTGCTCCCGTTGGTCGCAGCCACCTTCCCCAAGGGGACGGCTTAACCCTCTCAGGCGCTCCCGCGCCAGCTCTCCCGAAGGGAGAGCCAAGGTCTAAGGCTCGTTGCTAAAGTATTAGGAATAATGAGGAAGTTTTCGGTAGTGCTAAAGCCGTCCCCTTGGGGAAGGTGGCATCGCCGCAGGCGATGACGGAAGGGGTTCTCCCACCCATGAAAAAAGGGTACAGGAAAGTCCGCAGACTTTCCTGTACCCCGAAATTTAAAATATTTTTCCGCTGAATATGGCTAGAGCGCAGCGGAGGCCATTTCAAATCTTCTTCCACCCGCTGTCCTTAATGGTGGCATCCGCCTGCTTGTGCAGCAACTGCACAAACAGCTGCTCTTCCGGCTGCAAAGGCTCCCGCTCCGGGTACACCAGCACGTCCCGCATCTGCTGCTTCTGCGCCGGACAGCCGTGCAGCGCCAGATGGTACTGCTCCAGCGCGCGCTGCGGCATGGGAGACGACCACATATAGGCCGTGGGCAGGTTTTGCAGAATGGAGAACTGGCTGCACCGCTCGTACACATGGATGCGGCGGTTGGGGTTTGCCTGCCAGCGGGAGATGGTGCCCTCCTCCCCGGGCAGATGGGTGTCGCCGTGCAGCACCTCGATGTAGTCGTTCAGCTCGTCAAGGTCCTGCACCTGCCGCCGCGCCAGCGGACTGTCCTGACTGGTGAGCAGCAAGTAGGAAAACTCCATGATGGGCTCCTGCCGCAGGCCGTGGCGCTGGCAGTAGCGGCGGTAGTAGTCCTCGTCCTCGGCGGCGTAGCGCAGCAGCGCCATGTGGTAGCCCTGCCGCAGCACAAAGTCCAAAGCCTCGATGGCGCCGCTCTCCCGGATATGCACCCGCAGCTGCTCGCTGCGGGCAGCCTGCTGCAAAAAGTCCACCGCCGCATAGGAGGCGTAGGTGGCATGGGTCAGCACCACCCGCAGCTCGGCGCAGCTGCGCTGCTGGTGCGCCTCTTGCGCCAATTCATCCACCTGCTGCAGCACCCGCTGCGCCTGCCGGATGAACCGCTTGCCCTGCTCGGTGGGGATCATGCCCGTGGAGGAGCGCTCGAAAATGCGCAGCCCGTATTCCTCTTCCAGGTTCTTCAGCGCCTTGCTGACATTTGGCTGCGCCGCGTACAGCTGCTTTGCCGCCGCCGACACCGACCCCCATTTCATGATGGCTACCAGATACCGCAGTTCCGTAATATTCATGAACCCCTCCGCATTGTTTGCAGTCGTAACCATATTGTAACAATTTTCCAGCATCGCTGTCAAGCGGGGGAGAACAAACCCTCTCAGTCCGCTCCCGTTGGTCGCGTCCAGCTCCCCCGAAGGGGGAGCTTTTTGCCATCTTCCGGTCAGTGCGAATAGAGCTCCCCCTTTCGGGGGAGCTGGCACGCCGTCAGGCGTGACTGAGAGGGTTACATCCCCCCTTGCACCAAAGCCCCCGGGTGCTATATAATAAGGAAAAACACAAAGGAGGGGCTGTACCATGCCGGAATACCGCGTGCTGCGCATTGACGAGCAGCTGTACGGCTGCGAAGAGCTGCCCGCCGGGCAGCCGGTGCTGTGCGATGTGACCCTGACCGATGCCGCCGGGGCTGCCCGCATCCTGCCCTACCCGGACAAGGAGCTGACCCGTCTGGGCATCGATGAGGGGGACGCCGTCTGTCTGCTGCCGGACGGCACCCTGCACAAGCTGTAAGGAGTAAATTTATGCATAATATCTATTTCACCCGCCACGGCGAGACGGTATGGAACGTGGAAAATAAGATCTGCGGCATGACCGACAGCCCGCTGACCGCCCACGGGCAGGAGCAGGCGCGGCAGCTGGGCGAGCTTGTCCGGGACAGCGGCCTGCACATTGATGAGATCTTGTACTCTCCCCTCTCC
>CAKSWQ010000057.1 GCA_934512105.1 uncultured Faecalibacterium sp. | reverse complement strand
ATTCCAGTGCCACCTATCAGCTGATGATCTCCGGCGGCGATGTGAAGGCCGTTCAGGGAACCACTGGACACGCTACGGCAGATATGCTGGTAAACACCTATGCCCATATCCAGCAATCTTCTCGTGTAGAACTGGGCAAGAAGTTTGAGGAAGATTTCTACGCCAAACAGGAAATCCCAGCCCGCAGGCTGTACCCGCCGAAGGCGAACCGACTATCTCTATGACCGCTCTGCTGGAACTTCTGAAGAATGCAGACCCCGAAGTAAAGGCGCAGCTCCGTCTGGCTCTTCTGACCTGATGCAAAATTTACCACGCATTTCAAGGCAATTCCAGCCCATGCAGAGGATTCCCATGAAAAAGCCGACCGTGCAAAAACCGTGCATTGACCGTGCAATCCCCGATTTTTCGGGGTTACATAACAAAAAAGAACACAAAATCTTACGATTTGACGTTCAAAATCTGGTGCACCTCGCGCACTCATATCCGAACTTTTCTCCGCTTTCACGGCTTCCCCGAAATCGACCGTCTCCGTACCTTCTTTATAGTTAAAGGTAATAAGTACCTTATCATCGTAGAGGTAGATGGCATTGATGAAGGTATCCACCAGTGCCTGCCGCTGCTCCGGCTGGGTCATATCCAGCTTGCGGAAACGAAGCAGCCAGAACCGGACGAACTCTTCTTTCATCTTCGGCTTGGCAAGCCGCTCCTCTGCAATGCGGGCTTGCAGTTCCTTCCGCTGTTCTTCCAGCGCTTCCAGCCGCTCCTTGGTAGAACTGGTCAGAATGCCCATTTGGATGGCGTTCAGCATATTGGTGATGCCGACTTCCGTTTCCCGCAGCTGCTTTTCGTAGATAGGCAGGTCGGTGCTCTCCTGATTTTGCAGTTCCATAACCTTGGCGATAATTGCATTCATGGAAGCGTCATCTTCCACCAGCTTCATGGTCTCGCTGACCACCAGATCTTCCAGCCACTGTTTCCGCACGGCCTTTTTATCGCAGGTCTTTTTCTTCTTGGCGGCAGCGCACTTGTAATAAGTGTACATCTTCCCGGTGTGGCTGACACCACTTTCCCCGAACATCAGCGCTCTGCACTTACCGCAGTACAACTTAGTGGTGAGCAGATAGCTTTCCTCTGCCTTATGACGAGCAGGGGCCTTTTTATTTTTCGCCAGCTTTTCCTGCACCTTGTTGAACAGGTTCGCGTTTGCGCAGTGAAGCGGAGCAATGAAAGCCCCAGTGGGGCTTTCAAGCGACAGAACGGTCTTGCGCAGCAAGATGGAGGGACCTTGCCCCGACAAGTTCACCTGACACCAACGCCGGGATCGCATTGGGCTGTACCACATCCCGCAAACGCAACTCGCCGATGTACCGGCGATTACTCAGCATCCGCTGAATGGTGTTATAGGACATCTCCCCGCCCATCGAATTCTTAATGTTGTGCGCCTTTAACCAATCCCGCAGGTCAGTCATGGTCGCACCATCTGCATACTTCTGGAACGTCTGCTCCACATACGGAGCCAACAACGGGTCGGGCTGGTAATGCCGGGTCTCATCGATCATGTAGCCGAACGGAATCGTGCCGCCATTATAAATACCCTTGAGAGCATTCTCGGTCATTCCTCGCACGACCTTTTCAGACAAGTCAGCCGAGTAGTATTCGGCGTAGCCTTCCAGCACTGACTCCAGAATGATGCCCTCCGGGCCAGCCGAAATGACTTCCGTTGCCGATACCAGTTTCACGCCGTTCCGCTTCAGTTGGGTCTTGTACCGGGCACTGTCGTAGCGGTTCCGGGCAAAGCGGTCGAGTTTCCAGACAATGATGACATCAAAGATGCCACGCTCACTGTCCTTGATCATCTGCTGGAACTGTGGGCGGTTGTCCGTTTTTGCGGAGACGGCACGGTCAATGTAATGCTTCACCACCGTGAAGCCATTCTTCTCTGCGTAGGCGGTGCACTCCCGAATCCGGCCTTCGATGGATTCCTCGCGCTGGCTGTCAGTTGAATAACGAGCATAGATCACGGCGGTCATGGCAAGTACCTCACTTTATACACCATTGAACGGTGATACGTTCATTAAAGCAATGTTTCGTATAATGTATATACCATGTTTTGCAGAAGATGGCAAGTCTTTTATAGTCTTTTTGTAAGAGTTAGCAAAAAGAACTTCTAATGCCCGATGAATATAAAACATAGTCATACACCATTATGCTAAACGTCCCCAGAGGAATTGTGTCATTTTGACACAATTCCTCCGCTCACCTTGCCCCCTCCACCGGCTTCAGTGCGCTTTTGCGGTATTGCAGGGGACTTTGCCCGGTCGCCTTGGCAAACCGGGTGGAAAAGTTGCTGGCATCGCCAAATCCGACCTGCTGCGCGATCTCGGTCACACTGTGGTCAGTGAGGACAAGCAGTTCCTTTGCCTGCGTAATGCGGAAGTTGACGAGGTAGTTATACGGCGTCGTACCCATATACCGCCGGAACAGGCGCAGAAAATAGCTTTTGCTCATGTGCGCCTCTGCCAGTAGGTCGGCGAGAGAAAGCTCTCTCTGGTAATTTTTGCGCAGGATCTCTGCCGCCTGTAGGATCACCTGCCGTGCGCTGGTGGCCTCGGCCTGTGCAAGGATGCTCCGGGCACACAAGGCCAGCATCTCGTGGAGCGCCAGACCGGCAGTCACCATGCCGTCCACGGTACTGCGCTCTATCTGTGCCAAAAGCGTTTCAAAACATTCCTGCATCTTGACCCCGGTGAGCTGCACCGGGGTCAGTTTTTTGCCCGGCAGCAGCAGCGGTTCCAGGGCTGCCACCCCTGCGCCGTCCAGATGCACCCAGTAATGGTGCCAGCAGCTTTGCCCCGGTGCAGTGCAGTAGCTTTGCGGGGTGCGGCAGTTCAGCAGCAGTGCCTGCCCGGTACTGAGCACCACATGGCTTTCCCCCTGCTCAATAAGCCCTGCACCCCGGAGGGTATAAAACAGGATATAGCTCTCCTTATCTGTGCGGGCGGTGGAAAAATGCTGCTGGGCATAAAACACCCCTGCCTCGGTGCAGTAATAGGGCTGTGCCAGCTCTGCTTCGCTGGGGGTGGTGCGCTTCCAAACGCTTTCCGGGGTCACATCCATGTTATAAGTCAGCATGTTCCGGCTCCTCTCTTTCTGGGTCCAGTATAGCGCATCCGCCCTTGCTGTGCAAGAGTAGACTTTTCACAAAGAATGTGTCACCTTTGCGGATGGAATCGGCAGCATCCTGGGGCTATACTGGTAGCAGTCAAAGCCACACAGGAGGCCCATTATGCACAAAAACTATCTTGCCATCGACATTGGTGCGTCCAGCGGACGGCACATTGTGGGATGGATGGAGAACGGTGTTCTCCACACCGAGGAAGTGTACCGTTTTCCCAATAGTGTCCGGCGGGTGGACGGTCATCTGGAATGGGACATCGACAGCCTGTTTGCCAACGTGAAGCAGGGCATCCGGGAAGCCTTTGCAAAGTACCCGGTCATCGAGAGCCTTTCTATCGACACATGGGCGGTGGACTATGTGCTGCTGAAAGACGGTCAGCCCCTCTCCCCTGTCTACGCCTACCGGGACGACCGGACGCAGGCAGTGATCCCCGAAGTCCACAGCATTCTGCCCTTTGCGCAGCTTTACCAGCGCACCGGCATCCAGTTCCAGCCCTTCAACAGCATTTATCAGCTGTATTCCGACAAAAAAGCCGGGCGGCTGGAACAGTCCGAGGACTTTTTGATGATCCCAGAATATCTGCTGTGGAAACTGTGCGGCGTGAAGGCGCGGGAGTACACCAATGCCACCTCCACCGGCCTTGTGAATGCCCAGACCGGGGAATACGACCCGGAGATTTTGCAGGCACTGGGCCTACCGGAAACGATGTTCCCCAAGCTGACCGCACCCGGCACGGTACTGGGAGCACTGAAAGCGGACATTGCCGCCGAGGTGGGCGGGCAGACCAAGGTGGTGCTGTGCGCCACCCACGACACCGCCAGCGCGGTGGAGGGCATTCCCATGGAACAGGGGGATGGGCCGTTCCTCTCCTCCGGCACATGGAGTTTGCTGGGGGTCAAGCTGGCAAAGCCCAACACCAGCCCGGAGAGCTGCAAAGCAAACTTTACCAACGAAGGCGGCGTGGGGTACATCCGCTACCTGAAAAACATCATGGGTCTGTGGATCATCCAATGTGTGCAAAAGCAGCTGGGCATCTCCTTTGCCGAGATGGTGGGGCTGGCCAAAACTAGCACCTACACCCGCATTTTTGATGTGAACGCAGCCCGCTTCTCTGCCCCGCAGGATATGCGTGCAGAGATTCGCACAGCTCTCGCCGAGACCGGCGAAGCCCCGGCCACGGATGCCGACCTTATCAACAGCATCTACCATTCGCTGGCCTACTGCTACGGCGAGGCCTTCCGGGAGCTGGAAACCCTCACCGGGCAGCACTGGGATAAACTGTACATCGCAGGCGGCGGCGCAAAGAACGCCACCCTGAACGAGCTTACCGCCCACTATACCGGAAAACAGGTGGTGGCGCTGCCCATCGAGGCCACCGCCATCGGCAATTTGAAAATTCAGATGAGCATTCCTGAAGGAGGAACAGTATGAGTTACGCAGAAGCAAAAGCCCGCTACGCCGCCATTGGCGTGGACACCGAGGCAGCCATAGCCCGGCTGAAAACCGTGCCCATCTCCCTGCACTGCTGGCAGGGCGATGACGTCCGGGGCTTTGATACCGACCCCGCTAAACCCCTGACCGGCGGCATCCAGACCACCGGCAACTACCCCGGCCGTGCCCGGACCCCGGAGGAGCTGATGGCAGACCTGGACAAGGTGCTTTCCCTCTGCCCCGGTACCAAAAAGATCAACCTCCATGCTTCCTACGCCATTTTTGACGCAGAGAACCCGTGGGTAGACCGGGACAGACTGGAGCCAAAGCACTTCAAAAAATGGGTGGATTTCTGCAAGGCAAGAGGGCTGGGGGCAGACTTTAACCCCACCTTTTTCTCCCACCCCAAGTGCGACCCCCTGACCCTTGCCAGTCCCAACGAAGAGACCCGGAAATTCTGGGTGGAACACGGCAAAGCGTGCATCCGCATCAGCCAGTATCTGGCGGAGGAGCTGGGGCAACCCTGCACAATGAACATCTGGACTGGAGACGGCTTCAAGGACGTACCGGCTGACCGCAAAGGTCCCCGCGACCGCTACAAGGCCAGCATTGATGAAATTCTGAGTGAGCCTTACGATTTTAAGCTGGTGAAGCCATGCATCGAGAGCAAGGTGTTCGGTATCGGTGTGGAGGCCTACACCGTAGGCAGCGCGGAGTTTGCCCTGAGCTATGCCGCCTTCAACCGGGAAAAGTGCATTCCCCTGATGGATAACGGCCACTACCACCCCACGGAGGTGGTCAGCGATAAGATCCCTGCCCTGCTGGCCTTCTTCCCGGAGATCGCCCTCCACGTCACCCGCCCCATCCGCTGGGACTCCGACCATGTGGTGCTGTTCGACGATGAGACCAAGGAAATCTGCAAGGAGATCGTCCGCTGCGGCGGTCTGGACGGCCGGGTGAACATTGCACTGGATTACTTTGACGCCTCCATCAACCGCATCTCCGCATGGACGGTGGGTTTCCGCAACGTGGAAAAAGCGTTGCTGTCTGCCCTGTGCACCCCGCACACGGCGCTGAAGGAGCTGCAGGACACCAATCAGTTCACCGAGCTGATGGTGCGGCAGGAGGAGCTGAAGACCCTGCCTTTCGGCGAGGTCTGGGACGAATACTGCCGCCGGAACGGTGTGCCGGTGGACGGCGCATGGTTCGACCAGGTAAAGGAGTACGAGCAAAACGTGCTGTGCAAGCGCATTTGAATGAGAGAGGTTTTTGAAGATGGGTATTCTGGATATTGAAATCGTAAAAGGCTTTATGCGGATGTGCAACGATGGCTGGCTTCAGGGCTGGCACGAGCGCAACGGCGGCAACCTGACCTACCGCATGAAGGAAGAAGAAGTGGCCCAGTGCCGTTCCTTCTTCAATGAGCAGCCCCGCGAGTGGGTGAATATGGGCGTGCAGGCCGACAATCTGGCCGGGGAGTATTTCATTACCACCGGTTCGGGCAAATTCTTCCGCAATGTAGAGCCGGACCCTGTCCACAGCATCGGCATTGTGGAGATCAACGACAAGGGCGACAGCTGGCGCATCGTCTGGGGCCTGGAAGATGGCGCAAAGCCTACCAGTGAGTTTCCCAGCCACTTCATGAACCACAGCGTCCGCAAGGCCGCCACCAATGGTGCAAACCGCGTCATCTACCACTGCCACGCCACCAATGTGATTGCCCTGACCTACATTCTGCCCCTGACCGACCGGGACTTCACCCGTGCCCTGTGGCAGAGCGCCACCGAGTGCCCGGTGGTGTTCCCGGAGGGCGTAGGCGTCTGCCCGTGGATGGTGCCCGGTGGGGCTGACATCGCCATGGCCACCAGTGAACTGATGAAGCACTATCAGGCTGCCATCTGGGCACAGCACGGTCTGTTTGCCTCCGGCCCGGACTTTGACATCACCTTCGGTCTGGCACACACCATCGAGAAGAGCGCCGAAATCTACGTCAAGGTGCTCTCCATGGGCGGCGGCATCATCCGGCAGACCATCACCGACGACGACCTGCGCGCCATTGCCCGCGACTTTGGTGTGACCCTGAACGAGAAGTTTCTCAACTAAGGAGCAGAGCATGGAACACATGGCATGGAAGGGCCGCATCAAGCCCGGCTGTAAGGCCGAATACCAGAAACGTCACGCAGATATCTGGCCGGAGATGGTGAAAGTGCTGAAAGATGCCGGCATCTGCAATTACAGCATCTTCTACTGCAACGATGAACTGTTCGGCTACTATGAATGCGAAAAAGGTGTTGCCTACGCCGAAAAGGTGCAGGCAGAAAGCCCGGTGGTAGACCGTTGGAACGAGTACATGAAGGACATTCTGGAATTGGAAATGGACCCCGTGACCGGTGCACAGCCTAAACTGGAGCAGGTGTTCCGGCTGGATTGAGTCCTTATTCCATAGAACAACAGCCCGTCTGAACCAAAAGCAGACGGGCTGTTGTATTTTTAGTGTTCCCGGAACTCCATAGGCGTTTTTCCGGTAACTTGTTGAAAGACTGCACTGAAATAATTGCGGGTGGCAAAGCCAAGCTGCTCGGAGATCTCCCGGACGCTGAGCGGTGTGCTTTTCAGCAGAACCTTTGCACGTTCCATCTTTGCAAACTTTACATAGTTCGTTACGCTCAGACCCGTTTCTTCCTTGAATTTATGGGTGAGGTAATATTCCGTGTAGCCCACCAAAGCAGCAAGATCTTCTGCCACGATCTTTTTGTCCAGATTCATCTCGATGTAATCCACACATTTCTGGATCTGCATACTGAGGTTCGGGTTCGTCCGGTGCTTATGGACACGCCGGATGAAGTCATCGTACATCATCATTGCAAGGGGGCTCAGCTCATCCAGCGATTTTGCCGCTTCTGCGGTCTGAATGTAGCTGTCGCCCAGCGAGTACGCCTCGTCCGGGGAGAGCCCGCCCTCAATGGCGGCACGGCACACCAGAGAGGTGAACACGATGATGGAGGTCTTGCTCTGGCGCAGAACATCGCTGCTCTGCACCGGCACACCCGCGCTCATGCTCATGCTGTTGGAAAGCGCCTGCTTATAATTTAAGTCTCCGGTGCGGACCATCTGCAGCATCCCCTGCTCTGCCATCCAGATCTTATGCCGGTCGTGGGGAATTGCGGCGCTTTTCAGCCGCTCCTCCTGCGCTGTGCTGCTGTTCACACTGCTCAGCTCCAGCCGCTGCCCGGTCAGGCAGTAGTGCATCATCAGCAGGTAGCGGCTCATGATGGTGTTTTGCAAGGTAGGGACTTTTTCAAGGGCTTCGTAAAGCTGGATCGTCCATGCCACACTGATCTCCAGCTTGCTGTAATATTTCAGCCCTTCCTCCACGCCCCGCATGGTCACGTCCTGATAAAACACCGGTCCGATGATCCAGATGCGCTTCAGCGTTCCCTCTTCTTTTTCAAAGGCTGCGCCCCACAAAAGACCCAGCGCCGTCCCCAAGGTAACAGGCACATCGTCCCGGTTTCCATGCTCCAGCATCCGCTGTTTGCAGCCGAACAGTTCAAATGCGCTGGCAAGAAATGCCTCGTCCGGGCAGTTGCTCCGCAAGAGCACACCTTTTGCATCATAGCACCATGTATAAACATTTCCGCCGCACTGGACAAGCTCGGAAAACAGCATCATATTCTGGAGAACATCCATGTGTAATCCCTCCGGCTCATTGATGAAAACAGTATATCATACTTTCGCCGTTTTTTCCACAGACGCCCGGAGCCAGTGCAGCAGGATGCCTGCAGAGATAGCCGCAGCGCCTACATCTGCCATCAGGTGTGCCGCCGCAATGCCCTGCACGCCGCAAAGTGCATTCATCAGGTACAGCAGCGGGATCAGCAGCAGGCCCTGCCGCAAAAGAGAGAGCACCACCGCACCGCTCGCCCGGCCCACGGATTGCAATAGGTTGGTTGCCAGATAGGTCAGGCCGATCACCGGGCTGCCCAGAACAAGATAAACCACCAGCTGCGTTCCCAGACGGAAGGTGCCTTCTTCCTTGATGAACATCCCGATCAGCGCATTGCGTCCGGCAAAGCTGGCTGCTCCGGCAAGAACGCCAAAGACAACGGTCAGCAGGATCAGGTTCTTCAAAAGCTGCTTCAGGCGTTTTGCGTCGCCTGCGCCGTAGCTGTACGCCAGAAGCGGCTGGCACCCCATGCAGATCGCCATGGCAATCATGCTGATGATCATGGTCGTCTTGCCTGCCGCCGCCATGGCTGCGACCGCCGCTGTGCCGTGGGTCACCAGCAGCCGGTTGCTGAAGGAGGACGCAAACCCGGCCAGCAGGCTGCTGATGCCGTTGGGCAGACCGATGGCCAGCAGCTCGCCCAGCATCTGCGGCTTTTTCAAAGCCGGGCGGAAGTCAACGGTCAGCACCGTGCCGTGCTTAACGATGTAGCGCAGGTAGCAGGCAGTCGCCACAAGGTTGCCCAGCACACTGGCGGCAGCCGCACCGCTGACCCCGAAGTGCAGCACCAGAATGAACAGCGGGTCAAAAATGCAGTTGACCAGCGTGCCCAGAAGATTACCGATCATGCCCTCTTTTACTGCGCCCTCTGCACGCACCAGCATCGCCATGCTGTTGGACAGGATGAAAAACGGTGCACCCAGTGCCAGAACCTGAAGATACCGCTCCGCATAGGGAAAAATTTCTGCATTGGAGCCCAGCATCCCCAAAAGCGGCACTCTGCCCACCAGCAGACCGATGCTGACCAGAACGCCCAGAAAAAAGCTGGTCCAGAAGCAGAGCGAAGAACAAATTCTGCCCTGCTCGATCTCACCCGCGCCAAAGCAGCGCGCGATGATGGCACTGCTGCCTGCGCCAAGCATCGTCGCCACCGCCGCAAGGATCGAGAATACCGGCCCGACAACGGAGACCGCCGCCACCTGTGCGGTGTCGCCCAGACAGCCCACAAAAAACATATCTGCCATGTTGTACAGCACCATGACAAGGATGATGATGATGGAAGGCACCGCCATGGAAAAAATAGACTTCCAGACAGAGCCGGTACGGAAAAGTGCTTCGTTCTTCATGATCTCCTCCAAAAATCAACCGCACGCAGGCAGAACGAAAGCCCCGGTCATGGGGCTTTCAGAGCGACATCTATCACAGGTTATCCAGCGCATCCAGCAGTGCCTTCAGCGCTGCTTCCGGCAGACCCAGCATGGGGCCGATCTTGCCAAAGGTCATGCCGTAGGCGGCTTTTGCCTGCTGATTCTCGGCAAAGCCGGGCAGATACTGCTCCACGATGGCCTTTGCGGCCTCGTTTTCCATCAGGGCTGCAATGGTGCTCTGGCTGTTCAGCTTGCCGCCGGTCAAAATTTCCGGGTGCTTCCAGCTGCTGACGCTCTGGTGCCCGGCAGACAGTGCGCCGTCCACCGGGATGGCTGCGCCGGTGATGTACCGTGCCAGACCGCTGGCAAGGAAGAGTGCCAGTGCAGCGCATTCCTCCGGGTCGCCCATCCGCTTTGCCGGGCAGTCGGATGCGAAAAAGTCCATGGCCGCAGCCGGTGCATCGCCAAAGATGCTGGTCTTGGTGTAGCCGGGGCAGATGGCGTTGACGGTGATGCCATATTCCGCATAGTCCAGTGCCGCTGCACGGGTCATGCCCACCACACCGAACTTGGTGGCGCTGTACAATGCCTGTCCGCGCTGGGGCACAAGCCCTGCCACCGATGCCACATTGATGAGGAAGCCGCCCTCGCTGTGGCTTTTCAGGATAGCCTCTGCGCCGTACTTCATCCCGGCAAAGACGCCCTCGCTGTTCAGGGAGAAGATCTTCTCGTAATCCTCTACCTCATACTCGTGCAGCGGTGTGCCGCCCATGCCGATGCCTGCGTTGCTGACAACGCCATCCAGCTTGCCGTAATGGGCCACCGTCTTGTCCACCAGTTCCTTGATGGCAGAAGCCTTGCTGCAATCGGTCTGGATAAAGATGGCATCGCCGCCCTTGGCGCAGATGCCGTCTGCCACAGCCTGCCCCTGCTGGGCACTGCGGGCTGCACAGACTACCTTCATGCCATTTTCGCCGAAGCACTCGGCAATGGCGCGGCCGATACCGCGGCTTGCGCCGGTCACGATAGCTACTTTGCCTTTGACACTGTTGAAGTCCATCATTTTCATAAAGCATCCTCCATTTTTTATTTTTCGTATTCACGAACCAGATTTGCAACTCTTAGTTGCTTATCCATCTCTGTGGTGCTATAATAGCACTATGCCGCAGAGGCTGCAATCAGCAGCTTCCGGCGTGTCCGGTGTTTAAGCAACGGATCACGTTCCAAACGTTGGTTAAGCATCCTTTACGAAATACATTGACGGAGGAATTGTATGGATATCCGGGTCAAAAAAACGAAGCGTGC
>CAKSWQ010000056.1 GCA_934512105.1 uncultured Faecalibacterium sp. | reverse complement strand
TGCCCAAGGAGCAGGCGGATGAAATCGGCATGAAGATGCTTGCCAAGGTAGGCCTTGCCGACCGCGCCGACTACTACCCCCGCCAGCTTTCCGGCGGGCAGCAGCAGCGGGTGGCCATTGCCCGCGCCCTTGCCGCCGACCCGGAGATCATTTACTTTGACGAGCCCACCAGCGCCCTTGACCCGGAGCTGACCGGCGAGGTGCTCAGCGTGATGCGGCAGCTGGCCGAGGAAGGCATGACCATGCTGGTGGTCACCCACGAGATGGGCTTTGCCCGCAATGTTTCCTCCAAGACCGTGTTCATGGAAAACGGCGTGGTGGTGGAGCAGGCGCCCTCCCAGCAGTTCTTTGCATCCCCCAAGGAGGAGCGCACCCGGGCCTTCCTGCGCAGGATCGCCCATACGGAATAAGCTCTCTCCTGTTTTTATATTTTTTCACGACAGAAAGGATTTTTTACTTATGAAACGCAGAACCTTTATTTCTCTGATGGGTGTTATGGCCGCAGCCGGTGTGCTGTCCATGACCGGCTGCTCTTCTAAGGACACCGCCGCCAGTACTGCCAGTTCCGCAACGCTGAACAAGCTGGACAGCATCCAGAAGAGCGGCAAGCTGGTGGTAGCGCTGGAGGGCGCATGGCAGCCGTGGAGCTACCACGATTCCTCCGACACGCTGGTGGGCTACGACGTGGAGGTATCCCGCGCCATTGCCGAAAAGCTGGGCGTGGAGCCGGAGTATGTGGAGAGCGACTGGGACAGTCTGTTTGCCGGTCTGGACGCAGGCCGCTACGACATGGTGTGCAACGGCGTGGAAGTGACCGAGGAGCGCGCCAAGACCTACGATTTTACCACCCCCTACGGCTACATCCACACTGCACTGGCAGTGCGCAAGGATAACGAGGACATCCACAGCTTTGAGGACCTGAAGGGCAAGACCACCGCCAACAGTCTGGCTTCCACCTACATGGAGCTGGCCGAAAGCTACGGCGCTACCGTGCAGGGCATCGACACGCTGGAAGAGACCATCCAGCTGCTGACCGCAGGCCGCATTGACGCCACCCTGAACGCGGACGTTTCCTTCTACGACTACCTGAACGTCCACCCGGAGGCCGATTTCAAGCTGGTGGCACAGACCGCCGAAGCCTCCCATGTGGCCATCCCGGTGCTCAAGAACGAGGACACCGCCTATCTGGACGCGCTGAACGCCGCCATTGAAGAACTGCGCGCCGACGGCACCTTAAAGACCCTGAGCGAAAAGTACTTCGGACAGGATATCTCTTCTGAAAACTGAGAAGTTTGACCCTCTCAGTCTGCTCACTTCGTTCGCATCCAGCTCCCCCGAAAGGGGGAGCTTTTTTGTTAGGAACGAACTCCCTCAGTCAAAGCCTAACGGCTTTGCCAGCTCCCTCGGAGAGGGAGCCAAGAGCACTACCGGATTCTTTCTCGTTTCTCTCAACACTTTAGTTATGAACTTTACGGCTTGGCTCTCCCTTCGGGAGAGCTGGCGCGGGAGCGCCTGAGAGGGTTTGCCCCCTTCGGGGGAGCTGGCGAGCGCAGCGAGACTGAGAGGGTTCAGTACCTTAAAAACAAGCAGCAGCCTGCGGGAAATCACCCCTTCCGTCTGCTCACTGCGTTCGCAGCCACCTTCCCCAAGGGGACGGCTTTTGGTGGTGGCGAGAAGGTTTCTCATTGCGCCCAATGCTTTAGTACTGAGAGGGTAAATTTCCTATTGACTTATGCAATATTATATGCTATATAATATTATAGAAACAGACCACACCGAAAGGAGGCTGTTCCCGCATGAGTTTTCCCATCAGTGCCGCGCTGCTGGATGCCATTGTGCTGTCCGTGGTGGCGCAGGAGCCGGAAGGTACCTACGGCTACAAGATCACCCAACAGGTCACCCACACGCTGGAGCTAAGCGAATCCACCCTGTATCCGGTGCTGCGCCGGCTGCAGAAAGACCAGCTGCTCACGGTCTACGATGCGCCCTTTAATGGCCGCAACCGCCGCTATTATCAGATCACCTCCGCCGGGCGGGCGCAGCTTGCCGCCTACGCGCAGGAGTGGAGCCGCTACCGTTCTTCCATTGACACATTTTTCAGAGAGGTGGAATGATCTATGACCCGTACTGCATTTCTTGCTGCGCTGGAGCAGCTTCTTGCCCCCTTGCCGGAGGCCGAGCGCAAGGACGCTTTGAGTTATTACGAGGATTATCTGGACGCCGCCGGGCCGGAAAACGAAGCCCGCGCCATTGCGGAGCTGGGCAGCCCGGAGGAGGTCGCCCGCAAGATTCTGGACGAGCAAAGCCCGCAAGGCGTCTCTGCCGCCCCGGCATCCCCTGCCCGCAAGCCGCGTTCCCGCTGGCGCATGGTGCTGGGCGGCGGGCTGGCAGTGCTGGTGCTGGTTTGCTTTTTCTTCCAGTACTCCAAGGCCACTCCGGTGCAGCCGGCCGAATCCGTTTCTCCTGCTTCGGAAATTCCCGCTTCCTCTGCGGAAGTACCTGCCGAGAGTACCTCAACGCAGCCCGCAGTTCCCGTTTCCACCTCAGACGGCCTGAACTTCTCCCTCTCTGCTGAGATGGTCAACGATAAACTATCGCTGAAGTTGGATTACGGTACCGTTCTCTTTGTTGTTGACCCAGACGCTTCGGATATCACTTTACAGTTTGATGGCTTTAGGACCCGGTACCTCACCCATTCCAGCAAAAAAGACGGTACCACAGAGTTTTCCTATCATATTCCGAAATACTACGATCTTCCTGATACTTACAGTGCTGTACTCACCATTACGGCTCCGGAAAATATCCTGTGTAAGGTAGACATTGATCTTGCTATGGGCGATGTTGACCTTGGCACGCTCTCTGTGGAAGAACTGGATTTGGAGCTTGCCATGGGGGACGTCTCTGCCGACAGCTTAACTGTGAAGGAGGCGGATTTTAATCTTGCCATGGGCGACTGTCGCATTGACCATCTGTCCGCACCGGAATTCGATGCCGAACTTGCCATGGGTGACTGCACGATCGGTATGCTGTCCGGTGCTCAGGATGTCAGCATCTCGGTCATCACTGGCGATACTGACTTGACTCTGGAAGGCAGCGCCTCGGACTATTGCCTCGTCACGAATGGGCTTAAGGGCAGCTCGATCCATAATGGCAAGGCAAACACCTCTCGTAAAATTGCTCTCGATTCTGTCACCGGCGATTTCTCTATCTCCTACGCCAATTAACCCCTAAACACAGAACGCCCCCGGCATCCGAACGAAGCGAAAACGGATGCCGGGGGTGTTTTTATGCTTTCCTGTGAAAATACTCGTAAATGGTCTGTGCCAGCTGCCTGCCCACACCGGGGGTGTTTTCCAGCTGGTCGGGAGTAGCTTCCTTCACCGCGCCCACACTCTTGAACTGCGCCAGCAGGGCTTTGGCCGTTTTGGGGCCTACGCCCGGCACCTCGGTCAGGGTTGAGGAATAGCTTTTCTGCTTCATCTGCTGCTTGCGGTAGGCGTTGGCAAAGCGGTGGGTCTCGTCCTGAATGGCAGTGATAAAGGTAAAGGTGCCGCGGTTCATGTTGATAGCGATTTCCCGCCCATCGCTGTCCACGATGGCGCGGGTGCGGTGGTGGTCATCCTTTACCATGCCGTACAGCGGCACATCCGCCAGCGCTGTACCGGCAAGCGCCTCCTTTGCGGCGCTCACCTGTCCCCTGCCGCCGTCCATCAGCAAAAGATCCGGCTTCTGCCCGAACCAGTTGCCGCCGGGCTGGCCGTTTTCGGCCTGTGCGGCGTATTTTTCGTACTCTGCCGCCCGGCGGGAGACGGTCTCCGCCAGCGAAGCGTAGTCGTCCGTGCCCGCCACGGTTTTCATCTTAAATTTGCGGTAGCCCGCCTTGAAGGGCTTGCCGTCCTTGAAGGTGACCATGCCGCAGACGCTGCTGCCATCGCCCCAGTTGGAGATATCGTAGCTTTCAATGGCGCGGGGCGGCTTTGAAAGCCCCAGCACCTGCGCCAACTCGTCCAGCAGCTTTTCCTCCCGGGCGTAGCGGCCACTCTCCCGCGCCAGACGCTCCACCGCGTTGGTGTGCGCCATCTCCACCAGATGCGCCTTATCGCCCCGCTGGGGCACATACAGCTGTACCTCGCTGCCCCGCTTCTGGTTCAGCGCCTGCTGCAAGGCATCCACGTCCGGCGGCAGCGCGTCCACCGCAATGATTTTTGGAATCTGCTCATCGTCCAGATAGTACCGGGGCAGAAATTCCTCCCGCACCGCATCGATATCCGAGGTATCGTGGAACAGAAACTCCCGCTTGTCGGTCAGCCGTCCCTCCCGGAAGCGCAGCACCGCCGCGCACACGCTGTCCGGCGTGCCGGCAAGCGCCACCACGTCCATCTCCACGTCCGGGTCTACCACCACCTTCTGCCCTGCCGTCAGCTTGGTGATGGCGTTGATCTGATCCCGCAGAAGGGCGGCGGTCTCAAATTCCAGCCGGTCGGAGGCCTCCTGCATCCGCTCGTTGAGGGTTTTCAGGATATCCTTTTTGCCGTAGCGGATGAGGTGCACGGCGTTTTTGACCGCCTGATTGTAGGTCTCGCAGCTGATTTTTCCGCTGCACACCGCCATGCACTTGCCGATGTGGGCGTTCAGGCAGGGGCGGCCTTTGCCGATCTCCTGCGGAAAGCGCTTGGAGCAGCGCGGCAGCAAAAAGGCGTCCATGGCCGTTTCTGCCATCTGCCGCGCTGCAAAGCTGGAGGTGTAGGGGCCGATATACTCCGCCCCGTCCTCCTCCTTTTGCAGGGTGAAGGAAAGGCGCGGCCAGTCCTCCCGGGTGACGCGGATATAGCTGTAACCCTTGTCATCCTTGAGCAGGATGTTGTACTTGGGGGTGTGCGCCTTGATCTGGCTGGCTTCCAGCACCAGCGCCTCGAACTCGCTCTGACAGACGATGACGTCAAAGGCGTAGGCGTGGGCAATCATCTGGCTGACCTTGTTATCGTGGGGCACACCCTCGCGGAAATACTGGCTTACCCGGATGCGCAGGCGCTTGGCCTTGCCGATATAGATGATGGTGTCGCTTTTGTCCCGGATGATATACACCCCGGGCAGCAGCGGCAGCATACAGGCTTTTTGATAGAGCTCGGCCTTGGTCATGCGTTTTCGTCCTCAGCCTTGGCAGCCCGAAGGTTTTTGCAGTGGAAGATATCAGCCACACAGCCCACGATGCCCGCCGCGTTGAGCAGCCACACCCAGCCCTTGACCCGCTGCTCGGTGAGCAGCTCCAGCAGGGCGTTTGCCGCCAGCAGCAGGCTGAACAGAACAAGGAACACATACCACGGCTTGCCGGAATCGCACAGTGCAACGAACTTTTCCATTCGCTGCTTGTTTTTCTCGCTCATAAAAAGCCCTCCTTCTTCCCGTAAAAAAGCTTATCAAAAAAGCGGCAGGGAACCCCCGCCGCTTTCTGTTGCTTGTGATACAGACTTACTCTGCAAAGCCGGACTCCACCAGCTTGATCAGGCCGTCCACGGCAGCCTGCTCATCAGCGCCGTCAGCGATGATGCGGATGGTGGTGCCGCCAACGATACCCAGAGACAGAACGCCCAGCAGGCTCTTTGCGTTCACGCGGCGTTCTTCCTTTTCGACCCAGATGGAAGACTTGAACTCGTTTGCCTTCTGGATAAAGAAGGTAGCCGGACGAGCGTGCAGACCAACCTGATTTTCAACGGTAACTTCTTTTACGTACATAGTAAAGCGCTCCTATCTAATATCGTTTTGGTGTACAAAAGCATAGTGTGCCTGTTGTGTTACACTCATTTTAGCGCAAGTCGATACGGTTGTACAGCCCCCTTTTGCATTTTTGGCGCTTTTCCCAATGAAACAGGGAGCATTTTTCAGGTTTTGTACAAAGATAATAAAATTATACCCCGAAGGTTAGAGGGGTAATACAAAAGTTTTCAACAACTTTTAGACTGCCGGGGAGTTTTCCTCTGAATTTTGTGTATTTTCACCGATATTTCCGGCGCGGCTCACTCCTGCGCAGGGCCTGCGTAGCGCATCTGCACCAGTGCGCATTTACGCGTCACGGTGGGGTATTGCTGCGGGTCAAATTCCAGACTGGTGCTGCCGTCCAGCTGCCAGCCCATGCGGGTGTACAGTGCAATGGCGCGGGTGTTGGTGTTCAGCACGCTCAGCACCGGATGTGCGTGCTCCGGCAGCTTCTTGCGGGCAAAATCCAGCAGCTTTGCGCCGATGCCCTTGCCCCGGGCTTTTTCCGTGACGAACAGGTGCTCGATATGCCCCGCCTTATGGCTGACGCACACCATGCCGTCCGGCACGTCCTTGGTGGTGTGCAGGTAGCACACCCAGCCCGCCGCCTTTTCCTGCTGCAATTGCAGCAAAAACTGCGGCTCGGTCAGGGTGCGGCAGTATTCCGGTGTCCAGTTGTCGGCGCAGACAGCCTGCCGACCCTCGGCAAACAGCTTTGCGGCGGCGGCAAACTGCTCGGCGGTCTTTACCAGCCGGACATTCTCGCCCCGCTTCCACTTGGGCACTTCGGCAATGGGGTGGCTCGTGCACCACTGCTCGTACAGCTCCGGACGGCGCAGACGGGTGCGGGTACGGCTCTGCTCGCCGCGCCATGCATCGATCTTTGCATGGTCGCCCCCCAGCAGCACCTCGGGCACAGCACGGCCTTCCCACACCTCGGGGCGGGTGTACTGGGGATATTCCAGCAGACCGTCCCAGTAGCTTTCCTCCTCGTAGCCCTTCTGCTCGGCCAGTACGCCGGGCTTCAGGCGCAGCACGCTGTCTGCCACCACAAGGCTGGCCAGCTCGCCGCCGGTCAGGATATAATCACCGATGGAGATCTCCTCGTCCGCAAAAGCTTCGATGACACGCTCGTCAATGCCCTCGTAGTGGCCGCAGACCAGCGTCAGGTTGTCGTACTGTGCCAAGCGCTTTGCGTGCTCCTCGGTGTAGCGCTGTCCGCCCGCCGTCAGGAACACGATGTGCGGGGCGGGGCGTCCCTGTTCGGCCACCTCGCGCTGCACCGCCCGCAGGCAGTCCGCGATGGGCTGGGCGTACAGCACCATGCCGCAGCCGCCGCCGTAAGGGTAATCGTCGGTCTGCTTCTGCTTGTTCAGGGTATAGTCCCGGATCTGGTGGCAGTGGGTCTCAATATAGCCCCGCTTTGCCGCCCGGCCGATGATGCTGGCATCCAGCACCTGCTGGCACATCTCCGGGAACAGGGTCACGATATCCACACGCATTCCCATGGCTTACTCCTCCTCCCGCTCGCTGTCAAAATCGTCATCCAGCAGGCCGGGGATGGGGGTGACGAGGATATACCCCTCCGGCGGGTTGCGCTCTTTGAGGAAGGCATCCACCCCGGGGAACATATACTCCTTGCCGCCGGGTGCCTTGACGGTGTAGATATCCTGCGCACCCGGGTGGTCCACGCTGGTCACCACGCCGTACACCTTGCCGGTGTCGGCGTCCCGCACCTCGCACCCGATGAGGTCTGCCACATACCACCGGCCTGCGGGCAGGGTGGCATCGTTGCGGTCAAAGTAGAACACCTGCCCGCGCAGCGCCCGGGCGGCGTCCATATCGCCGACCCCTTCCAGCTGGAGCAGCGCCATCTGCCCCTGCGGACGGATGGAAAGGATCTTATACGCCTTGCCGCCCTGCGCCGAAGGGTACAGGCGGCCCGCTTTTTTCAAAAAATCCACCCCGTCGCACCAAAGCTCCAGCTTCATTTCCCCGCGCACACCGTGGGTGGTAACAACTTTTCCGGCTTCCAGATATTGCTGCATCGTTTTCTCCTGTAAGAACCCTCTCAGTCAATGCCTGCGGCATTGCCAGCTCCCCCGAGGGGGGAGCTTTTTGACGAAGAGGTGGTGTATTGCTTGTTTTTCCAGAACGCTCCTGTGTACGGTCTGCGCCTGAGAGGGTTTTCTATAACCAAAAAGGCCCCTTGCCGCAAGGGCAAAGGGCCAGTAGGGTGCTCAGTCGATCTCAACAAGGACCTTTTCATCGACCCGCACAGCAGCCGCGCGCATCACCACACGAATGGCTTTTGCGATCCGGCCCTGCTTGCCGATGACACGGCCCATATCTCCCTCTGCCACGCTCAGGTGGTAGACGATGGTGCCGTCCTCGCGGGGCTCGTCCACCGTGACCTTGACGGCGTCCTTGTCCTCCACGAGACCGCGGGCAACTGCCAGCAACAGCTCCTGCATGAGTCAGCCCTCCCTACTTACAGAATGTTGGACTTCTTCAGCAGGACACGAACGGTATCAGTGGGCTGAGCGCCGTTAGCGATCCACTGCTTTGCCTTCTCGGCATCGATCTTCACCTCAGAGGGCTCCTTGTTGGGATCGTAAGTGCCGATCTCCTCAATGAAGCGGCCATCGCGGGGGAAGCGGCTGTCAGCAACGACAACACGGTAGAAGGGAGCCTTCTTGGCGCCAACGCGGCGCAGACGAATCTTAACTGCCATAATAGATATCCTCCAAAAATTGTTGTTTTTGATATATGTTACAAACCCCGCCGGGGTTGTATACCGTTGTTATTTCAGTCCGCGGAAGGCGTTGGGGTTGCCCATCATGCCGCCCAGACGGCGGGCAAAGCCCTTGGGGCTCTTCTTGAACTGCTTCATCATCTTCTGCATCATCTCGTACTGCTTGAGCAGCTTGTTCACGTCCTCCACGCGGGTACCGCTGCCTGCGGCAATGCGGCGCTTGCGCTTGGGGTTGATGATGGAAGGCTTTTCCCGTTCCTCTTTGGTCATGGAATAGATCATGGCCTCGATGCGGTCAAAGGCTTTTTCGTCGATCTGGCTGGGGTCGATGCCGGATGCGCCGGGCAGCATGCTCAGCATAGCGCCTGCGCCGCCCATTTTGCGGATCTGGGCGAACTGCTCCAGCATATCGTTCATATCGAACTTGTTTTCCATCAGCCGCTTGGCGGTCTCCTCGGCGGCCTTTTCGTCGGCGGCATCCTGTGCGCGCTCGATCAGGCTGAGCACATCGCCCATGCCAAGGATGCGGCTTGCCATGCGGTCCGGGTGGAACACATCCAGATCATCCAGCTTTTCGCCGGTGCCCTGGAACTTGATGGGCTTGCCGGTAACGGCCAGCACGGAAAGCGCTGCACCGCCGCGGGTATCGCCATCGGTCTTGGTGAGGATGATGCCATCCACGCCCACCGTCTCGTTGAAGGTCTTGGCCACGTTGACGGCATCCTGACCGGCCATGGCGTCCACCACCAGCAGGGTCTCGTCCACGGGAACGGCGGCCTTGATGTCCACCAGCTCCTGCATCAGTACTTCGTCGATCTGCAAGCGGCCTGCCGTATCCAGAATGACGATGTCGTTGCCGTAGTCCCTGGCGTGCGCCAGCGCCTTGCGGGCGATCTCCGGCGGCTTTGCGCCGGGCAGGGTGAACACCGGTGCACCGGCCTGTTTGCCCACCACCTGCAGCTGGTCAATAGCAGCAGGGCGGTAGATATCGCAGGCTACCAGCATGGGGCGGCGGCCCTGCTTGATGTAGAACTTGGCAAGTTTTGCCGCGTGGGTGGTTTTACCGTTGCCCTGCAAGCCGCAGAGCATAATGACCGTCTGGCCCTTGTTCTTGATGTTCAGGCGGGCGGCCTCGGTGCCGCCCATGAGGGCTACCAGCTCCTCATTGACGATCTTGACCACCTGCTGGGCGGGGGTCAGGCTCTCCATGACCTCCTGCCCCATGGCGCGCTCAGACACCTTTGCGCAGAAGTCCTTGGCAACCTTGTAGTTGACATCGGCTTCCAGCAAAGCCATCCGCACCTCGCGCATGGCGGCCTTGATATCTGCCTCGGTCAGCTTGCCGTGACCGCGCAGCTTTTTGAATACACCGGCAAGGCGGTCGGTCAGGGATTCAAATGCCATTGTGCGGTGCTCCTTTCAAAATTCGATCAGCTTTCGTTTGCTTCATCCATCGAGCGGATGAGCTCCAGCATTTTTGTCAGCGTTTCCACATACTCCGTGGTGGTGATATTGGCGCGGGGGCCGGTGCACTCGAACCGGGTGTCGATGACCAGCTGTTCCAGCTGCTCCAGCTTCTGCTGTACCCGCCGGTAGCGGGCTGCAAAGCCTACCTTTTCTTCCAGTTCCTTCAGGGTGGTCTCGCCGTGCTTGATGGCGTCCCGTGCGCCCTGCCGGGTGATGCCGAAGTTCTCGCCGATCTCGCTCAGCGAAAGATCATC
Source organism: uncultured Faecalibacterium sp. (assembly GCA_934512105.1). Classification (GTDB taxonomy): domain Bacteria; phylum Bacillota; class Clostridia; order Oscillospirales; family Ruminococcaceae; genus Faecalibacterium. The sequence goes on along the minus strand of CAKSWQ010000056.1, from coordinate 888 downwards.
GTTATAATACTGGCGCAGCATCTCGCGCTGCTTCTGGGTAAGCACCTCGCCATAAAAATCCAGCAGATACCCCATTTCCAGATCTTTTGCCATTGCTGTTGACCCCCGGTGCTCTGCTGTCTGTACTTGCTGTGTTGTAAAGTTTTTTTGCTTTACGGATGGAGTATACCAGAACCCCTGCCCCTTGTCAAGGGGATTTCGGAGTTTTTTCTGAAATATCTGCCCAAAATTCGCTGTTTTTGCCAAAAGGCATCTTGACGCAGCCGGGGGCTTTGCGTTAGGATAATAGTGTTGTATCCCAAGAGAAAGGAGTGCCCTTGTGCCGATCTATCCCAATTTTTACCAGACCCTTACCACCGCCTGCCCCATTGTGGAGCTGCGGGGCTACGCCGCCGCCTGCGGGCTGAAGGGGCATCTGTACGCGTATCTGGATTTTAACGGCCCCACCGGCACCGCCCGGGACGGCCTTGCCGAGGGGATGCTTGCCCTTGCCATTGAAAAAAAGCAGCTTGCCCCGGGGCAGCCCATCATCGAGGCAGCCTCCGGCCCCTTTGCCACTGCCCTGACGCTGGCCAGCCTGACCGCCGGGCATCCCATCGTGCTGGTGATGCCGGAGGATGCCCCTGCCCTGCGGCAGGAGTATCTGCTGCGGCTGGGCGCGCAGATCCGGCACAGCCCTGCCCGCAGCGGTCTGGCCGGGGCGCGGGCGCTGGCGGCGCAGACCGCTGCCGCAAACGGCTGGTACTATATGAACTGGCTGGCCAACGATGACAACCCGGAGTATCACCGCCGGGTCACCGGCCCCGCCATTGTGCAAAGCATTGCCCGGCAGAACCAGAGCCTTGTGGACGCCATTACCATCGGGGTGGGCAGCGCCGGCACAGTGAC
>CAKSWQ010000055.1 GCA_934512105.1 uncultured Faecalibacterium sp. | reverse complement strand
TCGCTGGACAAAGCGAAGGAAGGGAGCGTCTTGAAGCGTCTGGAGGATGCCAAGCTGCGGCAGGACTATGAAGCCGCAGTTCAAACCTTGAACCGAATCCCAAAAGAAGTGCTTGACTTCTATTGTCAGGCAGTCAATCGAGAGGAGGATGATCGGCAGAATGTCAATGCTCGATGAATGGAGTGCATTGGCAACATTTCTGGCAGATATGATTGAAAAATACGCAGATGTTTTGGAGGTGGATGAAATGGAGACTGCATCGAGAATTTCTGACGTGAAAGTTCCGGCACAGAAGAATGAAAATCCGCAGATCCAGGTTGAGAAAGTTACTGCGGCATGATATAATAATGACATGAGATTCATGTCCAAACTCCGCACGGAGACACTTCTCCTGTGTGGAGATACATATTCCGAACAAGATGATACGAACGGGAGGTGTTGGAAATGGCAGCAGAAAAGACTAAGGTCTACACATACACCCGTGTTTCAACTGCGATGCAGATTGATGGCTATTCGCTGGATGCACAGAAGGCTCGTATGAAAGCCTATGCAGACTTCAACGACTACCAGATCGTCGGCGAATATGAGGATGCCGGCAAATCGGGTAAATCCATCGAAGGCCGTGCTTCCTTCTGCAAAATGATGGATGACATCAAATCCGGCAAGGATGGTGTTGCCTATGTGCTGGTGTTCAAGCTCTCCCGGTTTGGCCGCAATGCTGCGGATGTGCTGTCCACCTTGCAGGTGATGCAAGATTTTGGAGTGAACCTGATTTGCGTAGAAGACGGCATCGACTCCTCCAAGGACGCAGGCAAGCTGATGATCTCAGTGCTGTCTGCTGTCGCAGAGATTGAGCGTGAGAACATCCGTGTCCAAACTATGGAAGGCCGCATCCAGAAAGCGCGGGAAGGCCGTTGGAACGGCGGCTTTGCACCTTATGGCTACCGTTTGATTGATGGCAAGCTGGAAGTCAACGAAGAGGAAGCCCCTGCCATTCGGACGATCTTCGATCAGTATGTAAACACTGACATGGGTGCGACAGGGGTTGCCAAGTATCTGGAAAACCATGGGATTTCTAAGATCCAGCGACAGAATGGAAAGAACCCCCTGTTTTCTTCCAGCACGATCCAGAAAATTTTGAAGAACCCTGTCTACTGCGGAAAGATCGCCTTTGGACGTCGCAGAACGGAAAAGGTCAAGGGCACAAGAAACGAGTATAAACTGGTGGAACAGGACAGCTACCTACTGGTGGACGGTCTGCATGAAGGTCTGGTGTCGGAAGAAGTCTGGCAGGCCGCACAGGTCAAGATGAAAGCTAATGCACAGAAGTATGAACTGGTAGCTCGTCCCAAAACAGACCGGGTGCATCTGCTGTCCAACATCGTGAAATGCCCGGTCTGCGGTGCGGGAATGTATGGCAATAAGTCCATCAAGAAGCGACCGGACGGGACAAAGTACAAGGATTTCTATTATTACGGCTGCAAGCACCGCAATATGCAGCGGGGCTACAAGTGCGATTACCGCAAGCAAATTCAAGAGGAAGTGCTGGATGCGGCAGTTGCTGAAGTGGTGTCCAAGCTGGTCAGCAATCCCCGCTTTGCCGCTATGATGCAGGAAAAGATCAATATGAAGGTGGATACCACGGCCATTGAGCAGGAAATCGCCGCCTATGAGAAGCAGCTGCGGCAGCACTACTCCACAAAATCCCGGCTTATGGAGGAAATCGACAGCCTTGACCCGGACGACCGGCACTTTATCGCCCGGAAATCCGACCTTGACGACCGCCTTTATAAGATGTACGATAAAATCGAAGAGGTGGAAAATGGACTGATGGATGCCCGGGCAAAGAAGCAGGCCATTGAAGCCGACAAAATCACAGGAGACAACATTTATAAGATCCTGATTTGCTTTGACAAGCTCTATGCCACCATGACCGAGGCGGAACGCCGCAGACTGGTGGAGATTTTGATCGATGAGGTGCAGATCTACCCGGAACGCCAGCCTAACGGACAGTGGCTGAAGTCCGTCCGGTTCAAGCTACCCATCATTGACCATGACCTTGAGTTGAGTTTGGACAATCAGGATCGTGTCGAGACGGTATGCGCATTGTACAAACTGGAGACTCACGGCAAAAGGCCATCCGGGAAGCGCTGAAGCATTTTAAGATGATATGAGAAAACGTGGGGCAGTATCTGCAAAAGGTACTGCCCCACGTTTTGGTTGTTGGGATTCACTTCATTCTCCGCAGGCGGCGCACAAGGTCGGACGCACTGTACAGCACACGAGCCACCGACACGGTGTCCACGCCCACGATGTAGAATACCGAGTAGTTGTCCACCAGCATCTGCCGCAGCCCTTGGGTGTGCTCCGCGGTTTTTCGCTTATCCGCGCGCCAGCAGGACCGAGACGGTCGTTTCCTTGGCGTTGGGGCTGCAGTCGATCGCGCCGCCATCCTGTACGGCAAGCTGGATCTCGTAAACCTTTTTCGCACTCAGCCGTCCGTCCGCATTTTCCAGCGTCCAATCGGAGATCTGGTGGTACTGGCCGTCCGTTCCGATGGCGTAGAGCTTGTAATCGTCCTTCTTTCCGGTCAGGCCATTCACCCGGAAAGCAACAGTCGTATTGGGGTGCACGTTTTCCAGCGTAGCGGTGTGCAGCCAGGTTGCCGGTGTGCCCTGTCCGCCTGCGGCGGCAAACTCCGCTGCGGAGATGATCTTGCGGGAGGTCTTATCAAGATCGACCCGGCGGTACGGCATCTCAGGCAGGTAGACGAACCGGTCCTGCAGACGCAGCAGCTCCTTATAGCCGGTGGGGCAGTAGAGCTTGTTTCCGTCGCGGCCGGCGTACATGCCAATCGCCATATTATTATAGCCGTACAGAGAAGCAACATCCACCGTCAGTGCGGTTTTGCCCGTTGCAAAATCAAGGACGATGTACTGCCACATGCCGGTGTCCACATCCTGCACAAAGCCGTAAATATAACCGGTAGCCGTTGAAAGCTTCAGCATGGAGGTGTCGCTCAGGTCCTTCCGGCACCAGATGCTCTTCATCGTCCAGCCGTCGGCGGTTTTGATGGTGTCTACCCGCTCAATGCCCGGCATGATCATGCAGTTGCCCTTCAGCAGCCAGTTGCGGTCGTAGATGTTCTCGTAGCTCTGGATGGAGGAATCGCTGTCCGGCTTGGCAAGGTTCGGGCTGCCTGCGCCGAACCAGTTGCAGACGATGGTGCTGAGCCGGCCGTTGCCGAAATCATAGACGATGGCAGAATTCTCAACAGAGACAGGCATATTGGCGGGCAGCTCATCAATGACCGGATGGCTGGCAACAACTGCGCCGGTATGGATGTCCAGTGCCAGCAGGCTGACCGTTTCCAGATTGTCGGTGAAGAAGACCAGCTCCCGGCTCAGCGAGGGTGAGCAGCCGCCGCCCCATGCCAGACCGCCGCCGGTGGTCGCTGCACCCTCCCGGCTGTCCTTTGCGCCAACGCTGTCATAGGGGGTGCGCCAGACGATGTTTACACCGTTGTCGGCACGCAGCAGATAGCAGGCAAGGTTTGTCAGGATGATGGCACCCTCCTTGCAGGAGGCAATGCCGTTTTCAGCACCCTCGCCAGGCTCCGGCAGGTAGACGTGCACCTCTTGCTCCAGATCGGCAGTGCGGCCCGAAAGGATGGCGTCGATGGCGGTGTGCGAGATATAGCCGATCGCGCCCTGCTGCTGACGGCTGGGATAGATGCGGAAGCCGCCGGTTACGAACCAGAGGTTGCCCTCATAGTCAAAGACAACGGAGAGAAGGTTCTGCTCCAGCGTGCGCCCCAGCACCTTTTCAGCCGCAGCCTTGATGTTGATATCCAGAACCTTTTCAAAAACGGGCAGCGGGGCGCCGTTCTCATCGGCGGCGCGCAGCATCAGAACATGGTTGTGGCTGGTCGGGCAGACCACGAGATTCCGCCCGTCCACAAACGAGTACGAGCTCTGGATGACATAACCGCCGCCATCGTGCTTGGTCGGGGAGAAGAAGCCAAGGGTCTTTACCTCGGCAGCGTCGAGATCACGGATAGCAAGGCCGCCCAGAAACGGGCTGATGGGGTTATCAAAGTTGTCGAAGAAGATGGCGGGCGAGGCGTTCGGATTCGTCTTTTCCATTGCCACATTGACCTCCGGGCAGATGCCAATGGGCAGGATGGCGTCGGTGGAGTCGGTGTTGTAGCAGTCGTGGTGGATGTTTGACTCGCTGATGCCCATGAACGGGTTCGGGTCTACCACCTTCGGGGTCAGAGGCCGGGGCTGCAGTGCCGTTTCAGCGCTGCAGCCGAGCAGGTCGGAAAAGATACCGTTTGTTTCGGCGGCGCTCGCGGTCGGTGCTAAGCCACAGGCCAGCAGGGCAAGCGCGGAAGTGCTGAGGAAGCTGCGTCGTGTCAGTTTCATGGAAAAGACCTCCTATTTATCCGGTTGTGTTTTTATAGATTCAAAAGAATATTTACCCGGAAGACCCTGCTCTGGGTTTCCGTGGTAAGGGTTCCGTTGTACTTGCGGACGACTGTTTCAACAGAGACAAGCTCTGTTTCCGCAGCTCCGTGCGGGACATCATTCTTGCGTTCCGGCGCGTCGCCGCAGTTGTTTTCAACCACCAGTCCCATCATTGCGGGGCTGAGCATCCGGGCGATAACACGCACCCGACGCTGCTCCGGCGGCAGCTTCCGGCTGACGCAGAGCGCGTTCTGTACCAGATCTCCCAGTATCACGCACAAATCACTCTCCGGTATGGGCAGATACCTTGGCAGCGCAAGCGCCCACTCGACCGGAATGCTCTGCTGGTGTGCTGCATGGTCGCAGTAACCGGCCAGCGCATCCACCGCAGGGTTTGCGCACAGCGGCGGCGGTTCCTCGCCCAGCGCGGCTTTGTACTGGCGGAGACAGCGCTTCAGCTCGTCCGTCTGCCCGGTCTCTGCCAGACCGGTGAGCACATGCAGATGCTGGCGGAGATCATGCCGCAGCTGCCGGGTCTGCTCCGTGCAGGCCAGCAGCTCCGCATAGTGCCGGGCTCCTGCGGCCAGCAGCTGGTTCTCCCAGTCCAGCTGAGAGCTGCGGGTATACTCCCATGCGACCCGGTACATCTCGTACAGAAGCAGAAAGATGCCCAGCAGCGAGATCAGCACCGCAAGGACCGAGATGATCTGCATACGGTTCATCAGGATGATGGCTGTATCCTCCGGCATACAGAACGCCAGAAATGCGGCGTACAGTGCCGGCAGCGGCCATGCGGACTGCCAGAACGCATCGCCACGGTATTCCTTCAGCAGCCAGCGGCTCCACGGAATAGCGGTGAACCAGAGGATGGTGGAAAGGATAGCGGCCAGACTGAGGCAGATCAGCGAGGTCGAGACCAGACAGACCGGCTGGTCGTTGTACAGCTCCGCCCGGGCGTTCAGGATGACCGAAAGCAGCGAGCAGACCGCCATCATGACCGCGGTGATCGAAAACAGAAACGCCGTCTGGCTGACCGAGAGCTGCGAAGCCGCGTACCACCGCAGTGCCCAGAAGGTAAGGATCAGAATGGGGAGCAGAAAGAAGTTGCTGTTTACCTCCAACAGGGTGCACAGCAGCGAAAAGCCTGCGCACGCCGCCGTTGTTATGACAGCCGTCAGGGCAAAGGTCTTTCGCGGAGAGCGCAGCTGCTCCCGTAAAGGCGCAAGACAAAGGAACGCAGCAGGGTAAAGCACGGCATAATCCAGAAAATAGCGTACAAACAATGCAAGCTCCAATGTCGCTCTCCTTTCTCAGTGCTCCTTCCGCATCTGACGGAACTGATACTGCGTGAGCTGCGCAAACAGCGTTTTTTTATCTTTTTGCCGGACCGGAAGCCGTGTGCCGTCCAGCATTTCAATGCTGTCGCCGTCAAACCGGAGCACCTTGTCCATGTTCAGGATGATGCCCCGGTTGCAGACCAGAAAATTCGGCTCTGTGCGCAGCTCCTGTTCCACCTGTGCAAAGTTGGCTGCCGCGCGGCATTCGCCGTTATCGGTCACCACCCGGACGAAGTGGTTCTGCGCCGTTGCGTAGAGGATCTTTTTTAGCGGCAGAAGCGCTGTCTGCCGCGCAATGCGAACTTCCAGCTCCTTTTCCGGCTGGGCCAGCACCCGGCGCAGCTCTGCAGCCAGCTGCTGCACCTTTTCTTCCTTGTAGGGCTTCAGTAAGTAATCAAACGGATGCACGGGAAAGGCGTCCCACACATATTCCGGCGAGGAGGTCACAAAGACGATGAGCAGGTTCGGGTCGGCCTGCCGCAGCTGCCGCGCTGTTTCAATGCCGTTTGTTCCCGTCATGCAGATATCCAGAAAGACGATCTCGTAGCTTTCCGCCGCAGCTGCCGCAAGAAAAGCATCTCCAGATGCAAACCACGCACAGTTGACGGGCCCGAGCTCCCTGTCAAGCAGTTTTTCCAGCCGCGCGGCATCCGGCTGCTGGTCTTCTACGATCGCTATTCGCAATTTCATTGCTACGCCTCCATACAGTGTCTTTATTATACCATGATTTTCTCCCTATGAGGCTGCCCATTCACGCATAAAACGTCCTCATTCACGCAGATTCGGGCTGCGTTCGCGGCATGAAGACGCACAAAAAGGAAAACCCCGGGGATTCCGGTTGTGAAAGGTTTTGCAGCGTGATATAATAAAAGAAATATTTCAGGATCTGGGATATCGTTTGTGAAAACGAGATAAATTGCGATGAACGGATGTTTTTATGTCTTGACGACCATTGATCTTTAAAGGGACAGAAGCCCCGCCCACACAACAGATAAACGGAGGAAACACCGATGAACACAGATTGGAACAGCCCGCAGGGCGATTTTGATACCGCTGAAAAGCAGGGGGAGCTGCTGATGCTGCTCAGCCGACAGCAGGTCACCGTGCACACCTGGGACGACCCGGACTTTGATTATATGGAGGAGCAGGATCTGGCACTGGTGGTGCAAAGCCCCTCCGGCACAGAGGATCTGCTGATTGAGCTGTGCGGGGAGTTCTCGGTGTTTTTTGAAAAGTGGCACGGCGAGTACGCCGCCACCGCCGAGGGCTACGCGCAGCTGCAGCAGGACATCACTGCCGTTCTGGACGGCAAGGCGGGCGCACTGAGCCTGTACACGGAAAACGGCTGGCAGGGCACGGTGCTGTGCACCGAGCTGCCCGGCGCAGAGGATGCCGGAGCCGCTGCGGCGCTCAAGCGCTGCTGGCAGGCAGCAAAGCCGGACGCCGCCCTGCCCGCGGGCAGTCGGCTGGAGTTGGTGTGCTGGGACCCGGCACAGAACCGGAAATACCAGCTCCCGGCGGAATAATTTTAAGCGGAAAAAATATTTTTAAATAGAGCAATGCCGGAGCGTCTGCGGACGCTCCGGCATTGTATTTTCACGGGAGGGGTCGTAGAGGAAAACGGCAGCTGTAATAAAAGGTGTGTGACTTTATACAGCCTGTTGTTTCTTTTTGCGATTCGCCATATAGTTTGCGATTGCGGAGGCCGCAGCGCCCAGCACGATGCCCAGCACTGCGCCGCCGAGGATATCGGTGGGAAAGTGCACATAGAGGTACAGCCGGGTAAAGGCGATAAAGGCTGCTAGCACCAGCGCGGGTGCGCCCAGCTTCCGGTTTTGCAGCCAGAGCGCGTAGGCAGCAGCCACCCCGGAAGCGGTGTGCCCGGAGGGGAAGGAGTGCCCGTGCGGACGCGCCACCAGCATGGTGATGGTGGTGTTGAGATCACAGGGGCGGGGGCGGGCGAACAGCGGCTTGAGGAAGAAGTGCCCCGCCGCCATGTACAGCACCAGCGCCACCGCCATGGCAAAGCCCGCTTTGCGGGTGCGCCGGAAGAGCAGAAGCAGCAGGGTGAACGCGATCCAGATCTCGCCGTGGGCACCGGCGTAATCAAAAAAGATGGAGATCGCGTTCATTACCGGGTTGCGGAACTGGTACAGCCAGTCCAGAAAAGCAAACTCAAAGGGCATGGGGTCCTCCTTTTGGGTGGTGAAAGAGCGGATTTTCTATACAATATAGCATATAAATATTAAAAAATACAGAATGTGCTGTAAATTTGCCTTTATAGCAGGGGGAGATCGGCCTCCGGCTGTTCTGTCTGTGCCAGCTGCTCCAAGGTGGGGTAGCTGTCGATGGCGCCGTGGTGCTGCACGCTGACAGCGCAGAAGCGGTTGGAAAAGGTCAGATACTCGGTCAGCCGCTTGCGGGAAAGCTTTGGCAGCTCGGCGGCGGTCACGCCGTCCCGCTGCAGCTGCCACAGAAACGAGCCGATAAAGCCGTCCCCCGCGCCGGTGGTGTCCACCGCCGTTACCTTGGGGCTGCGGGCGCTGGCGGCAGCGGTGCGGGTATAGGCGCGGGAACCCTTGCTGCCGCAGGTGTATAGCACCAGCTGTACATCGCCGGTAAACAGCCGAGGCAGTGCGGCTTCCATGTCCGCGGTGCCGGTGAGGAAGGGCAGCTCCTCGTCCGAGATTTTCAGGATGTGGGTCAGGGGGAGAAACTGCCACACGGTCTGGCGCAGCTGCTCCCGGTCCGGCCAGAGGGGAAAGCGGAGATTGGGGTCAAAGCTGAGGATGGCTCCCGCCTCCCGCGCGGCAGTGATGGCAGCCAGATGGGCGTAGCGCATGGGGCTGTCCACCAGCGAGACACTGCAAAAATGCAGGGCAAAGGCCTGCGAGAACCAGCCCGGGTCGATCTGCTCCGGGGCGTACAACAGGTCTGCGGAGGGCTTGCGGCAGAAGCTGAAGGTGCGCTGGCCGTTTTCCGCTAAGCTGACAAAGGCCAGCGCGGTGCTGGCTTTGCTGGTAAATTCCAGATGAGAAAGCTCCACGCCGCATCCAGCCAGCACCCGGGCAATCTTGTGGCCGAAGGGGTCATCGCCCAGCTGGCTCAGCAGCGCACTGCGCCCGCCCAGCCGGGCAACGGCAGCGCAGACATTGGCCGGGGCACCGCCCACCCGGGGGCTGAAGGCGGGTACTTCGTCAAAGCTGCACCCCACCCGGGAGGGGATCATATCGATCAGCGCTTCGCCGATGGAAAATAAGATCCTGTCGGACATAGGGCTTCTTCCTTTCTGCATTCAGGTGTGCCGCAAGGTGCGGCAGTGTACAGTATACACCCGCAGGGCGCTGTGCGCAACTGCTTCTTTTATACGGTAATGGGCGGGTTTTGCGGTTGACTTGCGGCGGCAGATATGCTACAATTTCCAGACGTATGCAACAACAGGGAAAAGGAAAAAAGTGTATGGATCTGACAAAACAGTTCTTTAAATATGTCTCGCAGAATATTTTCGGTCTGCTGGGCACTTCGTGCTATATTCTGGCCGATACCTATTTTATTGCGCAGGCCGCCGGGACTGACGGTGTTACCCTGCTCAACCTTTGTCTGCCCCTCTACAACTTTATTTTTGCCATTGGCTCTATGATCGCGCTGGGATCGGCCACCCGCTACGCCATTGCCAGGGCGCAGAACGATGACCGGGGACAGCGGTATTTCTCCAACGCCATCCTGTGCGCCGTACTGGCTGCTATCCCGTGGATGCTGGCGGGTATTTTTGCACCCGGGGCACTGCTGCGGCTTATGGGCGGCGATGCCGGCATCGTGGCGCTGGGCATCCCCTACGCCCGCATTTTTTTGCTGTTCACCCCGTTTTTTATGTGCAACTACATCGTGTCGGCCTTTGTCCGCAACGATGGCGACCCCTCCCTTGCCATGGTGGCGACCCTGAGCGGCAGTCTGTTCAATGTGGTGTTCGACTATATCTTCATGTTCCCCTTGGGGCTGGGGCTGGCCGGTGCGGCGCTGGCAACGGCGGTTTCGCCTATCATCAGCATCGCCATTTGCAGCCGCCACTTCTTTAAAAAGGAGAACACCCTGCAATTCGTGCGGCAGCTGCCCTCGGCAAGACTGCTGGGGCAGAGCTGTCAGCTGGGCATCTCCGGCTTTGTGGGTGAACTTTCCTCCGGCGTGACAACCACGGTGTTCAATTTTCTGCTGCTGGGGCTGGCGGGCAACGTGGGCGTAGCGGCCTACGGCGTGGTGGCAAACTTTGCGCTGGTGGCTACCGCCATCTTCAACGGCGTGGCACAGGGCGCACAGCCGCTGGTGAGCCGCTGCTACGGCCAGAACGACCACGCCGGGGCGCGGAAACTGCTGCTGCTGGGCAGCGGCACCGTGCTGGTGCTGGCGGCGGTGCTGTACGCTGCGGTGTTCGGCCTGACCGATACCTTTGTAAGCTGGTTCAACAGCGAAAACTCGGTGCAGATGGCGCAGTACGCCCACACCGGGATGCGGATGTACTTTGTGGGCTACTTCTTTGCGGGCTTCAACATCATGGCGGCGGGCTATCTGAGCGCCGTGAACCGCCCGGCGGAGGCCTCCATCACCTCCATCTGCCGGGGTATGGTGGCCATCGTGGCCTGCTCGCTGGTGCTCAGCGCGGTGTTCGGGATGCCGGGCGTATGGGCGGCCTTCCCGGCCTCGGAACTGCTCACCGCACTGCTGACCCTGTTTCTGCTGCGCAGAAAAGAAATCGGAAAAGCTTAAATATACATCTCCTGTTCCCGCATGGTCTCCTCGGGTGTAAGCCCGGACTGTGCGGCGCGACCGGTCAGTGCCCGCCATTGTGCAGGGGACTGGCCGGTTTCTTTTTTGAACACCCGGCACAGGTAGTTGGCCCCGGAAAAGCCGCACAGGCTTGCCACCACGTCCAGCGTGTACTCCCGGTGCAGCAGCAGCCGCTGCGCGGCCTCAATGCGCACGGTGGTCAGGTACTTGCCCGGCGGCACGCCCACGGCGGCGGTAAAGGTGCGCACCAGATGGCTTTTGGAGACGCCCAGCCGCTCGCTGAGCTCCTCCACCCCGTACAGCCCTGCGTAGTTGGCGCGGATATCCTCAATAGCGGCCTGCACCAGCGGCGGCAGGGCGGGCGCGGCGCTGTCGGCATCCGCCAGTTCGCACAGCAGGGCAAAGGACAGCTGGCTGCGGGCACGGCTGTGGGTGGGCTTTTCCTCCGCAAGCCGCCCCATCAGTTCGGCGGCGGCAGGGCAGGTCTCGCCCTTGGCAAGGTAGGGCAGCTCCCGCAGACCGTTCAAAAACTGCGCGCTGGCCTGTCCGGTCAGCTGGACACACAGCAGGTGGCAGCTGTCCTCCGGGGTCAGGGTGAGCGGGGCGCGGCTCAAGATTAGGTGTCCCGCCGCAGCGGACTGCGGCGGCAGCACCAGCACAGAGCCGGCGGGCGCAGCCGACGTCCCGGGCAGGGAAGCCGTGCATCTGCCGCTGGAAACAAGGCAGACCCACAGCCCCTCGCCGGATAAAGTGCGGGGCGCGGAAAGCTGCACGTTCAGCAGCGCAGCCGGTGCAGCGATGGTGTTCCAGTCAAAGAGCAATATCTGACACCTCTAATCAATAAAATGCTATTTTATATCACAAAATTATCT
>CAKSWQ010000054.1 GCA_934512105.1 uncultured Faecalibacterium sp. | reverse complement strand
GAGACCATTCTGGCTGCCATCGAAAAGGCGGGTTATGTGCCGGGCAAGGACTTTATGCTGGCAATGGACGCCGCCGCTTCCGAGTGGAAGAGCCCCAAGGGCAAGGGCTTCTACAAGCTGCCCAAGGCGGGCACCGAGTTCACCTCTGCCGAGCTGATCGCACACTGGAAGAGCCTTGTGGAAAAGTACCCCATTATCTCCATCGAGGACGGTCTGGACGAAGAGGACTGGGAGGGCTGGCAGCAGATGACCCGCGAGCTGGGCGGCAAGGTGCAGCTGGTGGGCGATGATCTGTTCGTGACCAACACCGAGCGTCTGGCAAAGGGCATCCAGCTGGGGGCGGGCAACGCCATCCTGATCAAGCTGAACCAGATCGGCTCTGTCTCCGAGACGCTGGAGGCCATCAAGATGGCACACAAGGCCGGTTACAACGCCATCAGCTCCCACCGCTCCGGCGAGACCGAGGATACCACCATTGCGGATCTGGCTGTGGCGCTGAACACCTGCCAGATCAAGACCGGCGCACCCAGCCGCACCGAGCGTGTGGCAAAGTACAACCAGTTGCTGCGCATTGAGGAGCAGCTGGGCGAAAGCGCCGTCTATCCCGGCATGACAGCGTTTTAAGCTTTCCAACATTTACCACCACAGCATTTGCAATCCTGCGGCGGGCTGGTTCGTATATAAGGCAGACCGGAACCCGGCAGCAGCCGGGACGGAATGAAACGAAAGGAGCAAACCTTCCATGTTTCAAAGCCTTGGGCCGCTGCTCAGCCTTTTGGGCGGCGGCAGCTTTACGAAGCTGCTTCTGTTTTTGCTAAAGGGGCTGTTCGGCTGAACCGGACGGTCTGAAAGGAGAATACCATGCTGATCGTATTGGAGCATCTGCTGGGTCGGATCAACCTGCCCGGTATGTGGTGGATCATCGCAGAGCGCTGGCTGTGAGGTGACACCCCGCAAAGCCGCTGCACTTTTTTGTGCGGCGGCTTTTTTGCTGCGCGGGACACCCATTCCGTCAAAGCCGCAGTGAGCAGACGGAAGGGGTGCCTCCCAGGCGAGGATGTTCCGGAGGGCATTCTTAATCGTTTTACCCGAAAACAGGCGTTCTCTGCATTGGCAAAACTGGCAAAAAATGCTTGCATCTAGGCGGTTTTGATGATAAAATTACACTGTTACAGTACGCCCAAAATCGGGGCGTCATAGGAAAGTAAATTTGCAAATTGCGGTAACAGGGTGTGCCGCGTGCTGCCAAGGTGCGGCGCGTGGAGGATAAGGCAGGGAAAAAGAATGGAAACAGGCGAGACGACAAAAGAAGAACTTCTGCAGCTGGAACGCTATACACAGAATATGCCGGGCGGCGTTCACTACTGCGCAGACGACCCGGAAAACGGCTATCCTTTCACTTATATCAGCGACCGCTTTCTGGAGATACTGGGCTGGGAGCGGGAAGAGTTTGCGGCAAGGTTCGATAACCGCTACGTCGCGCTGGTGCACCCGGACGATATGGCGGCAGGGCTGCGCTACCGGCACGCGGAAAACAGTGCAGCCTACGCGCAGGAGGGCGACAGCATCTTCCGGCTGCTGGGCAAAAACGGCTACCGCTGGGTCACCAGCGCCGCCAATAGGATCGTATGGCACGGCAATGGCTACATCATAGCTACCGTCACGGATATCACCCCCTATGTGGAACTGCGGGAAAAGCTGGAGCAGCAGAGCCGCGCCCAGAAGGAAGCGCTGGAAAACGCCAACCGCAACCTGCTGCGGATGATGCAGCAGATGGAGGAGCAGAAGGCGCAGTTTGCCCAGACCGCCGCCCGGAATATGGAAAAGGAAAAGCGCTACCGGCAGCGGCTGAACCATGACGCCCTGACCGGAACCTTCAACCGCCGTTATTACGAGGAAGTGGTGCGCAATAACATCGGCCCGGCGGGCATTGCCCTGATGGATATCGACGATTTCAAGATCTGCAACGATACCTACGGCCATCACGCCGGAGATATGGCGCTGGAGGCGGCTGCAAAGGCCATCCGCAGCTGCATCCGGGATACGGATCTGCTGATCCGCTACGGCGGCGATGAGTTTTTGCTGGTATTGTCCGGCATCCCGGCAGATTACCTTAAGACAAAGCTGGAGCAGATCCGCGCCGCCGTGCAGCAAACTGTGGTGCCGGGCTACCCCCACTTCCGGCTCTCGCTGAGCATCGGCGGCGCGATGCAGACCCTTGCCGACCCCATGGAGAACGTGGTGCGCCGGGCAGACCTTTTAATGTATCAGGCCAAAAACCACAAGGATGCCGTGGCGGTGGACACACAGGACAGCCGGTTGGATGCACAGAAGGAGGTCTTGGGGGAAAAGCCCGCCATCCTGCTGGTGGACGACTCCATGATGAACCGCATGGTGCTTGCCAGCATTCTGGGCGATGACTACCATATTCTGGAAGCCGGGGACGGCAAACAGTGTCTGGAACTGCTGCGGGCAAAGGCCGGGCAGATCGCGCTGGTGCTGCTGGATATCAATATGCCGGTTCTGGACGGCTTTGAGGTGCTGCGCACCATGAACACCAACCACACCATCGAGGATGTGCCGGTGATCATGATCTCCAGCGACGACTCGGAAGAGGTGATCCGCAAGGCTTATGAGCTGGGCGCCAGCGATTACGTCAACCGCCCCTTTGACGCTAAGATCGTCTACCGCCGGGTGGCAAATACTATCAAGCTGTACGCCAAGCAGCGGCGGCTGGTGCAGATGGTGTCCGACCAGATCCGCGCCCGCGAAAAGAACACCGATGTGCTGGTGGGCGTGCTGAGCCAGATCGTGGAGTTCCGCAACGGCGAGTCCGGCTCCCATGTGCGGCACATCCGCATCATCACCGAGACGCTGCTGCACCGGCTGGTGGAACTGACAGACAGCTACGACCTGACCCCTGAGCAGCAGGATAACATCCCGCTGGCCTCGGCGCTGCACGATATCGGCAAGATCGGCATTGACGAAGCCATCCTGAATAAGCCCGGCAAGCTGACCGCAGAGGAATTTGCAGTAATCAAGACCCACAGTATGCTGGGCGCAGAGATGCTGCACAAGACCGAAAACTTTGCGGAGCAGCCGCTTTTGCAGACTGCCTACGAGATCGCCCGCTGGCACCACGAGCGCTGGGATGGCAAGGGCTACCCGGACGGGCTGAAAGGGGACGATATCCCCATCAGTGCGCAGCTGGTCTCCATGGCAGATGTGTACGATGCGCTGACCAGCGAGCGGTGCTACAAAAAGGCCTTCCCGCACGAGAAGGCCGTTCAGATGATCACAAACGGTGCGTGCGGGGCGTTCAACCCGCTGCTGATCCAGTGCCTGCTGGACGTGCAGGGGGAGCTGAAGCAGGAAATTTTACAATGGTAATGTGAGGACAACTACGCGTGACGAAACAGCGATTCAACTGTAAAATACCCCGCCGCACCTTTTTAAAGGCGTGCGCGGCGGCAGCGGCAGCCGGGCTGACCGCCTGCGGCAAAACGCAGGCAGCGGCAGCGCTGCCCGAACTTACGGTGGGCAGCGATTCCTACCCGCCTTTTATCTACCTGAGCAATGACAGCACCCCCACCGGCATTGATGTGGACATTGCCACCGAAGCCTTTGCCCGCATGGGGTATGCGGTGCGGATCGAGCTCATTGACTGGGAGCAGAAAACCAATCTGGTGGAAAGCGGTGCCATCGACTGTATCTGGGGCTGCTTTTCCATGGACGGGCGGGAGCAGCTGTACCGCTGGGCAGGGCCGTATATGACTAGCCGTCAGGTGGTGGCGGTCAATGCCCAAAGCCACATTGATACGCTTGCCGACCTTGCGGGCAAGACTATGATGGTGCAAAGCACCACCAAGCCGGAGGAGATTTTCCTTGCCGGCACCGACCCCCGCATCCCGCAGCTGGGGGAAGTGCTGAGCACCGAGAACCGCAGCGTGCAGTACGCTATGCTGAACTGCGGCTATGTGGACGCCATTGCCGCCCACGAAACTGCCATTTTGCAGTATATGCAGGATTGCAACGCCAATTTCCGCATTCTGGAAGAGCCGCTGCTGGTCACCGGCATCGGCGTGGCCTTTGCGCTGAACGATACCCGCGGGCTGGACGAACAGCTGACCGAGACCTTTGCCGCCATGCGCGCCGACGGCACGATGAAGCAGATCGTAGGCAAGTATCTGCCAAACCCGGAAAAATATCTGGAGGTGGACGCCCTTGAACCGTAACAAGAAAACGTTCACGCCCGATATGCGGGTGGCGGCGCGCTACCTGCTGATGGGGGTGCTGCTTTTGCTGGCAGTGACCCTTTTCTCCGGGCGGGAGTCCATGCGCGCTACCGAGGATTACTTTGACCGCACCCTCAGCTTTGTAAAGACCCAGTCCACCAACTACGAAAAATATAACGACACCATCACCGCAAAGGCGCTGCGCCGGATGGCAGTCTCGGTGCGGCAGCTGGCGGAAAATGACGGTCTCGACCTCTACGACCCCGAAGCGCTCCGGGCAGAAACGGAAGCCCTCTGGCTTACCGGCATTGCCGTACTGGACGAAAACGGAAAATTATTGTGTGAATATACAGATGGGAATATCGGCTATGCGCAATTCGCAGAATCGCTGCGGGAGCAAGCCGCACTGAACGTGCTGCAAAACCCGCAAAAGACCTACCTCAAGCGCATTCTGCTAAAGAATGGCACGGCGGTGGATGTTGCCACCTGCCGCGCCGCAGCAGGGGACGCCGTGCTGCTGGCTTACCGGGTGACCCCGCCGGAGTTTGTGGAGGGCGCAGCCCTGTCCATCCAGAGCGTGCTGGACGGCTACCCGCAGAACATCAGCGGTACCATCTTTATCGTGCAGAACAACAAGGTGATCGCCGCAAACGACCCAAGTCTTATCGGGCTTTACACCACGAACAGCCCGCTGGTGCGGGGCATCCGCAAAGCCGGTGCGCCCGATACTTTGACCCACACCCACGACTGGGCAAATTCCGGCTGCTATTTTGGGATGTACAGCAACGGACAGAATTTTGACCTGTATATCTACATCAACGAAAAATCGGTGTTCCGCAATTCCAGCAGCACACTGCTGGCTGCGCTGATCCTTTATCTGATCTTTGTGGCAGTGCTGCAAACGCTGCGCCGCCGCACGGCAGCAGTTGCGGAGCATCTGCGGAAGGAGCAGGCGCAGAAATACCACGCCCAGCTGGAGGAGCAGAACCGCAAGCTGGAAAAGGCTGTCCGGCACGAGGCAGCGGCAAACCGCGCCAAGCGGGAGTTTTTGTTCAACATGAGCCACGATATCCGCACCCCGATGAACGCCATTATCGGCTTCACCTCGCTGGCGGCGACCCATATTGATAATAAGGAACAGGTGCTGGACTACCTGAAAAAAATCTCTACCTCCAGCCAGCACCTGCTCTCCCTTATCAACGATGTGCTGGATATGAGCCGCATCGAGAGCGGCAAGGTGAAGATCGAGGAAAAGGCGGTGCATCTGCCGGATCTTGTGCACGATGTGCGCTCCATCATCCAGCCCAACATCAGTTCCAAACGTCTGGCGCTGTTCATCGACACCATGGACGTGGTGGACGAGGATATCATCACCGACCCGCTGCGGCTGAATCAGGTGCTGCTGAACATCCTTTCCAATGCCATCAAGTTCACCCCCACCGGCGGCATGGTGAGCATCCGCATCGCCCAGAAGCCCGGTGCGCCCAAGGGCTGCGGCAACTACGAGTTCCGCATCAAGGATAACGGCATCGGCATCAACAAAGAGTTCCAGAAGCATATCTTTGAGGAGTTCACCCGGGAGGAAAACTCCACCGTCAGCGGCATTCAGGGCACGGGTCTGGGCCTTTCCATCACCAAGAACATCGTAGACCTGATGGGCGGCACCATCGCCCTTGAAAGCGAGCCGGGCAAGGGCAGTGAGTTTATCGTGAACCTCTGCTTCCCCCTCAGCGGGCAGAAGGCGGAGATCAAGCAGCTGCCCCAGCTGGAAGGGCTGCGGGCACTGGTGGCGGATGACGACACCAACACCTGTCTGAGCGTCAGCACCATGCTTTCCAAAATTGGTATGCGCCCGGAGTGGACCATCTCCGGCAAGGAGGCAGTCATCCGCACCAAGTACGCCGTGGAGCAGGGCGATGCGTTCAGCGTGTATATCATCGACTGGCTCATCCCGGATATGAACGGTATCGAGATCGTGCGGCAGATCCGCAAGGTCATCGGGGACAGCTGCCCCATCATCATCCTGACCGCCTATGACTGGGCGGATATCGAGGAGGAAGCGCGCGCCGCCGGTGTGACCGCTTTTTGTGAGAAGCCGCTCTTCCTCTCGGAACTGCGCAAGGTGCTGGCAGAGCCCTTCCGGGTGCAGCCGGAGCAGACGACTGCCCTGCCGCCCAAGGCAAGCTTTGACGGCAAGTGCCTGCTGCTGGTGGAGGATAACGCCCTGAATCGGGAGATCGCCATGGAGATCTTAAAGGAGGCGGGCTTCCTTGTGGACACCGCCGAGGACGGCGTTGAAGCAGTGGAAAAGCTGGAGCAGGCCGCGCCCGGGAAGTATGACCTGATCCTGATGGACATCCAGATGCCCCGGATGGACGGCTACGAAGCTACCCGGCGCATCCGCGCCCTGTCCGACCCCTGCAAGGCGGGCATCCCCATTTTTGCCATGACCGCCAACGCTTTTGAAGAGGACCGGCAGAACGCCCTGAAGGCGGGCATGAACGGCCACATCGCAAAGCCGCTGGATATCCCGCACCTGCTGAAGGTGCTGGAAGAAGCGCTGAAATAAGAACCCTCTCAGTCAAAGCCTTGCGGCTTTGCCAGCTCCCCCGAAAGGGGGAGCTTTTTTTGTTTCTGCGGGGCAGAAAAGCATGGGTTTGCGTCTATTCTGCAAACTTTTTGTGAACCCTATTGACAAAGCGAGTGGACAGGAGTATATTTTTAGCAGTCGAACAGATAGAGTGCTAAAAACAAAATGAACTGTCCCGCAGGAGGTGTGCAAGACTATGACTCTGAATATCTATACAGTTGAATCACGGCTCTGCCGCCGCTGGGCACGGAGCTGTTAGCAAAGAACTTATCCGTCCGCTAAAATAAACCTTCCGGTATGAATGGAGGCTTGACTTTATGAATACCAATCAATATACCCAAAAGACCCTTGAGGCTCTGCAGGCAGCCCAGCAGTTGGCGGTGGAGTACCAGCACAACGCGCTGGAGCCCGCCCACCTGCTGCACGCACTGGCTGCGCAGGAAAACGGCCTGATCCCTCAGCTGCTGCAAAAGCTGAACGTTGACCCCGGCAGCTTTGCCGCCGCCGTGGCGGAAAAGCTGTCCGCACTGCCCCGGGTGTCCGGCTCCGGCCGTGACCCCGATAAGGTCTATATCTCGCAGGCCACCGATAAGGTGCTCAGCGCCGCCGCCCGCGAAGCCAAGGCTATGAAGGATGACTTCATCAGCGTGGAGCACCTGTTCCTTGGCCTGCTGGACGAGCAGGACCAGACCACCAGTGAGCTGTTCCGCGCCTTCAACCTGAAAAAGGACGCCTTTTTGCAGCAGCTTACCGCTGTGCGCGGCAACCAGCGGGTGACCACCGATAACCCGGAGGACACCTACAACGCCCTGCAGAAGTACGGTCAGGATCTGGTGGAGCTTGCCCGCAAGCAGAAGCTGGATCCCGTCATCGGCCGCGATCAGGAGATCCGCAATGTGATCCGTATCCTGTCCCGTAAGACCAAAAACAACCCCTGCCTGATCGGTGAGCCCGGCGTTGGTAAAACTGCCATCGCCGAGGGTCTGGCGCAGCGCATCGTGCGCGGCGATGTGCCCGAAAACCTGAAGGACCGCACCGTGTTCAGCCTGGACATGGGCGCTCTGGTGGCCGGTGCAAAGTACCGCGGCGAGTTTGAGGAGCGCTTGAAGAGCGTGCTGAACGAGGTGAAGAAGAGCGAGGGCAAGATCATCCTCTTCATCGATGAGCTGCACACCATCGTGGGTGCCGGTAAGACCGACGGTGCCATGGACGCAGGCAACCTGCTCAAGCCCATGCTGGCCCGGGGCGAGCTGCACTGCATCGGCGCGACTACGCTGGACGAGTACCGCCAGTATATCGAGAAAGACCCCGCACTGGAGCGCCGGTTCCAGCCGGTGCAGGTGGATGAACCTACCGTGGAGGATACCATCTCCATCCTGCGCGGTCTGAAGGAGCGGTACGAGGTGTTCCACGGCGTAAAGATCAACGACAGCGCCCTGATCGCCGCTGCCACCCTTTCCGACCGCTATATCACCGACCGTTTCCTGCCGGATAAGGCCATCGACCTTGTGGATGAAGCCTGCGCCATGATCAAGACCGAGATGGACAGTATGCCCAGCGAGATGGACGATCTGGCACACCGCATTACCCAGCTGCAGATCGAGCAGGTGAGCCTGAAAAAGGAGACCGATGCCCTGAGCCAGAGCCGTTTGAAGGATCTGGAAAAAGAACTGGCCGAATTGCAGGATAAGTTCCGCAGCATGAAGGCAAAGTGGGAGAACGAGAAAAACGCCATTGGCAAGGTACAGAGCCTGCGTGAGCAGATCGAGCAGACCAATGCCGCCATCGAGAAAGCCCAGCGCGAGTACGACCTGAACAAGGCCGCCGAGCTGAAATACGGCAAGCTGCCCCAGCTGCAAAAGCAGCTGGCCGAAGAGGAAAAGGTGGCTGCCGCCAAGAAGGAGGACAGCCTGCTGCGTGACCGCGTGACCGACGAGGAGATCGCCCGCATCGTGGCACGCTGGACCGGCATCCCGGTAGAAAAGCTGGTGGAGGGCGAGCGCGAGAAGCTGCTGCATCTGGACGATGTGCTGCACCAGCGGGTCATCGGGCAGGACGAGGCCGTGACCAAGGTGAGCGAAGCCATTCTGCGCAGCCGCGCCGGTATCGCCAACCCCAACCGCCCCATCGGCAGCTTCCTGTTCCTCGGCCCCACCGGCGTGGGCAAGACCGAGCTGGCCAAGGCACTGGCACAGGCCTTGTTTGACGACGAGCGCAACATGGTGCGTATCGACATGACCGAATATATGGAGAAGTTCAGCGTCAGCCGCCTGATCGGCGCGCCTCCGGGATATGTCGGTTATGAGGAGGGCGGCCAGCTGACCGAGGCTGTGCGCCGCAAGCCTTACAGCGTGGTGCTGTTCGATGAGGTAGAAAAAGCCCACCCCGATGTGTTCAACATCCTGCTGCAGGTGCTGGACGATGGCCGCATCACCGATAGTCAGGGCCGCACCGTGGATTTCAAGAACACGGTCATCATCCTGACCTCCAACCTTGGCAGCGACATCATCCTGAATGATCTGGAGCAGCGCCGTGCGCAGGGCTCCAACGAGCTGAGCGAGGACGCAAAGCACCAGATCGACCTGCTGCTCAAGAGCAAGTTCCGTCCGGAGTTTTTGAACCGTCTGGACGAGATCGTCTACTACAAGAGCCTGACCAAGGACGAAATGCGCAGGATCGTGGATCTGCAGTTGCAGGATCTGCGTAACCGCATGGAGGAGGGCAAGCACCTCAAGCTGGAGGTCACTACCGCCGCCAAGGACTTCATCATTGATTCTGCCTACGACAGCGTTTATGGTGCACGTCCCATCAAGCGCTTCATCCAGAGCCGCGTGGAGACCCTGATCGCAAAGGCCATCATCAAGGGCAGTTATGCTGAGGGCAATACCCTGACGGTGGATTATGACGGCAGCGCACTGGTTCTGCGCTGAGTATCTGGCTGTGTATTCTAAATAAAAACTGCCGTTCCTGATCTTGAATTTTACAGGACCAGGAACGGCAGTTTGCTTGTATGCGAAAATGAGATGTGCTATAATGAGCGTGAAAATGGCTGTGGTGCGGAACAGCTGATGTGCCATAGCCAGAAGGGACAACTGAATAAGAGAACGGTAGGGAGGAAGCTTTTATGCGTAGACCGATTTCTCGAAGAGATTTCATCAAAGGCACAGCAGCGGCGGCAGTATCGGGTCTGCTGGTGGGCTGCAGCGATTTCCCCCCGATTGGAGGAGGAAGCTCCTCCGGCGGGTCAAACTCGGGTGCGGGAAACAAGCCTGATTCGGGAACGTCCACAGGC
Source organism: uncultured Faecalibacterium sp. (assembly GCA_934512105.1). Lineage (GTDB taxonomy): Bacteria > Bacillota > Clostridia > Oscillospirales > Ruminococcaceae > Faecalibacterium. The sequence goes on along the minus strand of CAKSWQ010000054.1, from coordinate 1,426 downwards.
GGGGATGAGAAAAAGTCTCCGTGGAGATATACGGTTCAGAGTCATGCCTATATGACGGCGGTACTGACCGGCTATGATGCTTCGCTTCTCAACATGCCAAACGGCGTGCTGACCCTGCCAAGTGAGATCGACCACTATAAAATTGTGGAGATCGCAACGGACGCATTTGCAAAGGACACAAATATCCGAAGCGTGATCGTCCCCAATACGGTAGAAGAAATCGGAGACCATGCCTTTGAAAAGTGTACGAACCTTTCCAGCGTGTCGCTGCCGGACTCGTTGAAAGTAGTGTGGAACGGTGCTTTTATGGGCTGCACAGCGCTGACCGGAATCGTTATTCCGAACTCGGTGGAAGATGTCTGGAATATGGCTTTTTCAGGCTGTACAAGTCTGGAAAGTGTACAGCTTCCGGCTTCGCTGATAACGATCGCAGGCAGCCTTTTTGACAACTGCCGCAAACTGAAAAATATCACGATTCCAGTAGGGGTTGTGGGGATCGGGCGGTATGCATTCCAGAATTGTACAAGTCTGGAAAGCATTGTGATCCCGTCTACGGTCAAGGAGATTTACGCCTATGCATTCTGCGGCTGTACCAGCCTGAAAACTGTGACCATGCTGGAAGGCGGCGTAAAACGAATCGATGGTGGTGCCTTCGCCTGCTGCACAGCTTTGGAAAAGGTACGGTTTTCTTCTACGCTGGAAACCATTGAGCCGCAGGCTTTTGCGGGAAATACGAAGCTGAACCATGTTGTTATCCCGGAAAATACGAACGGAAAAGAAACCATCGTGGAGCACTGTGCATTCCAGGGCTGTACCGCGCTGGTGAAGGTCTATATTCCGCGCAGCATGAAAAAGTTTGAATGCCCGTTTTCTTTCCCGGCAGCAGATAAGGAACTGTACTATCAAGGCAGCAAGGAAGAGTGGGAACAGCTGGGCATCACGGACGAGATGAATATTGTCGGAGACAGCAGATGCACGATCACGCTGCATTATAACGCAGATCCGCAGGATGCATGGATGGAATAAAAACAGAAAAATGTCAGACTTTTTACCTGCTTTGTACATGCACCGTGGGCAGAAAGCTTGCATCACCGCGCAGAATATGTTATTATAAAAAGTAACATTGATGTGCTTTTCATCGCGGAATGGCAACGATGGAAAGCACATTTTTGTATGTAAGAAAGTTTACAGGCAAAACCCTCTCAGGCGCTCCCGCGCCAGCTCCCCCGAAGGGGGAGCCAAGCCGCAAAGTTTGTTACTGAAGTATGAGGTACAATAAGAAAGCTTGCGGGCGTGTCAAAGGCTCCCTCTCTGAGGGAACTGTCAAAACCGGCAGGTTTCGATTGAGTGGGTACAAATCAAAACAGAAAGTTGAGTGTGATTTCCCTTTTTATGGACGATGGCAGTATGACGCTCTGGGTAGCGC
>CAKSWQ010000053.1 GCA_934512105.1 uncultured Faecalibacterium sp. | reverse complement strand
GCTTTTACAAAAAAGCGATAGAACACCGGGTTCACCGGGCCGCTCATAAAGCGGTCGTAGAGGTTCTCTCTCGGCGGTGGAAATTCCTGCCCGGCTCTGAGCCGGGTCAGCACCTCCTGAAGTGCAGGCTCTGCCTGCTCCACGATGCTCTTTGCCTGCTCCTTCCGGGGCGCATTGAACATGGCAATGTAGTTTTCCGGCATGATGATCTGGGCAGTCCCCATATACTGCAGCTGCTTTTGCGCCGCAAGCTGCCGGTTGTAGCCTGCGGCATTGCCAATTTCGCTGCCGCAGTCCATCACAAACCAGATACGCTCTGCCCCGGTCAGCGCGGTCTTGCCCAGCCACTCCGACACTACCCGGGGGATGCGCCATGCGTAGGTAGGCGTCACCAGCACCATGTCCCGCCCGGTCTGCACCGGGGCGGGATCTCCTGCCTTGATGCAGGCGTTCAGGTCGTAAAGCGGCATATCCAGCCCTTCGGCAATGCGCCGTGCCAGATACCGGCTGTTGCCGGTTCCCGTAAAATAAAGTACCATGGCGGTTCCCTCGTTTTTTGTGCGGTTTTCAGACGTCTGCCCGGCAAACCAAAAGTTATATAATCGGTATACCTATGTGCTTATCCATTCTCCATTGTGGAGGATTTCCGTCATCAGCCCAGTATTCATCCATTGACGCAATTTTATCATTCGCCGTTCTTATGAATGACACTACATGGAAATATACACTTCTATCTGTGGGATAAACTTTTGTTACCGTGATAAACAAATCGCCTACCTTTTCAACTCGTTCAACTGTCCCATCCCAATCACCCGGATATTCACAGTTTGCGATAATGAACTCATCGACCGTAAAATGTTCGTTGGAACAATGCCAATTCACATACGCATCTTTGTGAAAGAAGTTTCTGATGGCGTTCTCATCTTGAGCCAACACAGCCTTAATAAAACTGCATACATCCATAATCATTTACCCCCGTCAAATTCCGATTTGCCACCCTCAGTATACCATGGTTTTCGCTTGCGGAAAAGCTTCCACCCCCATAAAGCCCTGTTTTTCCGCCAAAAAACGCAGCCGCCAAACAAAACCCTTGCATTTTTTGCTCCATCCGTTATACTGAAAGAAAAAGGTGTCTTGACACATCTGCTTGGGAGGTACCCTGTATGAAATTTCTGATCGTTGTGGATATGCAAAACGACTTTATCACCGGCTCGCTGGGCACAAAAGAGGCCGAAGCCATCCTGCCGAAGGTGCTGGAAAAGATCCGCACCTACCGCCCGGAGCAGATCTTTGTCACGCAGGATACCCACCCGGACAACTATCTGGAGACCAACGAGGGTCGTCATCTCCCGGTAGCCCACTGCATCGCCGGCAGCGAGGGGCACGCCTTGAATCCGCTGGTGGCAGAAGCGCTGGAGGGCGTGCCCGCAGACCATTTTATCTGCAAGCCCACCTTTGGCTCTCCCCTGCTGGCGGAAAAGCTTAAGACCGCCGCCGGGTCTGACACCCCGGAGATCGAGCTGGTGGGTCTGTGTACCGGCATCTGCGTGCTGTCCAACGCCATCCTGTGCAAGGCGACCTTCCCGGAAAGCAATGTTTCCGTAGACGCTGCCTGCTGCGCCTGCGTCACGCCTCAGTCCCACAACACGGCACTTTCTGCCATGAAGCTGTGCCAGATCGAGATTAACAACGAGGGCAGCGAGCCTTGGAGAGCGTGAGGACTGCTTAGCATTCGAGAGAAGGTGCCAACATGAAACACCGCATTGTAACGGCTGCGCAGATGAAGGAGATCGAACGGGCCGGGGATGCCCACGGTCTGCCCTACCTGCAAATGATGGAAAACGCCGAGCTGGCTGCTTACGCCGAACTGCACAAGCAGTTCCCGCATCCCGGCAGACTGCTGGTGGTCTGCGGAAAGGGCAACAACGGCGGCGATGGGTTCGTGATTGCCCGCGCCGCTGAACTTCGGCGATAAGATCTTCTACCTGCTTGTCTAATTTCGGCTTTCGCCCTTTCCGTGTTCCGCTGGCGGCACAAGCCCGACCACGCCGTTCCAGCAAGCGAGCTTCTTTGCCTTCTTCCAGATAGATGCGCTCCCATCTTGCAACTTGCGTCTTACTTTGTACCCCGAAACGTTTGGCTGCTTCTGGACAGCTTAAATGTTCCGCACGCATTGTTTCTACTACTTTTATTTTGAATTCCCCACTATATTTTTTCTGTGGTATTCCCTTTGGCATATAAAAACACCCCATTTCCTAAACAGTATACCATACTGTCTAACAAATGGGGTTCACTTCACATGTGCAACAGCTCCTGCTTTGTTTAAACTCAGTGGGTGGTGCCCATGTTCACAGCGATGTCGCTGTCATTCTCCACAATGGCTTCCACAGCCTTTTCCAGACCGCGTGCGATCTGGTGCAGATCCATGCTGGGGGTGCCCAGCGGCTTATTCACGACCTGCTCCATGGCGTAAGGCACATGGATGAAGCCGCCGCGCACGCCGGGGAACTTCTTGTCGATGAGGTACTGCAGGGTGTACATCAGGTAGTTGCACACATAGGAGCCTGCGGTGTAGGACAGGGCAGCCGGAATGCCGGCATCCTTCATCTTCTGCACCATGGCCTTCACGGGCAAGGAAGTGAAGTATGCGGTCTCGCCGTCCTCGCGGATGGTCACATCCACGGGCTGGTAACCGGCGTTATCCGGGATGCGGCCATCCATGATATTGATGCCCACCTTCTCCGGGGTGATGGCGGAACGGCCGCCTGCCTGACCGATGCAGATGACCACATCGGGCTTCGAGGCGTTCATGGCAGCTTCCAGCACCTCACCGGCGCGGCCAAACTCGGTAGGAACTTCCTGCTTGATGATCTGGGCACCGGCAATGGTGTCGGGCAGCAGCTTCACAGCTTCAAAAGCAGGGTTGACGGACTCGCCGCCAAAGGGATCAAAACCAGTAATAAGGATCTTCATAATGAATTACCTTCTTTCTCAGATATAAATGGATGGCTCCAGAACGGTCAGTTGTCCGTGATCCATGATCATGCGGTTGTCCACATAGATGTTGGGGGCATGGGTGACCAGATCGAAGTGTCCGGTAGCATCCTGCACACCGCCAAGGGCGATGTTGCGTCCAAAACCAATGTGGAAGGTGCCGTAGGTGGATTCGTCCTCAATATAGCAGTTGCCGTCGCAGTGGGAGTGGGTGTTCAGCCCGATGCCGAACTCTGCGGCCACCACCATATCTTCGGGGTCCTTGAAGCGTTGCAGAAACTGCTTGAGCCGTCTGCCGCTCTCGTTATCCTCAATGTCCACGATCTTGCCGTGCCGCAGCTCCACCCGCACCGGGCTGGATACCACGCCGATGTAGCCCATGGAACCATCCAGGATCAGGGTACCGCTGGTCTCGGTCTCCACCGGGGCCACATACACCTCCATGCTGGAGGATGACAGACCGTTGCCGTCGCGGCAGCAGCCGTTGAAGAAACCGGGAGTGCGCCCTTCAATGGTAAAATCCAGATTCGTGCCAAGGTCGGTTGTCACATGGATCTTACTGGCATTCTGGTAGCAGTTCATAATGATGCTGGCCATAATGCGGCTTTTGGGCAGGCTCATGTTCAAAAAGTCGTAACTCAGCAGCGACTGGCCGTTGTTTGTGCTCAGCGGCAGCGAGAGAAACCTGTGCCGCCGCTGCACCACCCGCTTGACCGCCCGCGTAGTGATCAGCGAATATTCCGTTGCACCGATCACGGCATCGTAGGGGTCAAAAGCGTCCTCGCGGTCATCAAAGTACTGCCCCACCTGTTCATGCAGGTCGTCCAGCAGCAAAACCTCGGCGGTGGCACCCACCGCTTTGGCAGCTGTCTGCATGGCCTGCACTTCTGCGGCATAATTCAGGCTGGATACGATCAAAAGACGTTCTCTTGTACGGAGCCGAACCCAGTCTTTGATAATAACGTTGGCACCGTGCTGAATTGCTTGTTCCATTCAATCACTCGATCTAATTTTAAAAACTACAGGTTACAGCGGGGCAGACGATCACTTCAGCATGATCATTATAACGATCTGGACGACCAGCATGATGATCGCAACAGGCACCTGATTTTTGATAACGCCCATGGGCTTCTTCATATCCAGCAGAGCGACAGGCACGGTGTTGAAGTTTGCAGCCATCGGGGTGCACAGAGTGCCGCAGAAGCCGCAGGTCAGGGCCAGCATACCAATAACGACGGGGTTTGCACCGTGTGCCAGAACAAACGGATAGCCAATGCCCACGGTCATAACCGTGATGGCAGCGTAGGCGTTGCCCATGATCATGGTGAACAGCATCATGCCAATGGCGTACACCACGATACCGGCGTTCACATTGCCCTCGGGGATGATATGGCTGACCAGATCGGAAATGACATCACCGACACCGGCCTTGGTGAAGACGGTGCCCAGACATGCCAGCAGCATGGGCAGCATGGACAGGGGACCGACGGTGGACAGCATACGCTCAGAGTCGTTCAGGAATGTGGAGGGCTTGTTCTCCTTGTTCATGATCATCAGCAGGATGATGGATACCAGCACGCCGATGGCAACGCCGTTCAGAGCGGACAGGCCAATGCCCATACCGGTGATGGCGCAGATAACAGCCAGCACACCGATGCTCAGGGTAGGAGCAAAGATCTTCATGCCGATCTTCTCATAGGCAGCCTCGGTCTCAGCCTTGGTAGCAGCAGAGACGGCGCCCTTCTTCACCTTCTTGAAGATGGCGGGCAGGCACATGACAACGACCAGAATACCGCTTACCAGAGCGGGCAGCCAGCGGCCCAGTGCGATCACAACGCCCAGAACAGCCCAGAAAATAAAGGTGCCCACAGGCTCGGAGTTCTCTTTGTCCTTCAGGTTCTTCACGCCGCAGTTGATGCACAGCAGGCCGATAATGATGTAGATGACTTCCATCACCTTACTGGCGAGGGTGACATCAGCACTAGTAAAAAAGCTCATTCTTCTGTCCTCCCTTATTTGTAATACTTCTGAACCATCTTGCGGTCCTTGATGATGTAGAACACGATCGCAACGGCGGTAGCAATGATACACACTGGCACTTCAATGGCAGCCAGCGGAGCCAGCTCCACTTCAATACCCAGACCAGCCAAGGTGCTCTGCACCAGCAGTGCGCCGGAGCCGCCCACAAAAAGTACCTGACCAAAGAACCAGGTCACGTTCTCCATACCGGCAGCCATGCCCTTCAGCTCCTCAACATGGTCCTCGTTCGGTTCATAGCCCCGCGCCACAATGGCGCCTTCTGCCATAGGCATGATAACGGGGCGGACAAAACCGGCCACGCCGCCAAAGCCCACATTGAAGGCGGCAAAGACCGCGCGCATAACACCGTAAATGCCAATGACCAGACCGGAGGTCGCGCCCTTGAACTTGCCGATCAGGGCTGCGGCAGCCTCACGCAGGCCGTTGCGTTCCAGCGTGCCCGTGACCAGCATGACGATGATAAAAATTGCCATGCTGCGGTTGGCCACAAAGGTGCTGCCAAGGGTCTCCAGCAGAGTAACCGGACCCAGCCCGCCCACGATCGCAGTCACAACGGCTGCAGCCAGAATGACGAGAATGGAGTCCAGCTTCAGTGCAAAGCCGACGATGACGATGACAATGCCGAGTAGTTTGAGTAGTTCCATAATTACCTTCCTTTACAGAATATATTTTCCCGGCGGAGAACGCCGAAAATACATGGGTGCGTCCGATTTATACATTGACGAATACCGCCAGCAGCGCCGAGAAGCCCAGTGCCGTAAGCCACAGCGGCACAAGACGGCGGCGCAGATGGGCAGAAATATCGCATTTTTCCAGCACACCGGAAGCCTTCATGGGCACCACGGTAGTGGTTTCAGGCACAGCGGCCTCGCTGCCGTAGGGGTTCGTGGAGGTGAATTCACCCTTGCCAGTTTCGCCCGGACAGGCATACACGCCAAAATAGGAGGTCAGGATGCCGCCCTTTCCGGCTGCCGCCTTGCTCACGCGCACGCGCTGCACAGTGAATGCTTCCGCTTCGCGCTCTTCCACCAGCAGGTTCACCCGCATCATGTTCACAAGGTTCATCACCGACGATACGGCAATGAGCACATCAAAAATCAAAACAAGAATGAGCAGTGGATGCATAAGCGCTGCCTCCAAATCAGAACGAATGCAGCGCCACTCCACTTCGGATACAACTCTGCATCTTTATTTATTGTGCTATTATACCATAACTGTGATGGAAAAGTAAATAAAATGCCGACATTGCGGGGAAGTTGTATATAAATGGAACAGGGGCTTATTGTTTTCGTCACTCGATAAATGGGAACTTGTCGGGGCGAGGCCCCTCCATCTTGCTGGCGCAAGACCGTTCGGTCGCTTAAAAGCCCCACTGGGGCTTTCATTGCTCCGCTGCGCTGCGCAAACGCGAAGTTGTCAATTACTCTTTGCCTCAGCGTAACGTTCCTTTCCCCACCAATTCGGCATAAGTTCTTTTAATGTTACAGTTTCTCGTTTTTCATAATCAACCATGATTTCCATATCTTCGTTTGCTTCATTTAACTGATAAAAGAATTCCTGACAAGCACCACATGGCATGCCGCTCCCGCCTCCGTTTGGCGCACTGTCGCGGAATGCTATAAATCTTTTTATTTTTGTCTGACCGCTGTTAGCATACATATTCAGTGCAGCAAGTCTATCGGCACAAATATTCATCACTCCGCTGCAACTTTCAATGCAGAAGCCTGTATAGATATCTCCGTTTTCAGCTTCTATCGCGCAAACTACATGGTGCGCATATATAAAGGGAGATACTTCTTCTGGATGATATTGCTCTTTCGCCTTCTCATACATTCTTTTCCAAATATCCATTTGATTTTCCTCCACAACTTCCGAGTTATCCCTTTCAGTATACCACGCTTTTCCCCTGCGGAGAAGCTTCTGCGCACAAAAGGCTTCTCCGGCAACTATCTGCGCCCCGGCTCATACAATCTAACAACTATGTACCGGGAGGGATATCGTGTGCTGCTGACCTTATTGCAATTTTTCGCCACAAAATTTCTGTTTCTGGCGCTCCATCTGGAAAGCGGCTGCTTTCCGCGCCCGCTCACAGCCCGGGAGGAAGCCGCCGCCTTCAGCGCCCTGCGCGCCGGGGATGCCGCCGCCCGGGAAAAGCTGATCCGCCACAATCTGCGGCTGGTGGCGCACATCGTAAAAAAATACTACGCCCTGCCGGGCGATCAGGAGGATCTTGTTTCCATCGGTACCATCGGGCTGATGAAAGCGGTAGATACCTTTGATGCCACACGCAAGGCACGGTTTTCCACTTATGCAAGCCGCTGCATTGAAAATGCTATCCTCTCCCCAGCGCACTTTCAGATGGAAAAGAGAACCCACTCATTTTGCAAAGCAGCGTAAATTCGTCAAAATGGGTTTTCTGAGCTCAGGAAAGCTGTCACCTTTTTCTGCTTCAAAAGGTATCATGTGAGGTATCCTGTCTAACCCCTCTCTACATCCTGCAGGTGCCGCTTGCCGGGCCGCACACCACTTCGGAAGCACAGGCGTTCTTCCATATGTACCATTCCTACTCCGAAATCACCAATCCGTCCGACCGTATGCGCTGGTGCCGTTACAGCCTTGGTCTGCTGCAGAAAGACGTTGCCGCCATGGTCGGCATAGAAGAATGGCTCTACCAGGACCTTGAAAGCGGCAATTTCCGCCGGAGCTTCTCCCCGGAGATTGCGGATAAGCTGGCTGCCCTTTACGGCACCCCGGTGGAGGATATTCTGGACGACTACCCCCTGTTTCTGCACCGGGGCGGAGGAGAGCTGCTCCGACGCTACCGGGAATCCAAAGGCTGGACCCGCAGGCAGCTTGCCGACCACACAAAGGTCAGCCGGACAAGCATCCGCTGCTGGGAAAACGGACAAAAGACCATCAGTCAAAAATCGGGCAGGGCTTATAACCAAATTTATCCCGGATCAGTGCAATGTTGTTCAGGTGTCTGTCCTGATTTAGAAAAAGCGCATCTACCTCAAACAATGTCGTAAGATATGCGCCCATATTCTGCATTCTGGTTGCCTCTCCCATTGCATCCACAAGAAGCCGGATTCTCTCTTTTAGGCTTGTCCTGCGGTTAAATTCTTCAAGATAGTCCGTTCCAAGACTGTTCTTCAAGATTGTATTTGCAGTAACAAGACTCCCATCTTCCCTTTTGAAGTTCTCACTTACCGAAACCACCCGTTTCAAACCATGAACCTCGGCCGTATCGACCCAGTAATTTGCCACGGAGATTCCCGGCAGCTGAACTGCATTTGTAAAATTACGCAGGACTTCACTGGAAACAGCTTCTGCCAGTGCCTCAAAGCAGCCATCATCCACCTTATACCAGAGATTTTTCTCCGCATCGAACCATTTTTCCTGATTTCCGCGCGAAGTCGTCACCACGACCTTGTCATTGGTATGCAATGTCAGATAATTTCCAGCCATTTGTGATCCTCCGCCATTCTTCCCTGCGTCTTTTCAACAAGCAGAACCGGGTCATATTCCGGAACGCCAACAGCATCCAGATAGTAATCCAAGCCCTTTCGTGTTTTCGGAATGCATCGGTCTGCCAGAAAGGCCAGGAAGTCTTCCCATGAGGGCGTTTCGTTCACACCAAACGCAGTATCCAGTATTTCGTCAACTTTGTTTCCCGCCCTGTTCCGAGCCGATATGCGGCTCCATGTCTGCATAGTAGATGTCCCCTCTGAGATATCTCCAATTGTTCGGTAACATAAAAATCAACCTCCTTTTTATGTAAGAAACAGCCGGCGCAGACGGATACCACGACGGCTGTTGTTCAGGAGGTATCATTATCTGGAAGTACCTGAAGCTGCATATTCAATTTTCAAGGTCCGCCCGGCTGCGGCTCCCGCTCCCTTTCGGAGCTGGGCCGCTGCCGTGACAATAGTGTATCGTACTTTCGAGCAAAAGTTTATGGGCTCGTAGTCCAAGTCACCCACCCTCTTAGTCTATGTATTGTATACAACAGTCCCGAAAAGCAAAAAAATCCCGCCTAAAAAGCAAAACCTTCGCTTAGCCCTCAGACGGGATGTCTTTCGACACGACTGTTAAACAAGAATAGCCAGCGTATCATGTGGGTTTGCACCCACACAATACGCTGGCTATTTCTATTATTGTTTTCTTTTTACTGCTTATAGCGCAGCATACCGTTTTTCAGTTCAATGAATTTCCCATCAAAGATTTCCTGCAACACCTGCCTGCATGGTAAATTACTTTTTCTTTACCATGCAACGCTTTTTGAAGAACGAAATGCCGTAGCAAAGAATTTGATCGTAGTCATCCTCGTACTCTTTTGCGTACATCCGATCATCAATTTGCTGCAAAGCCTTTTCGCATTCACTCTCCAGATTTCCTAAGGTTTTCGTATATTTTGCTTCAAAAATCGCAACACGGGCATTGATGGAATCGTAGACGACCACATCGCTTCGGCCTTCGCCATGCTCCTTATTGGAATCCACCATATATCCGGCACCTGTGAAGATGCCCGCAAGGAAAGCGTGATAGAAGTCCTCCCGATAGTCATGGTAGCTGATGGTACGCCGGAGCAGGGCATTCATCTCCTTGGTGATACCCTCACTGTCGCCGTTCCAGACCGCATCAAACAAAGCATTCCGATTCCACTTTTTCGTACTGTCATCGAACCATTTGATAACAGTCGTTTCAAAGATCTCTTTGATTTCTGCATTCGGGATCATCAGAGCGACCATACCGTCCGGCAGTTCACCTTTATAATCCTCTTCACGCGCCTTGGTCAAGTATCCTGTCAGATAAAGCGTACTCCAGAGATTTTCTTCCGAAGAATGCAGATAATCGTAGGTCAGGTTTTCATCCACGCGCTGAACGATGCAGCCACCAGCCATCAGGGTTTCAAGTTTATTTGTGATTGTACTGCCTGCATAGTCAATAAAGGAACGGATGATTGCATTGTCGCTGGTGTTCTTCCAGTAGCTGATAGGCTTAGCTTTCGGATCACGCTGCAGTTCCAGCATGTAATTCATTACGTCCCATGGGCAGTAAACATCAAAATCGCCGAAATGATATCCATCATACCATTTCTTGATATTGTCAGCCTGTTCCGTCAGGTCAGCATCCTTTAGCAGCTGGTCAACTTCGCTCTGCACAAAACCGAAATACTCACTTAAGCGTGAGTTTGTGATGGTATCCGATACGAAATTGTTGGTTCCCGTGAAGATGCTCTCTTTCGCAATCTTCAAGCAGCCCGTAACAACTGCAAAACGCAGCGCCTGATTGTCTTTCAGTGCCTGCATCAAGCCTTTCATGACATCCAGCATTTCATTATAGTAACCATTGTTGTTCGCTTTTGCTACAGGGACATCATACTCGTCTATAAGAAGAATCACAGGTTTTCCGTAATGTTGCTGCATCATCCTTGTGAGCAGCATCAAGCTTCCTTTCGTATCCTTCAAGGAAGCATTCCCTCGCGCTAACTGTTTAGCAATATCCTTATCGGTGTTATCGATCTTGTCACTGTCCAGCAGATACAAATGTCTCTTATATAGTTCCGAAATAACCCATGTGAGCATATCGTATGCCCCAGCAAAATCCAGTCCATCTACCTGCCGGAACGAAACAAAGGCCGTTGGATACTGATTCATCCACGCATCGCACAATGCTTGGTTTTTTGCAATTTCCAGCCCTTCAAACAGCTTTCTGCTATCCTTGCGGATGTCAAAAAAGCTTTCCAGCATACTCATGCCCAACGTCTTGCCGAAGCGGCGGGGACGAGTAATCAACGTCACTTTCGTTCCGGTTCTGCTGAGCAGTTCTCCGATCAGACCGGATTTATCAATATAGTAATACCCATTCTTACGAATTTCTTCAAAGTCCGAAACTCCAACAGGAATATTCATTTCTTTCATCTCTGCCGCTCCCTTCTCGTAGCCATGCACGGACTTTTCATTGTCTCTATGATACCATGAATCCTGTGCTCTTACAAGAAAAACAGGGAATTGTCCTCTTGCTCCAACTGCACGTCTCCATTCAGCAAAGCGGAGAGCTGCTTTTATACCGTTCTCCGCTCTTTGTTCTTATTTTATCTGCGGTGTATCCTTTCGCTGCCGGGTGGATCTCAGATATTCCAGCAGCGTCCGGCTCACCACCGAGCTTGCCGTCTTGGAAAACGCCAGCCCCAGCGTCCGGCAGCAGGCAGGCTCCAGCGGACGGGACACCACACCGGGGCAGCCGAATGCCTGCATCACCAGCTCCTGTGAGATGGTCACGCCCAGCCCGCTGCGCACGAACGCCATGATGAGGGTATCGTCCCGGAAGCTGTATGCAATATTCGGCTTCACCGGGCACTTGAGCATCAGGTGCTGGATATCGTTATCGCAGCCGGGGGTTTCGATGATGAGCGGATACTGAAACAGCTGCGGCAGGGTCACACCGGGCTGTGCTGCCAGCGGATGCCCCTCCGGGAACACGGCACACAGCGGGTCGTCCCGGAGCGGGTAGAATTTCAGGTCGTCTGCCACAATGGACGAGAGGAAACCGCAATCCACCTGCCCGTGGGTGATCCATTCCCGGATCTCATCATAGTTGCCGTCCAGAATTTCAATCTTCACCTTCGGGTAATTCTCCTTGAAATAATGTACGACTTCCGGCATCCAGAGCGTTGTGATGCTGGAAAAGCTGCCCACCCGCAGCTTGCCCTCCACCTTGTGGTTGATGTTGAACGCCGCCTGCCGCAGCCGGGTCTTCTGGTTGGCCAGTTCCCGGATATAGGGCAAAAGACGTGTCCCGTTGTCGGTCAGGGTCACGCCCCGGTTGATGCGGGCGAACAGCTGCACGCCCAGTTCTTCTTCCAACCCCGCCATCATCTGGCTGATGCCGGATTGGGTATAGTTCAGTGCCTCCGCTGCTTTGGAAAAACTGCCCGTCTCGCATACTTTTAAGAATATCTCGTATCGGTCTTTCTGTTCCCGCATCGCAAACGCTCCATAAGTAAAATTTATAGGTCATAGTAATTTTATTGGGTTTACTGATATGATACTTCATGTTATCCTATATTAC
>CAKSWQ010000052.1 GCA_934512105.1 uncultured Faecalibacterium sp. | reverse complement strand
GCTGACTACGGCATCGTGGGCGACCTGTTCAAGGTCGTGCCCGAGCTCATCAAGCAGATCGAGGCAGCAAAGGCTGCACTGTGATTGCCTGTCCCTGAGCATACTTCAATAGCATAGCCTGAATTGTGAGAGGCCGTTGCACAAACTTGTGCAGCGGCCTCTTTTTATGCTTTTTAATGATGGAGCTGTTGTGCCAGATACTGCACAGCAGCTCCAATTTGCTTTCCGTGGGAAAGGAACGCAGAAGGAAACACAGCGAAGCGCCACAAAAGCGTACACAAAGACTCAATATGCAAAGAAATGTATATACATACTAAAATATGCAAACCGGAACGCACTCGAGTGTCACCGAAAGTGTGCGGAACCTGTTGCACTCGGCTGATTTTGGGGAGAAGCGCAACACAACTGTAACGTTTTCGGAGCGTTTGTTACGCTTGAGTTGCGATAAAAGTGCGGGAAAATTTAAAAATATCTGTATTTTTTCTGCAAAATGGCCTCTGAACCTCTTGACGTCTGTGCGGTTTTGTGATACTCTTGTGACACAAGAGTTGCAGACGTGATACGACAGAGTTGCAAACAAGTTGCAGCATCCAACATCACACTGCATAAGGCAACAGACCGGAGGCAATCTTATGAAGCGTGCAATGAGTACCGTAAAGAATATCGCAGCAGCTGCTATGACGCTGGCTGTGGTTTTTGGCTTTGCAGGCTTCAAGCCTGTCACCGCAAACGCTGCACAGGCTGCTGCTCCTGCCACCGCTTCTGTGGAGGAAGAAAACTCTTACTTCGAGGAAGACGCTTACCAGCGCAGCTTCCTGACTCTGGTCAATAACGAGCGTGCACAGGCTGGTCTGGCTCCCGTTGCTCTGGGCGACAGCAGCCATAACGCCGCTGCGATGGAGCGTGCCGAAGAACTGGCAGTTTCTTACTCCTACGTTCGTCCCAACGGTCAGCGCGATTTCACCGTTCTGGCAGAGAACGGCATCAGCGATGTTTCCATCGGTGAGAACTACATGGCTGGCTGCTCCACCCCCGATGCCGCAATGGATCAGTGGATGGCTACCGACTTTACCCGCGAGCGTATCCTGAACGCCGATGCTACTACCGTGAGCGTTGGCTACTACGAGGGCGGTGTCTACAACAACTACTGGGTGCTGATCTTCTCTTACCCCGAAAATTCTCATACTGAGGATTACCGTCAGGAAGTTCTGGATCTGGTCAATGCCCAGCGCGCAAAGTACGGTCTGACTGCTCTGGAAATGGGCGATGACGATCTGACAGCCGCTGCCCAGACCCGTGCCGAGGAGATCGCCGTTGTGAACTCTCACGTCCGTCCCGATGGCTCCAAGTGCTTCACCGTCCTGAAGGACTACGGCGTCACCGATACCCCCACCGGCGAGAATGCCGCATGGGGCAGCGTCTCTCCTGAAGAGGTCGTCAACGCATGGATGAACTCCGAAGGCCATCGTGCTAATATCCTGAACCCTGAGGCTCGCAAGATGAGTGTTGGTTACTACTACAACAGCAACAGCACCTGGGGCCATCAGTGGATCCAGATCTTTACCAAGTGATTAACTGCTTTCTTCTAAAAAAGACTGGCGGGGCCGCAAGGCTTCGTCAGTCTTTTTATTTGCGCCCGTTTGTGTTATACTTATTCTGAGTTATTATCAGGAGGATCTAACGTGGAGGATTACCGCACCGTCCGGGGCACGGCCACCGGCGAATATGAAGAGAAAAAGAGCCGCTTTATTGCACAGCTTTCCTTTGCTGACAGTGAGGAAGCCGCTGTGGCCTTTCTGGAGCAGGTGCGGGCGGCCAACCGCACCGCGCGGCACAACGTCTATGCCTACCGTCTGCGGGCAGGCAACCGCGAACGCTATTCCGATGACGGCGAGCCGGCAAAGACCGCCGGTACGCCCGCACTGGAAGTGCTGCAGCATAGTGGTCTGACCGACCTGATCGTGGTGATCACCCGCTACTTTGGTGGGGTGCTGCTGGGCACTGGCGGCTTGGTGCGCGCCTACACCACCGCAACCGCCCTCGCACTGGAAAATGCCGAGGTGGTCACGGTGCGCAGCGTGGTGGAGTTGCAGGTGACCGTGGATTACGCCCTCTACGAGCGTGCATCTCTGCTCATTGATGCCGCTGGGGCGAAGCAGGCACCACCGGAGTTTACGGATCGCGTCACCCTGCGCTGGCAGATGCCGGAGCACACCGAAGCTCCGCTGCTGGAGCAGCTGCGGGAACTGACCCGGGGCAGCGCTCAGGTATCGGTGTCCGACCCGTTCTATGCACCATTTTAAAAAACAAAGTCTTTTTTGCAAACCGACACGGAACTTCCCCCTTCGACACTGCCGATGTGCTACAATTGCCGCAGCGCAGCAATTGGGATCGGCTGCGCGCAGAGGGGAGGGGTGAAGCCCAAGAAACAAAAGGAGGATCTGTATGGATGTGCGCCGGAGAACCGAAGAGATCGAGCGCCTCACCTTTGCACCGTGGGCGACCTTCAGTGATGTAAGCCGTGGCCGTGCCGTACCGGAGCCGCAGGACCCGCTGCGTCCGGTGTTCCAGCGGGACCGCGACCGGGTGCTGCACTGCAAGGCCTTCCGGCGTCTCAAGCAGAAAACGCAGGTGTTCCTTTCGCCGGAGGGCGACCTGTACCGCACCCGGCTGACCCATACGCTGGAAGTCTCGCAGATTGCCCGCACCATCGCCCGCGGTCTGCGCCTGAACGAGGACTTGACCGAGGCCATCAGCCTTGCGCATGATCTGGGACACACCCCCTTTGGCCACGCAGGAGAGAAGGCACTGAACGACCTTTGCCCGGACGGCTTCCACCATTATATGCAGAGCCTGCGTGTGGTGGACCGGCTGGAAAAAGACGGTGCGGGTCTTAACCTGACATGGGAGGTGCGCAACGGCATCGTTACCCACACCAAGGGCACATGGGCAGCCACCCCGGAGGGGCGCATCGTGCGCTTGGCAGATCAGATTGCCTTTGTCAACCACGATATCGAGGACGCCGTGCGCGCCGGTGTGCTGGACGCTGCCACCCTGCCCAAGGACTGCACGGCGGTGTTGGGACAGACCAAATCTGCCCGCATCACCACCATGATCAACAGCATCCTCATCCACAGCGAGGGGGATGTCCGTATGGGCACGGAGGAATACGAGGCCTTTCTCGCCCTGCGGGATTTCATGTACGCCACCGTGTATGTGGACAAAAACGCCAAGCGTGAAGAGCAGAAAGTGGACAAGCTTATCGCGGAGCTGTACGAATACTACCTGACCCATGTGGATCAGATGTCCAACTTCTATGTGCAGCTGGCCTATCAGGAGGGGCGAGAACGCGCCGTCACTGACTACATCAGCGGTATGAGCGACGAATTTGCCATCCGTACCTTTGAAGAACTGTTCGTGCCCCAGAAATGGCACGTCCTTTAAAACTGGAGAGGTCGTTTAAATCAACATGATCCCACACGAATACATCGAGGAACTTACCCGCCGCACCGACATCGTGGAGCTGGTGGGCAGCTATGTGCAGCTCAAGCGCAAGGGACGGCTGTACGGCGGTCTGTGCCCCTTTCACAGCGAAAAAACGCCGTCCTTCTATGTGTACCCTGACACCCAAAGCTTTTACTGCTTCGGCTGTCAGGCAGCCGGAGATGCCATCAGCTTTGTCAAAAAGATCAACAATATCAGCAGTGGCGAGGCCATCAAGATGCTGGCTTCCCGCGCCGGGATGCCGGAGCCGCAGGAGGACGATAAGACCGGACGCCTGCGCAGCCGGGTGCTTTCCATGAACAAGGAGGCCGCCCGCTTTTTCCACGCCTGCCTGAACTCTACCGTGGAGGAGGCGCGGCAGGCGCGCGCCTACTGGCGGCGGCGCGGGCTGGATGATAAGACCATCGTCCGGTTCGGGCTGGGCTACGCCCCCAACGATGGGCAGGCACTGTACCAGTACCTGCGGGATAAGGGCTACAACCAGCAGGAGCTGGACGCCAGCGGCCTGTTCAAGCGCAGCCAGTCCGGCCGCATCTACTGCCTGTTCTGGAAGCGTGTCATGACCCCCATCTTTGACCTGCGCGGCAACATCATTGCCTTTGGCGGGCGCGTGATGGACGACTCCAAACCCAAATACGTCAACAGCCCGGAAACGCTGGTCTACCACAAATCCGAGACGGTGTTCGCCATGCAGATCGCAAAGCGCAGCGCCTCCCGGCGGTTCGTGCTGTGCGAGGGCTACATGGACGTCATCAGTATGCATCAGGCGGGCATCGATACGGCTGTCTGCGCCTGCGGCACCGCCCTGACCCCCGGTCAGGTGCGCATCATCAGCGAGTATGCCGATGAGGTCATTTTGAGTTATGACTCGGACGAGGCCGGCCAGAAAGCAACCCTGCGCTCGCTGGAACTGTTCCGCAACAGCCCGGTAAAGGTGGGCGTTTTGCAGATCCCCGGCGCAAAGGACCCGGACGAATACATCAAAAAATACGGCCCGGAGCGCTTTCAGGCGCTTCTGGACGGGGTGGGCAATGCGCTGGACTTCCGGCTCAAGCGTCTGCGGGATCAGTATGATCTCTCGCAGGACGCACAGCGTCTGCAATATATAAAGGATGCTGTGGAAATGTTGGCCGAACGCTCCAACCCCACCGAGCAGGAGGTGTACGCCGGGCGGCTGGCAGAGGAGACCGACATCTCCAAAACCGCCATTCTGACGCAGCTGGGCACCGCAGTAAAGCGGGCGGGCGGCAAGTACCGCCGGGAGAAAAACCACGAGCGGCTGCATTCCGGCGAGATGGATCAGATCAAGGTTCCTTACAGCGCAGGCGGCAGTCAGGCGCTGGGCATTGCCAGTGCCCAGCAGCGGCTGCTGGCAGCCATCCTGCGGGAGCCGCGCTATTTGGAACTGGCCAAGCAGCAGCTGACGGCGGAGCAATTCATCCAGCCGCAGCAGAAAGAACTATACGAAGCGATGCTCAATTGCAGCCGGGAGGGCGTGGAGCTCAGCCTGACGGCACTGCGGGCATTTGCAAGCGAAGAAGCATTGAATGAACTGAGCCGACTTGCGGCACAATACAGCGATGTGAACTGCACCCCGGAGGATATCCATCTGTATCTGGACAGGATCGCCCGGGGAATGCCGGTTGCAAGCAAAGCTGCTGCAATGTCCGGCGATGAGATCACACAGTATCTTCAGTCGATGCGCGAAAAAAAGCAGGGGACGCTGCCCGAACAAGACTGATCCCTGTTTTCCCTCCGGCTGGAGCTGGAGAGAAAAGGAGCAGGAATCATGCAGAAATTGTCGCAAACGGAAGAACTTGCCCGCAGCCTTGCCGCAAAGGCGCGGCGTCACACCCTGACCCCGGAGCAGATTAGCCGCGCCATGGAGGAAACGGATTTCGATGTTGCGCAGCTGGACGAACTCTACGCGGCGCTGGAGCAGCGGGGCGTCCATCTGGCAGAGGAGGAGCCTGCCGAGCTGCCTGTGCTGGACGATGCCCAGATCGGCAGGCTGGAGAATGAGCTTTCCTCCGAGGGTGTGGCGCTGGATGACCCGGTCAAGACCTATTTAAAGGAGATCGGCCGGGTGCCGCTGCTGACCGCCGGACAGGAGATGACACTGGCAAAGGCCGCCCGGGCAGGGGATGCGGATGCCCGCCGCGCTTTGAGCGAGGCGAACCTGCGGCTGGTGGTGTCGGTAGCCAAGCGTTACGCCGGGCGGGGGTTGCCTTTTCTGGATCTGATCCAGGAGGGCAATCTTGGCCTGATGAAGGCGGCGGAAAAATTTGAGCCGGAGCGGGGCTTCAAGTTCTCCACCTACGCAACATGGTGGATCCGTCAGTCCATCACCCGCGCCATTGCGGATCAGGGACGCACCATCCGCATTCCGGTGCATCTGGTAGAGAGCATCAACCGGGTCAAGAAAACGGCAGGCGACCTGCTGCACAAAAACGGGCGCGAGCCCACCGTGGAGGAGATCGCCGCCGCACTGGAACTGGAGCCGGACAAGGTACGGGAGCTGCTGCAATTGTCGCAGGAGCCTATCAGTCTGGAAACGCCGGTGGGGGAGGAAGAGGACGCCCATCTGGAGGACTTTATTCAGGACGAGGATGCCGGTGTCCCGGTGGACGAAGCCGGGCGCCAGTTGCTGCGGCGGGAGCTGCTGCACGTCCTTAAAAGTCTGACGCCCCGGGAGGAGCGGGTCATCACCCTGCGCTTTGGTCTGGAGGATGGCCGTGCCCGCACGCTGGAGGAGCTGGGCAAGGAGTTCAATGTGACCCGGGAGCGGGTGCGGCAGATCGAAGCAAAGGCGCTGCGCAAGCTGCGCCACCCCAGCCGCGCGAAGCTGTTGCGGGATTATCTGGATGAGTGAATCGCATAAATATTTCAGGACGAGGCTGCTGCACAGCATTTTGTGCAGCGGTCTCTTTTTTATGACAGGGAAGTGCAAAAGTAACACTTCCGGGCACAAGAGTAAAGATAGACAAATTGCACAAGGGGTTTATGAACAGGAACGTGCAAAATAAAAAAATCAAGTGCCTGGAAGATAATCAGCTACACGCTGCCGGGCGTTCGAAAATAAAACAAAAATTAAATTTATTTCGGCAAAAAACTGAAAATTGGCTTGACAACAGGGGTTTTCGGGTGTATACTGCATTAGTATCACATAATGGACTAGTGCGCCAAAAAGGGAACTGCGATGGCTGCCGCTTGAGGGGCCAACTCCAAAAGTTTGTGCAAAACGCCGGAACGTTCCACAAGACGCGGGTCGAATTATGTGTGTCTGCTCAAATTTGACCCGTGTATACGACATCCCGTAGAATATAAAAGTAAGGAGTGGTTGATTTTATGATGAAAGTCAAGCCCGTCAAGCTCGGCAAAACCGAGCGCATGAGCTTCTCCCACATCGACGAAGTCATCAGTATGCCGAACCTGATCGAGGTGCAGAAGAACTCGTATCAGTGGTTTCTGGATGAAGGCCTGAAGGAGGTCTTTCACGATATCGGCACCATTGAGGACTACACCGGCAATTTGGCACTGAGCTTTGTGGACTTCCGGCTGGATAAGGAGCCGAAGTACAGCATCAAGGAGTGCAAGGAACGCGACGTTACCTATGCAGCCCCCCTGCGCGTCACCGCCCGTCTGCTGAACAAGGAGACCGGCGAGGTGAAGGATCAGGAGATCTTCATGGGCGACTTCCCCCTGATGACCGACGCGGGCACCTTTGTCATCAACGGTGCTGAGCGTGCGATCGTCAGCCAGTTGGTCCGCTCTCCCGGTGTGTTCTACGGCCATGCCAAGGATAAGGTCGGCAACGATCTGTACAGCGCCACCATGAACCCCAACCGCGGTGCATGGCTGGAGTACGAGACCGATGCCGCCAACGTGTTCTATGTCCGTATCGACAAGAACCGTAAGCTGCCCGTCACGGTGCTGTGCCGTGCACTGGGTCTGTCCACCAACGAGGATATCCTGAAATACTTCGGCGAGGACGAGCGCATTCTGGCCACGCTGGAAAAGGATACCACCAAGAACCGCGAGGAAGGCCTGCTGGAGGTTTACCGCAAGCTGCGCCCCGGTGAGCCTCCCACGGTGGAGTCCGCTACCAGCCAGATCGATATGCTGTTCTTCGATCCGCGCCGGTACGACCTGTCCCGCTTCGGCCGCTATAAGATGAACAAAAAGCTGTCTCTGGCACGCCGCATCATGAACCATGTGGCAGCAGAGAACGTGGTGGATCCCTTTACCGGCGAGATCCTTGTTGAGGCCGATAAGAAGATCGAGCGCAAGGTGGCTGAGCAGATCGATGCTGCCGGCGTGGATCTGGTCGTGCTGAAGATCGATGATCCCATGCAGGACAAGGCTCACAAGGTCAAGGTCATCACCAACGGCTGCGTGGATGCACAGGCCATCATCGACAGCTACTACCCCGCATTCAAGGGCGTAGATGTCAAGGAGTGCGGCATTAACGAGCGCTGCAACCTCAAGGAACTGCGCAAGATCCTTGATAACGCTTCCAGCGCCGAGGAGGTCATGGAGAGCCTGAAGAAGGATCACGACCTGCTCATTGGCCGTACCGTCACCATCGACGATATCCTGTCCTCCATCAACTACCTGAACGATCTGGGTTACGGCATTGGCACCACCGATGATATCGACCATCTGGGCAACCGCCGTATCCGCAGCGTGGGCGAGCTGCTGCAGAACCAGTTCCGCATCGGCTTCTCCCGTATGGAGCGCGTCATCCGTGAGCGTATGACCCTGCAGAGCCAGGATCAGAGCGTCATCACCCCGCAGGCACTGATCAACATCCGTCCTGTGGTGGCAGCTATCAAGGAGTTCTTTGGCTCCTCTCCGCTGTCTCAGTTCATGGACCAGAATAACCCTCTGGCTGAGCTGACCCACAAGCGCCGTCTGTCCGCTCTGGGCCCCGGCGGTCTGAGCCGTGACCGCGCAGGTTTCGAGGTCCGCGACGTTCATTACAGCCATTACGGCCGTATGTGCCCCATTGAGACCCCTGAAGGCCCCAACATCGGTCTGATCTCCTATCTGGCATCCTACGCCAAGATCAACGAGTACGGCTTCGTGGAGGCTCCCTACCGCAAGGTCAAGAAGGTCTACGACGAGAACAACAACCTCATTGAGCAGGTCGTCACCGACGAGGTGGAGTATATGACCGCCGATGTGGAGGACGAGTACGTTGTGGCACAGGCCAACGAGCCGCTGGACGAAGGCAAGCACTTCGTCCGTCCCCGCGTGTCTGCCCGCCGCCGCGACGAGATCCTGGAAATCGACGCAGAGAAGGTCGATTACATGGACGTTTCTCCGCGAATGATGGTCTCTGTTGCTACCGCCTGCATCCCCTTCCTGGAGAACGATGACTGTAACCGTGCACTGATGGGCTCTAACATGCAGCGTCAGGCAGTGCCTCTGATGGTCACCCAGCAGCCCATTGTTGCTACCGGTATGGAGTACAAGGCTGCTACCGATTCCGGCACCGCTGTGCTGGCCAAGAGCAACGGCGTTGTGGAAAAGGCCGATGCCGACCATATTGTGGTGCGCAACGAGCAGGGCGCTCTGGAGGATTACTCTCTGATCAAGTTTGCCCGCTCCAACGCAGGCACCTGCATCAACCAGCGCCCCATCGTGGAAGTGGGCGAGACCGTCACCGCCGGTCAGGTGCTGGCCGATGGCCCCGCAATGCGCAACGGCGAGATCTCTCTGGGTAAGAACGCCCTGATCGGCTTCATGACCTGGGAGGGCTACAACTACGAGGACGCCGTTCTGCTGAACGAGAAGATCGTGCGCGAGGACGTGTACACCTCCATCCACATCGAGGAGTACGAGACCGAGAGCCGCGATACCAAGCTGGGACCCGAAGAGATCACCCGCGACATCCCCAACGTTTCTGAGGATGCCCTGAAGGATCTGGACGAGCGCGGCATCATCCGCATCGGCGCCGAGGTCAAGAGCGGCGATATTCTGGTCGGTAAGGTCACCCCGAAGGGCGAGACCGAGCTGACCGCCGAGGAGCGCCTGTTGCGCGCCATCTTCGGCGAGAAGGCCCGCGAGGTGCGCGACACCTCCCTGCGTGTGCCCCACGGCGCATACGGCATCATTGTGGATGTCAAGGTCTTTACCCCGGAAAACAGCGATGAGCTGCAGCCCGGTGTGCGCGAAGTCGTCCGCTGCTATATCGCCCAGAAGCGTAAGATTAGTGTCGGCGATAAGATGGCAGGCCGTCACGGCAACAAGGGTGTCGTTTCCCGCATTCTGCCGCAGGAGGATATGCCCTACCTGCCCGACGGCACTCCGCTGGACATCGTGCTGAACCCGCTGGGCGTGCCTTCCCGTATGAATATCGGTCAGGTGCTGGAAGTCAACCTCGGCTACGCTGCCAAGGCCTGCGGCATCAAGGTTATGACCCCCGTCTTTGACTCTGCCCGTGAGAACGACATCGGCGATACCTTTGATACCGCCCGCGAGATGTGGCACGGCGAGAATGCGCCTGCATATCCCACCAAGCTCCCCAAGATCATGGGCGAGAAGGGCCACATCATCGACTTCTCCAAGATCGAGCTGGATCGTGACGGCAAGACCACCGTTTACGACGGCCGTACCGGTGAAAAGTTCGATAACCGCGTTACCGTTGGTTATATGTACTATCTCAAGCTGCATCATCTGGTCGATGATAAGATCCACGCCCGTTCCACCGGCCCCTACTCTCTGGTCACCCAGCAGCCTCTGGGCGGCAAGGCTCAGTTCGGCGGTCAGCGCTTCGGCGAGATGGAGGTCTGGGCACTGGAAGCTTACGGTGCCGCTTACACCCTGCAGGAGATCCTGACTGTCAAGTCCGATGACGTGGAGGGCCGTGTCAAGACCTACGAAGCCATCGTCAAGGGCGAGCCCATCCCGCAGCCCGGCATCCCCGAGTCCTTCCGCGTTATGCTGAAGGAATTGCAGTCTCTGGGTCTGGACGTGATCGTGCAGGACAAGGACGGCAACGAGATCGATATGCGCCAGAACTTCGACGATGAAGAGACCGGCTTTGATATGCGTGATGTTGCCGGCACCGAGACTGTGGTGCAGGAGAGCGAACTGACTGATTACAACATCAAGGACGCCGATGCAGGTTTCGATGATCCCTCTGTGCTGGAGGATGACAACTCTGCCTCTGCAGAGTCCGCTTCCTCCGACGAAGTGGATTTTGACGAATAAACCCTTTGAAAGGCTGTTTTCCCGCTGCGGTGCGCGTGCTGCCGCCGCAGGCAGGGGAGAGCAGCGGGTTTTATAGGTCGCCTGTCATCATCGAAACAACTAGAGATTAAGAAAGGGTTCGTTTCATGGAAAACAACGTTTTCGATTCCATTAAAATCGGCCTTGCCTCCCCGGAGCAGATCCGCGCTTGGAGCTACGGCGAGGTCAAAAAGCCCGAAACCATCAACTACCGCACCCTGAAGCCGGAGCGTGACGGCCTGTACTGCGAGCGCATTTTTGGACCTACCAAGGACTGGGAGTGCCACTGCGGCAAGTACAAGCGCATCCGTTACAAGGGCAAGGTGTGTGATCGCTGCGGCGTCGAGGTCACCAAGGCCAAGGTCCGCCGCGAGCGTATGGGTCACATCGAGCTGGCCGCTCCTGTGAGCCACATCTGGTACTTCAAGGGCATCCCCAGCCGCATCGGCCTGATGCTGGACATCAGCCCCCGCCTGCTGGAAAAGGTGCTGTACTTTGCAAGCTATATCGTCACCGATCCCGGTCTGACCCCGCTGGATAAGAAGCAACTGCTGACCGAGAAGGAATACCGCGAGATGTGCGATCGCTACGGCGACGAGTTCGAGGCTGCCATGGGCGCTGAGGCGGTTCAGGCTCTGCTGAAGGAGATCGATCTGGATCAGCTGAGCGCTGAGCTGACCGCTGAGGTGGAGAAGTCCTCCGGCCAGAAGCGCGTGCGCATCCTCAAGCGTCTGGAAGTTGTCGAGGCTTTCCGCATCTCCGGCAACCGCCCCGAGTGGATGGTCATGGACGTGCTGCCCGTGCTGCCGCCTGACCTGCGCCCCATGGTCCAGCTGGACGGCGGCCGCTTCGCTACCTCCGACCTGAACGATCTGTACCGCCGCGTCATTAACCGCAACAACCGTCTGCGCCGCCTGCTGGAGCTGGGTGCTCCCGACATCATCGTGCGCAACGAGAAGCGTATGCTGCAGGAGGCTGTGGACAGCCTGATCGATAACGGCCGCCGCGGCCGTCCGGTCACCGGCCCCAACAACCGTGCACTGAAGAGCCTTTCCGATATGCTGAAGGGCAAGCAGGGCCGTTTCCGTCAGAACCTGCTGGGCAAGCGTGTTGACTACTCCGGCCGTTCCGTTATCGTCGTCGGCCCTGAGCTGAAGATGGATCAGTGCGGTCTGCCCAAGGAGATGGCTCTGGAGCTGTTCAAGCCCTTTGTCATGAAGGATCTGGTGGAGAAGGGCATTGCCAACAACATCAAGTCCGCCCGTAAGATGGTCGAGCGTGCTAAGCCTGAAGTCTGGGACAGCCTTGAGACCGTCATCAAGGGTCATCCCGTGCTGCTGAACCGTGCACCTACCCTGCACCGTCTGGGCATTCAGGCCTTCAACCCTGTGCTGGTGGAAGGCCGTGCAGTCAAGCTGCACCCGCTGGCCTGTACCGCATTCAACGCCGACTTCGACGGCGACCAGATGGCAGTCCATCTGCCCCTGAGCGAGGATGCCTGCCGTGAGGCCAAGATGCTGATGCTGGCTTCCGGCAACCTGCTGAAGCCCTCTGACGGCGCACCTGTTACCGTGCCCACGCAGGATATGATCCTGGGCAGCTACTACCTGACCACCGTCCGCGAGAACGACGAGGGCGCAGGCAAGGTGTTCCGTGATGAGAACGAGGTTCTGATGGCTTACGCCGAGCACGTCATCACCCTGCACGCACCCATCAAGGTGCGCCGCACCATGACCATTGACGGCGTGGAGCGTACCGGTCTGGTGGAGGCCACCGCAGGCCGCATCATCTTCAACAATCCCATCCCCCAGAATCTGGGCTATGTGGATCGTACCGACCCTGAGCACTGGCTGGAGTATGAGGTCAGCTTCCGTGTGACCAAAAAGACCCTGCCCGAGATCATCTCCCGCTGCATGACCCGCAACGGCACCCGCAAGTGCGCAAAGATGCTGGATGCCATCAAGGCACAGGGTTACAAGTACTCCACTCTGTCCGCTATCTCCGTGGCTGTGTGCGACGCCGTGATCCCGCCCCAGAAGCAGGAGCTGATCGCCGAGGCCGATAAGGAGATCGCCAAGGTCGGCAAGCTGTTCAATCGTGGTCTAATCTCGGATAACGAGCGCTACAACAAGACCATTGATATCTGGCAGAAGACCACCGATAAGGTCTCTAAGGCTCTGGCAGATAACCTGCCCAAGGACAACGAGATCTATATGATGGCGGATTCCGGTGCCCGTGGTTCTATGAACCAGATCAAGCAGCTGGCCGGTATGCGCGGCCTGCTGGCAAACACCGCCGGTCACACCATCGAGATGCCCATTCGTGCAAACTACCGCGAAGGTCTGAACATTCTGGAATATTTCGTTTCTGCCCGTGGTGCTCGTAAGGGTCTGGCCGATACCGCTCTGCGTACCGCCGACTCCGGTTACCTGACCCGCCGCATGGTCGATGTTTCTCAGGATGTCATCGTCCGCGAGATCGACTGCGGCACCACCGATGGCCTGTGGGTCTCCGAGATCCACGAGGGCAAGGAGAAGATCGAGAGCTTCCGCGAGCGTCTGATCGGCCGCTTTGCCGTGGGCGATGTGGTCAACCCCATCACCGGCAAGGTCATCGTGCCCGAGGGTAAGATGATCGACCTGTACGA
>CAKSWQ010000051.1 GCA_934512105.1 uncultured Faecalibacterium sp. | reverse complement strand
TTCCAACATGAAAATAGGTTCCGTTACAAGTTCTTTCGATATTGTTCAATTTTCAAGGTCCTGTGCGCCGCAGCCTTGCGGCTGACGACTTGATTATTTTACCACAGAAGCGGTTTTTTGTCAAGCACTTTTTTGAGAAGCTTTTGAACTTTTCTGAACTTGGAGCGCTTCGAACATCTCAGTGTCAACTGGTGTTTTTCAGCGTCTATTGGTTCTTTTCAAGGGCTTCCTGCTGGGACTTCAGAAGTCATTCTTTTGTCTCAGCGCTTGGCGCTCAAGTATAATACCACACCCCCGAACGATTGTCAACACTTTTTGACATCTTTTTTCCAAATTCTTTGCGGGAGGGCTTAACTCCCTCAGTCAAAGCCTGACGGCTTTGCCAGCTCCCTCGGAGAGGGAGCCTCTGGCGCGGCCAGAAAGTTTCTCATTGCACTTGAAACTTTAGCAACGAACGTAATGGCTTGGCTCTCCCTTTGGGAGAGCTGGCGCGGGAGCGCCTGAGAGGGCGCGGCGTGCCCGGGAATACCCCTTCCGTCTTGCCGCTTCGCGTCAAGCCACCTTCCCCAAGGGGACGGCTTTTGGCGGTGGCGGCAAAGTTTCCGGCCGTGCCATAAGGCGTCCCCTTGGGGGAGCTGGCTTTGCGCAGCAAAGACTGAGGGGGGTACTTCCCGCAGCGGGAGCGCCTGAGAGGGTGACTTCAGCAGCAACGCTGCATTTCTCCCTATATTATTACATTATATAGGCAGAGCGATGCTCACCCGGGTATAGACTGCGGCTTATATTACCCGCCGGAAAGTGCACCGTGCTGTCAAGCCTTTCCGTGCAAAATTTTGTCCTGAAAAATATCTGTGTTTTTTGGCGATTGCTACAAAACGCAAAATATAGTGGTATTTTGCTTGACTTGCCACTAGATAATGATAAAATAGAGCTACATTCAGTTTGTTGGATATCGTTGTGCGCAGACGGGTATCTCTTATAGTAAGAGGTACCCGTTCACAATGCGCCTATATAGAAGGAGGAGAACCGATGAAGATCATCAAACGTAACGGTGCAGAAGTTCCTTTTGATATTACCAAGATCATTACCGCCGTTACCAAAGCCAGCGATTCGGTGGGCGGTCAGTCTCGCCTGAGCCGGGAGCAGATCACCCAGATCGCCGCAGCCGTTACCGACCAGTGCCAGCAGCTCAACCGCGCGGTCAGCGTGGAAGAAGTACAGGATCTGGTGGAGAACCAGCTGATGGACATTCAGGCCCATGATGTGGCACGGCACTATATCACCTATCGCTACATTCAGAGCCTGAAGCGCCAGACCAACACTACTGACGAGCGTATCCTGAGCCTGATCGAGTGCCAGAACGAAGAGGTCAAGCAGGAGAACGCCAACAAGAACCCCACCGTCAACAGTGTGCAGCGCGACTATATGGCCGGCGAGATCTCCAAGGATCTGACCGCCCGTCTGCTGCTGGACCCGGAGATCGTAAAGGCGCATCAGGAGGGCCTGATCCACTTCCACGATTCCGACTACTTTGCCCAGCACATGCACAACTGCGATCTGGTGAACCTTGAGGACATGCTGCAGAACGGCACCGTTATCTCCGGCACCTATATTGAAAAGCCGCACAGCTTCTCCACCGCCTGCAACATTGCCACCCAGATCATTGCACAGGTGGCCTCCAACCAGTACGGCGGCCAGAGCATCAGCCTGACCCATCTGGCTCCCTTTGTGGACGTTTCCCGCAAGAAGATCGCCGCCGAGGTGGAGTTGGAGATGAAAGGTCTGGACGTCTCTGCCGAGCGCAAGAAGGAGATCGTGGAGCGCCGTCTGCGCAACGAGATCAACCGCGGCGTGCAGACCATCCAGTATCAGGTGGTCACCCTGATGACCACCAACGGTCAGGCACCCTTCATTACCGTATTTATGTATCTGGGCGAGGCACGCAATCCGCAGGAAAAGGCCGACCTTGCCATCATCATTGAGGAGACCATCCGGCAGCGCTATCAGGGCGTGAAGAACGAGGCAGGTGTGTGGATCACCCCCGCCTTCCCCAAGCTGATCTATGTGCTGGAAGAGGACAACATCCGCCCCGGCACCCCCTACTACTACCTGACCGAGCTGGCCGCCAAGTGCACCGCCAAGCGCATGGTGCCCGACTACATCTCGGAAAAGAAGATGCTGGAACTCAAGGTGGACAAAAACGGCGAAGGCCACTGCTACACCTGCATGGGCTGCCGCAGCTTCCTGACCCCCTATGTGGACCCCGAGACCGGCAAGCCCAAGTACTACGGCCGCTTCAATCAGGGCGTGGTCACCATCAATCTGGTGGACGTTGCCCTGAGCTCCGGCGGCAACTTTGAAAAGTTCTGGAAGATCTTTGACGAGCGTCTGGCGCTGTGCCACCGCGCTTTGCAGGCACGCCATCAGCGGCTGATGGGCACCCCCAGTGATGCTGCCCCCATCCTGTGGCAGTACGGTGCGCTGGCGCGCCTGAAGAAAGGCGAAAAGATCGACAAGCTGCTGTTCGGCGGCTACTCCACCATCAGTCTGGGCTATGCCGGCCTGTACGAGTGCGTGAAGTATATGACCGGCAAGAGCCACACCGACGCCGGTGCCAAGCCCTTTGCCCTGAGCGTGATGCAGCACATGAACGACAAGTGCAACGAGTGGAAGAAGGCCGAGAACATGGACTACTCCCTCTACGGCACCCCGCTGGAATCCACCACCTACAAGTTTGCCAAGTGCCTGCAAAAGCGCTTTGGCATCGTGGAGGGCATCACGGACAAGAACTATATCACCAACAGCTACCACGTCCATGTCTCTGAGCCCATCGACGCCTTTACCAAGCTGAAGTTTGAGGCCGACTTCCAGCGCCTGTCCCCGGGCGGTGCCATCAGCTATGTGGAAGTGCCCAATATGCAGGACAATCTGGAAGCCGTCATGAGCGTGCTGCAGTTCATCTACGACAACATCATGTACGCCGAGTTGAACACCAAGTCCGACTACTGTCAGGTGTGCGGCTACGACGGCGAGATCAAGATCGTGGAGGATGACGGCAAGCTGGTATGGGAATGCCCCAAGTGCGGCAACCGCGACCAGAACAAGCTGAACGTCGCCCGCCGCACCTGCGGTTATATCGGCACCCAGTTCTGGAACCAGGGCCGCACGCAGGAGATCAAGGATCGCGTGCTGCATCTGTAAAAGCAGCAAAACTTACTTTTTGATTTGATATTTGGAGCGGCCTTTCGGCCGCTCCAAATATCTTTTCAGTAAATGACAGGAACATTCGCATGAACTACGCAAACATTAAGTATTACGATATCGCAAACGGCCCCGGGGTGCGCACCAGCGTTTTTGTGTCCGGCTGCCGCCACCACTGCCCGGGCTGCTTCAACGCCGTTGCATGGGACTTTTCCTACGGGCAACCCTTTGATAAGACCGTGCGCAATGAGGTATTCGCCTCCTGCCAGCCGGACTATATCGCCGGGCTCTCCCTGCTGGGCGGCGAGCCCTTTGAGCCGGAAAACCAGCGGGAGCTGCTGCCCTTTGTGCGCAACTTCAAGGCGCTGTACCCCGCCAAGACGGTGTGGTGCTACTCCGGCTACACTTGGGAGCAGCTTACCGGCAAAGAGCCCAGCCCCGCGCGGTGCGAGGTGACCGACGAGCTGCTGGCACTGCTGGATGTGCTGGTGGACGGCAGATTCGTGCAGGCCGAGCACGACATCTCCCTGCGCTTCCGCGGCAGCCGCAACCAGCGCCTGCTGGATGTGCCCAAGTCCCTTGCCGCCGGGCAGCCCGTGTGGTGGGAGGACGAAAAGGTGTTTTCTACCCATACCATGGAACGGTGAGAAGATTTGACCCTCTCAGTCATCGCTGCGCGATGCCAGCTCCCCCGAAAGGGGGAGCTGGCATCTTCCGGTCAGCACGAGTAAAGCTCCCCCTTCGGGGGAGCTGGCGCGGGAGCGCCTGAGAGGGTTCACCCCGCAAAAACAACAGCATCTGTCAGGTTCGCTTCTGAATTTCAGAAAATTTGCGAACCTTGCAGATGCTGTTGCTCTTTTCACTCCCGGCTGCCCACGGTGTCCTCGATGACGCGCAGGAAGGCGTTGCCGTAGCGGGCGGCTTTCTTTTCGCCCACGCCGCTGATGTTCAGCAGCTCATCGATGCTCATGGGCTTTTTCTCTGCCATCTCCCGCAGAGTGGCATCGTTGAACACCATAAAGGCGGGCAGGTTCTGCTTGCCCGCAAGGCGCTTACGCACGGCGTACAAAGCATTGAGCAGCTTTTCGTCCGCTTCGCTCAGGCTGCCGACCGCAGCGGGCTTTGCACGGCGGGGCTTTTCCAGCCGGTCGGCGCTCTGGGCGGCACGGCGGCGGGCGTACTCCACCTGCAGCTGAGCTTCCTGCTCGGCAGCAAGGCAGCAGGAGCAGTTGCCGCACTTTTGGGGCGCAGCCTCCCCGAAGTATTGCAGCAGAAAGCCGCGCAGGCAGTGCTGGGTGGTGGAGTAGAAGGTCATGTACTTGAGCCGTTCCTCTGCCTTGCGGGCGGCTTCGGCCTTTACATCCGCAGGCAGACCATTGTCGGCCTCCCGCTCCTTGTCGATGAAAAAGCGGATGGTGCGCACATCCGTGCCGGAATACAGCAGGGTACACCGGGCGGGCTGACCATCGCGCCCGGCACGCCCGGCCTCCTGATAATAGCTTTCCAGGTCCTTGGGCATATTATAATGGATGACGAACCGCACATTGGGCTTGTCGATGCCCATGCCAAAGGCGTTGGTGGCTACCATCACCTGCACCCGGTCGTAGAGGAAATCGTCCTGATTCTGCCGCCGGGTGTCCGCATCCAGCTTGGCATGATAAGCCGCCGCCCGGATGCTGCGGCTTTGCAGCAGCTGCACCGTCTCGTCCACCTGCCGGGTGGTGCTGCAATACACGATGCCCGCGTTGCTGCCCTCCTTGAGCACCAGCTCCAGCAGCTCCTTGG
Organism: uncultured Faecalibacterium sp.; assembly: GCA_934512105.1. Lineage (GTDB taxonomy): Bacteria > Bacillota > Clostridia > Oscillospirales > Ruminococcaceae > Faecalibacterium. The sequence goes on along the minus strand of CAKSWQ010000051.1, from coordinate 8,636 downwards.
GCTTCTGGCTGGGCAGCGCCCGCCGGGTCTCGAAGTACAGGTTGGGGCGGTCGAAGCTGGTGGTCACCTCGTAGGGCGCCTGTAATGCCAGATGGGTGCGGATATCCTCCCGCACATGGGCGGTGGCGGTAGCGGTGAACGCGCCGATGACCGGGCGGCTGGGCAGGCTGTCCACAAATTCCTTGATGCGCAGATAGCTGGGGCGGAAATCCTGTCCCCACTGGCTGATGCAGTGCGCCTCGTCCACCGTGACCATGCTGATCTGTCGCTCCTGCGCAAACCGCTGGAAGCCCGGCATCTCCAGCCGCTCCGGGGCCACATAGATGATCTTGTACCAGCCCTCCCGGGCGCGGTGCAGCATCAGCGCCTTCTGGTTGTCCGTCAGACTGTTGTTCAGAAAAGCCGCCGCCACACCCGCCTGCACCAGCGCCCCCACCTGATCCTTCATCAGGCTGACCAGCGGGGACACCACGATGGTGATGCCCGGCAGCAGCAGCGCCGGTACCTGATAGCATATCGATTTGCCCGCGCCGGTGGGCATGACCGCCAGCACATCCTGCCCGGCCAGCAGGCGGCTGACGATCTCTTCCTGCCCGGGGCGGAAGCTGTCGTAGCCGAAAACTTTTTTCAGGATACTGTGCGGGTTTTCCATGGTTTCCTCCGTTATATAAGTAGGTGCGCTGATGCGCTGATCGCTCAAAACCTTATCAGTATACCACAAAACCGATACTTTTGGCAGAAAAAAGCGTCACTTTGCGCAAAAATGTGCGGTAACCGCTCTTTCTGCCCGGGAAGGATAGCTTTTCAGGCGCGAAAATGCTATAATGAGAACACATATCTCCATGCCACCCCGCAGACTGCCCGGCATGGACCATGCAACGTAAAAAGGAGCATTTATAATATGCAGCAGAAACTTATCACCTTTGCCGTGCCCTGCTACAATTCGGCAGCCTATATGCGTCACTGCATCGAAACGCTGCTGAGCGCAGGCGAGCAGGCCGAGATCATTCTGGTGGACGATGGTTCCGTCAAGGATGACACCCCCGCCATCTGCGACGAGTACGCCGCAAAGTACCCCACCATCGTCAAGGCCATCCATCAGGAGAACGGCGGCCACGGCGAGGGCGTCAATCAGGGCATCCGCAACGCCACCGGCCTGTACTACAAGGTAGTGGACAGCGACGACTGGCTGGACACCGATGCCCTGAAAAAGGTGCTGGAACGCCTGACCACGCTGGTAGCCCGCGGCACCGCACCGGATCTGATGATCTGCAACTATGTGTACGAGCATGTGGAGGACGGCACCAGCCATACCGTGCGCTACACCAACGTGTTCCCGCAGGAGCGCCTGTTCGACTGGGTGCACGTCCGGCACTTCCGCCCGGATCAGAACCTGCTGATGCACTCGGTCATGTACCGCACCGAGGTGCTGCGCCAGTGCGGCATGGTGCTGCCCAAGCACACCTTCTATGTGGACAACATCTTTGTGTACCAGCCCCTGCCCTACGTCAAGAGTATGTACTATATGGATCTGGATCTGTACCGCTACTTCATCGGCCGCGCAGACCAGAGCGTGAACGAGAGCGTGATGATCGGCCGTGTGGACCAGCAGCTGCGGGTCACCAAGCACATGATCGACTGTCAGGATCTGGACGCGCTGAAAGACCAGAAGCGTCTGCGCGCCTACATGGTGCACTACCTGTCGGTGATGATGGCAGTCAGCGACATCTTCCTGCTGCTGGACGGCAGCGCCGAGGCGCACGCCAAAAAGGCCGAGCTGTGGCAGTACCTCAAGGATCACGTTACCCCCGGCGTCTACCGCGCCGTGCGCGTGAACCTTGGCGGCATGACCGACCTGCACTTCCCCGGCGGCGACAAGGTGGTCGTAGCCACCTACCGCCAGCTGCGCAAGATCTTCAAGTTCAACTAACCCCCTCTCAGTCATCGCTGCGCGATGCCAGCTCCCCCGAAAGGGGGAGCTTTTTTGTGGTGGCGGTACAGTTTCCGACTGAAGTACAAAGCCGCTTAGCCGGGAATTACCCCTTCCGTCTGCTCCCGTTGGTCGCAGCCACCTTCCCCAAGGGGACGGCTTTTGGCGGTGGCGGCAAAGTTTCTGGCACAGCGCAAAAGCGTCCCCTTGAGGGCCGACTTCCCCCGGCCGGGGGAAGATGTCGCGTAGCGACAAAAAGGGGAATCTGCTGAGCGAAGCGAAGCTGAGGGGGTAAACATATCTTTTCGTTTCAAAATCTGTACGAAACGTGCAGGATAGTTGCTTTTCCCCCATTGTTCCGGTATACTGGATACGTTTTCCCATTTTTGACCCTGCGCTGGATTTTAAACAGGGATTCGATACTTTTTTGACAAGGAGGAACCGAGTGCTGCGGCCCTTGGCTGCGCACCCAATACAAACCACATTATGGAACAAATGTTGATCTGTCTGTCCCTTGCCCTGATTGCCGGCCTGCTCATGTCACGCGCTGCCAAGGCCGTGCGTCTGCCCGCCGTCACTGCTTACCTGCTTACCGGCCTGCTGCTGGGGCCCTTCTTTCTGGGTCGGCTGGGGCTGAGCCGTTTTGGCTTCGGCTTTGGCAGCCTTACCGCCGTGGAGGGCTACGGCATTATCACACAGGTGGCGCTGGGCTTCATCGCCTTTGTCATCGGCAACGAGTTCCGTCTCAGCGCCCTGAAGCACATGGGCCGCCGCGCCGTGACCGTGGGCATCGCGCAGGCGGTGATCACCACCGCGCTGGTGGATATCGCCCTTGTCGCCCTGCACTTTGCCCGCCCGGACGTCATCTCGCTGGCCTCTGCCATCACGCTGGGCTCTATCGCCGCCGCTACCGCACCCGCTGCTACCCTGATGGTGGTCAAGCAGTACAAGGCCGACGGCCCTTTGACCAAGCTTCTGCTGATGGTGGTCGCCATTGACGACGCCGTGGGTCTGCTGCTGTTCTCGGCCTCCTACGGCGTGGCAAACGCCTTGGAGCAGGGCCGCATCGACCCTGTGAGCGTGGTGCTGGAGCCGCTGCTGGAGATCGCGCTCTCGCTGGCGCTGGGCGCTGCCGCCGGTTACCTGCTGAACCTACTGGAGGTCTACTTCCACTCCCGCTCCAAGCGCATGAGCCTGTCGGTGGCCTTTGTGCTGCTGACCGTGGGCCTGTCCATGACCGAGTTCGAGATCAATGGCACCCGCTGCGGCTTCTCGCTGCTGCTGGTGTGCATGATGACCGGCACCGTGTTCTGCAACGTCTGCCCCACCTCGGACGAGCTGATGGACCGTCTGGACCGCTGGGTGTCCCCCATCAACATCCTGTTCTTCGTGCTGTCCGGCGCAGAGCTGGACCTGACCATCCTCACCAACCCCATGGTGCTGCTCATCGGCGTGGTGTACATCGTGGCGCGCTCTGCCGGTAAGATCAGCGGCTCCTACCTGAGCTGCCGCGCCACCAGCTGCAGCCCCGCCATCCAGAAGTATCTGGGCATCACCCTGCTGCCGCAGGCAGGCGTGGCGCTGGGCATGGCTGCCACCGCCGCCGAGCTGTCGGACGGCCACATGGTGCGCAACGTGGTGCTGTTCTCGGTGCTGGTGTACGAGCTGGTAGGCCCCACCCTGACCAAGATCTCGCTGACCGCCGCCGGAGAGATCCGCCCCGAGGGTCGTACCAGCGCCCGCGTGGAAAACCAGCCCGAAGCCCCTGTGGAGCTGAGCTGAGACGTTTTGGAATGGCCTCCGCTGCGCTCTGGCCATAATCAGAGGAAGAATTATTTATAATTTGTAAATCGGGAAAATCTGCGGATTTTCCCGATTTACTTTTTCACGGGAGGTTTTTGGGAACGAACTCCCTCAGTCAAAACCTATCGGTTTTGACAGCTCCCTCGGGGAGGGAGCCTCTGGCGTGGCGGGAAAGTTTGCGGCTCAAGTACAAAGCTGCCTGCCCGGGAGTACCCCTTCCGTCTTGCCGCTTCGCGGCAATCCACCTTCCCCAAGGGGACGGCTTTTGGCTGCGGCGATAAAGTTTCCGACATTGCCATAAGGCGTCCCCGAGAGGGATGACTTCCCCCGCTCCGGGGGAAGATGTCACCGTAGGTGACAAAAAGGGGAATCTGGCTGCGAACGCAGTGAGCAGACTGAGGGGGTATTGGGGCTAACGGCGTGCGCCCTCTCCGTCTTTGCTTCGCAAAGCCACCTCTCCCAAAGGGAGAGGCAAGAGCACTGCCGGAAACTTTCTCATTATACCTAATACTTTAGCAACGAGCTTAACGGCTTGGCTCTCCCTGAGAGGAAAGACTTCCCCCGCTCCGGGGGAAGATGTCACCGTAGGTGACAAAAGGGGGAATCTGGCGCGGGAGCGCCTGAGAGGGTTTCAAATCAACAACCGCTCTTCCCCCACCTTTGATCGTAAAAGGTTGTTTTTTGTCGAATCCGCACGCAATCATTGACGAACGGTGTTATTTTTTGTATACTAAGCTTATCAGCGCTGGCACAATTTTCCTATTGTGTCAGTGGTTGCTAAGTAAGGAATAAATGAAGGAGAATGACACATTATGAAAAGCACTGGCATCGTTCGCGGCATTGACTCGCTGGGACGGATCGTTCTGCCGAAGGAGCTGCGCACCAGTATGCACCTCGACACCGACACCAAATTGGAGATCTTTGTGGATGGGGACGCCATCGTCCTGAAAAAGCACCGCCCCGCCGGCAGCTGCGATTTCTGCGGCGAGGTGGACGAACAGGCCATCCAGTTCGGCGGCTACTGCATCTGCACCGCCTGCCGCCGCAAAATCAGCGCACTGTAACGCAGAAAGGGGGCTCTTTCCATGAGCCGGTTCATCGACTTTACCCTTCCCTCCACCGTGCCGGGGCGCACCCTGCACGGCTTTCGCTGCGTCCCGGAGGGTCAGGTACGGGCGGTGCTGCAGCTGTCCCACGGCATGGTGGAGTTCATCGACCGTTACCGCCCCTTGGCAGAATATCTGGCCGACCGGGGCATTCTGGTCACCGGCCACGATCATCTGGGGCACGGTGCCTCCATCCGCACCAAAGAGGACTACGGCTACTTTGCCGAGCCGGACGGCAACCGCGCCGTGCTGGCCGACCTGCACGCCGTAACCGTGCTTACCAAGGAGCTGTACCCGGACCTGCCCTACTTCTTGCTGGGGCACAGCATGGGCTCCTTCTACGCCCGGCAGTACCTGTGCGAGTATGGCCGGGAGCTGGACGGTGCCATCATCATGGGCACCGGCTTCCAGCCCAAGGCGCTGGTCAAGGTAGCCAAGACCCTTTGCCGGGTGCTGGCAGTCTTCCACGGCTGGCACTACCGCAGCAGCTTTGTGGCCAACCTTTCCTTTATGGGCTACAACAAGGGGCTGGAAGGCCGCACCACCCACGACTGGCTCAACCGCGACCAGGCCGAGGTGGACAAGTATCTGGCCGATGAGCGCTGCACCTTTACCTTTACGCTGAACGCCTATTACAGTATGTTCAGCGGCATCCTGCGCCTGCACGACCCGGCTTTTCTGGCACGGATGCCCAAAGACCTGCCGCTGCTCTTCCTCTCCGGCGATGCCGACCCGGTGGGCGAGCAGGGCAAGGGCGTGCGCCGCGCCATCCAGAGCCTGAAGGACGCCGGTGTGCAGAACATTGAAAGCATCTTCTACCCCGGTGCCCGCCACGAGCTGCTGGTGGAGACCAACAAGCTGGAGGTTTTTGCGGACATCGCCGCATGGCTGGATAAACAGCTGACAAAACATTAAAACGACAAAAGGGCTGCTGCACAAAATGTGCGGCGGCCCTTTTGCGTAAGACGATTTTAAAATATCCTCCGCTTCGCTCTGGATATTCTCAGCGGAATAAAGATTTTTTATTTGGCTTCCAAAACGCCTGCGGGCGTTTTGGAAGCCTTTTTTACAGTCTGGATAAATCAACTATAAATCGTTTATTTTGTCATTGTTCTGCATTTCGTTTATACCGCAGCGGGGTCTGCACCTCGGCGCGGATCTTGCCAAGATAGGTACGGGTCTGCTCTGCGCCCTGCAAAATAGACGCCACCTGCGCCCGCTGCTCTGCGGTCAAATCGTCATCCTCTGACAGCAGCTCCGCGTTGCCCTCGATGATGGTCAGCGGCGTTTTCAGCTTGTGGGACAGCTGAATAATCTGCTCCCGCTGCCGCTGCTCCATGGCCCACTGCTTCTGTAAACTGCCGGTCAGTGCATCGCCCATGGTCTGCAATGCCTGCAAAGTGCTCTCGTACTCCCGCACCTTCGCGCCGGAAAACACCGCGCTGTCCAGATCCTTCTGCGCCACCGCCTGTGCGGCGGCGGTCAGCTTTTCGGTCTCCCGGGTCAGGAAGCGCCCGGTTCTGTGGGTGCTCCACACCACCGCACCCACCAGCAGCAGAATGCCCAGAATGCAGTGCACGGTCTGGATATCCGGCAGCACGCCCCGCAGCGCGGGGTCGGCGTAGGGCACGGCATAGTCAAATTGCAGCAGGCAGACCGTTCCGTCCTGCAATTTCGACGTCATATAATACTGTGTGTAGCCAAAATGCCAGCGGTTTTTCCCCTGCCGGTTCTCCATTGCCCGCTGCAAGTGCCCGGCATCCATGTTGGTGGCCAGCACCTCGTTGCTGTCCGGCGCAGCAAACAGGGCATAACGGCACAAGGAGTCCAGCTGGGTCTCATCAAAGGTATTTGCTGTCATGCCCGGCAAAATGTCCTGTGCGGCCTTCTGGCAGGCTAGTGCGGCCTGATTCGCGGGCAGGAACAGCCCGCTGTTTTGGATCCACAGCAGCAGCACCAGCAGCCACCCCACCGCGACCAGCAGGCAGGCCAGCGCCGTGCGCACCAGATATTGCAGCAGCACGCTGCGCAGAGAGGTCAGTCTTCGCTTTTCCATCGGTATCCCACGCCCCATACGGTATTGAGCAGCTTTTCCGGCTCCGGCACGCCCGCCGCCCGCAGCTTTGCCCGGATATTTTTGATGTGCTGGGTCACGGCGGTGTCGTCCGCTGTGCCGTCAATGCCAAAAACCGCTTCGTAAATTTGCTCCTTGGTAAAGGTCTGCCCGGCGTGCAGCGCCAGATACTCGCAGATGGCATACTCCGAGCGGGTCAACGGCAGCACCGTCCCCTCCACCGCCGCGCTCCGGGCGGTCAGGTCAAAGGCCACGCCGCCGCGCACCATTCGGTGTGCCGGGGTGCGGCTCTGCCGCCGCAGATGTGCCGCCACCCGCGCCCGCAGCTCTGCCACCCGGAAGGGCTTCGACAAAAAATCATCTGCCCCGATGCCCAGCCCCTCCAACACAGCAGCCTCGTCGGTGCGGGCACTCAGAAACAGGATGGGTGCTTCGGTCAGGCTGCGGATGCGCCGACAGACCGCAAAGCCGTCCTCCCCGGGCATCATCACGTCCAGCAGGATGCAGTCTGCCCAGCGGCAGAGCGCCTCGGTCAGCGCCCCGCCCGCCTGCCGTGTTTCCACCCGGTGGCCGTCCCGCTCCAAGGCGGTGCGGATCAGCTTGCAGAGTTCCAGATTGTCATCCACTGCCAGAATGTTTGCCACAAAATCACCTCAACACGTTATAAACAAGACAGGATGCCCCATACAGCAGGTACACATGAGCCGGGTAGAACCAGTAGAACAGCTGCTTGTGGCCCTTGCCCCGCTGCCCGTTGTACAGCAGCATCAGCAGTACCGCCGCCACCCCGAACCACTCGTAGTTGTCGGTGAACATCTGCGTCCACACAAAGCCCTCCTGCCTGCAGAGCATCCCAAAGAGCAGCACAAAGTCACACAGGAAAATCACCAGTGCCCATACTGTCAGCTGCACGCGGCGATGACCCCGCAGGGCATACAGCAGCACACCGCCCAGCAAAAAGCTCCAGCCGCCATCCGTGATGGCTGTCCACATGGGCAGCGGACTGGTAATGACAAAGGCCACGATCGTTGAAGCGATGGGCATCTCCTGCACCTGCGGGAAAAGCAGCAGAAACACGATCACCACAAACGGCCAGCACAAGACGGCGGCAATGGCGCCAATGCCCTTTGCGAATTTTTTCTCACGCAGCCAGTCGATGCCCTGCCACACGATGCACAGCAGCGCAAGATCCTGAAAAATGGCGTTCAGCGGGTAGAAGCCGTCCCCGCGCCGGAAGGCTTTGGCGTAGATCATAAAGAATTCCAGCGCCGCCATGGCTGTGCCGATGGCCCAGATGCGGATAAAATACCGCTTGCGGTCATGGGTGTGGGCAAAGCCCTCCACCGTGCAGAACAGAAACAGCGGCGCACTGAGCCGCCCCAGCATACTGAACACCGTCGGGATGCAGCCGGTGAATTCAAAGAAATAATGAATGTGGTCCAGCACCATCAGTACCAGTGCAATGGTCTTGAGCTGGGTACCGTCCAGCCCCTTTTTCGTCAATTTGTCCATACAGACTCTCCTTTCTTTGTGCATCCAGTGTAACAGGAAAATCTGTAGAAAGTATAAAGTTCTGCCTTTATGATACTATTTTCTGCCCCGAAATGCAACAAAAAAGCTCTGAGATCTTCATCTCAGAGCTTTTGATTAAGTCGGCGACTACCTATTTTCACAAGCCGTTTCCAGCTAACTATCTTCGGCACAAGTAAGCTTAACTTCTGTG
>CAKSWQ010000050.1 GCA_934512105.1 uncultured Faecalibacterium sp. | reverse complement strand
CGCCCGCCCCAGCAGAAGTACACCAGCTTTGAGGAGTATATGGACGCCCACGGCGGTGCTACCGCACCCATTGAGGACCACAGCGAAGAAGTATGAGCCGGAACGAAGCCTTTGCCCCATGGCAGTGCCCCCTGTGCGGCGGCGCGCTGCAAGGGGAAACTGACCTGAAATGTGAAAAAGGCCACTGTTTTGACCGTGCCCGGGAGGGCTACTGGCACCTTTTGCCGGTGCAGAGTATGCGCACCAAAGCCCCGGGGGACAGCAAGGAGATGGTAGCCGCCCGCCGCGCCTTCCTGAACGCCGGATATTACGGCATTTTCGGGCAGGCGCTGGGGGAGCTGTGCCTTGCCCACGGCGTGCCCGCCGCGAAGGATGCCCCGCTGCATCTGCTGGATGCTGGCTGCGGCGAGGGCTGGTATGACCGCTGCATCGCGCAGCAGTTTGCGGCGGCGGAAAAGCCGCTGCAGCTGGCCGGGTTCGATATCGCAAAGCCCGCGGTGCGCTTGGCTGCAAAGGCGCTGCCCGCCGCGCAGTACGCAGTGGCGTCCAGCTTCAGCCAGCCGGTGCGCACCGGCTGGGCAGACGTGCTGCTGAACTGCTTCTCACCCTTTGCGCAGGAGGAGTTCAGCCGGGTGCTGCGCCCGGGCGGGCGCATGATCTACGTTGTGCCGGGGGCAGAGCATCTGTACCAGATGAAGGCCGTGCTCTACGAAAAGCCCTACAAAAACCCGGTGCAGCGGGTGGAGTACCCGGGCTTCCGCGCCATCGACGAACGGGAGGTGCAGGGCACCATCACCGTGCCCGCCGCCCAGCTGGAAGCCCTGTTCGCCATGACCCCCTACTACTGGAAAACGCCCCGCGACGGTGCTGCCCGCCTTGCGGCTCTGCCGCAGCTGACCACCACCATCGCCTTCCGCTTTCTGGTGTTTGAAAAGCTGTAATTATGAGAAAAGGACTGCCGTGCGCCGCACGGCAGTCCTTTTTTACCCCTTCAGTCGCTGCGCGACAGCTCCCCCAAGGGGGCGCCAACCCTCTCAGTCATCGCTGCGCGATGCCAGCTCCCCCGAAGGGGGAGCTTTTTGAGGTGGTGGGAAGGTTTCTCATTGAACCTAATACTTTAGCAACGAACCTTACGGCTTGGCTCCCCCTTCGGGGGAGCTGGCGCGGGAGCGCCTGAGAGGGTTCTGCCCGCTTGCGGCAAGCAGAAACTTTCCCCGCAGCGCGCATTTCCAATTGTTATGTATGATACTCCATCCATTTGCCCTTCCACGCATACAGGATCATGAGCACTGCGCCCAGACCCCAGCTGACAGGGTAGAGGATGAACACGCCCTCGATGCCGGGGAAGAAGGGCAGCAGGAACTGGATCCACACCACCCGGAACAGGCACAGCGAGACCAGCAGCACCACCATGGGCGGGACGCTGGCACCCGTGCCGCGCACGGCACCGGCAAGGCCGTGCAGGATGCTGAGCAGGAAGTAGAACGGGCAGAACCACCGCATGGCCAGCTTGCCGTAGGTGACCACGGCCTCGTCGGCGGTGAACAGGTGCAGAATGGCGTCCTGTCCGGCCAATAGCGCCGCGCCGGTGCAAAGGGTGTAGATGATCCCGATGGCAAGGGTGACCCACACCGAGCGCTTTACCCGGTCCAGACGCCCTGCGCCGTAGTTCTGCCCCACAAAGGTGGTGGCGGCCATGCTGATGCTGCTCACCGGCAGGATGTTGAAGCCGTCGATCTTCATGTAGGCCGCAAAGCCTGCCATGGCGGCGGCACCGTAGCTGTTCACGCTGGCCTGCACCAGCACGTTGGAAAAGGAGATGACCATGTTCTGGATGCCGGTGGGCAGACCCACCCGGATGATGCGGCTTGCCATTTTGCGGTGCAGCCGGATGGCAGAAAGCTCCACCCGGCAGGCGTCCTCACTTTTCATCAGAAAGCGCAGGCTCAGCACGCAGGACACCAGCTGGCTTAAGTCGGTGGCAATGGCAGCGCCTGCCACCCCCATCCGCAGCCCTACGATGAACACAAGGTCCAGCACGATGTTGGTCACCGACGCCCATGCCAGATACACCAGCGAGCGCCGGGAGTTGCCGGCGGCGTTCAGGATGCCGGCGGTCATGTTATACACCACGCTGAACAGCACCCCGCCAAAGTAGATGCGGATATAGGTCACGGCGTCGGCCAGCACCTCGGCGGGGGTGTTCATGGCCACCAGCAAAGCGCGCCCGCAGGCAACGCCGCCCACCGTCAGCAAAAGCCCCATGACCACCGCAATGGCAAGGGCGGTGTGCACGGCCTCGCGGGTCTCCTTGTGGTCGCCCGCGCCCAGATACTGCGACACCACCACGCCCGCACCCACGGCAAGTCCCTGACTGAAGCCGATGAGCAGGTAGATGGGCGACCCGCTGGAGCCCACGGCGGCAAGGGCGTTGCTGCCCACAAAATTGCCCACGATGATGCTGTCGGCGGTATTATACATCTGCTGCAGCAGGTTGCCGAAGATCAGCGGCAGGGCAAACAGCAGCAGACTTTTTACAATGCTGCCCTCGGTCATAAGGGTAGCGGTATTCCGTGTTTTTACGGCGGCCATGGGGTTCCTCCTCTCAGCGCAAAAAATCGCTTGTACCCCCTAGCATAGCACAAACCCCGCCCCGGGACAAGGGGCGGACGATTTTAAATCGTTTCACCCGCCGACAACAGCGGCGGCGCGGAACTGCCGTGCAGCTTGCGGGCGAGGTAGTTCTGGGTGATCTTTACCACCGTGCCGGACAGCGCAATTACGCCGATGAGGTTCGGCAGCATCATCAGGCCGTTGAAGGTGTCGGAAAGCGTCCATGCAAGGTCCAGCCGCATCACCGCGCCCACCGGCATCAGCGCTACGAACAGCACCCGGTAGCCTGCCCCTGCTCCCGCGCCGAAAAGATACTCCATGGCCTTGCAGCCGTAGCAGCTCCAGCCCAGCACGGTAGAATAGGCGAACAGCAGGATGCACACCGCGATCAGCTTTGACCCCAGCGCGCCGAACACGGCGTCAAAGGCCTGCCCCACCAGCGCACTGGCCGCTGCCCCGGCGGCGATGCGCCCGGTGTCCGGCTCCACAAAACCGGAGGTCAGCACCACCAGCGCCGTCAGGGTGCACACCACCATGGTGTCCGCAAACACCTCAAAAATGCCCCACATGCCCTGCTGCACCGGCTCCTTTACGTTGGAGGCCGCGTGTACCATCACCGAGGAGCCAAGCCCGGCCTCGTTGGAAAAAGCGCCCCGCTTGAAGCCCCATGTGACCGCCCGGGACAGTCCGTAGCCTACGATGCCCCCGCCGGCGGCCTGCAGCCCGAACGCGCCCTTTACGATGGCGGCAAGCGCCGCCGGGACGGCGGTGATGTGCACCCCTACCACGGTGAGCGCACCCACGATGTACAGCAGCGCCATGGCGGGGACAAGCCTTTCCGCCACAGCGGCCACCCGCTTCAGCCCGCCCAGCAAAATCACCGCCGACACTGCCGCCAGCACTGTGCCGGTGACGGCTTCCGGCACGCCGAAGGCCGCTTTCAGATTGCCCGCGATGGAATTGAGCTGGCTCAGGTTGCCGATGCCAAAGCTTGCCAGCGCACAGAACGCGGCAAACAGCACCGCCAGCACCCGCCCCGGCTTGCCGCCAAGGCCGTCCCGCAGGTAGTACATCGGTCCGCCGCGCCAGCCGCCCGCCGGGTCCTTGCGGCGGTAGTAGATGCCCAGCACGTTCTCAGCGTAGCTGGTCATCATGCCCAGCAGCGCCATGACCCACATCCAGAACACCGCTCCCGCCCCGCCGGAAAGGATGGCGGTGGCCACCCCCACAAGGTTGCCGGTGCCGATGGTAGACGCCAGCGCGGTGCACAGGCTCTGAAACTGGCTGATGGCCTGTTCCTCGCGGGCGGTATGGGCGGTGACGCTCCGGTCGGTCAGGATAGCGCCGAGGGTGTGCCGCATCCAGTAGCCCCACCGCCGCAGCTGGAAGCCTCCGGTGCGCACCGTCAGCAGCAGCCCGGTGCCGAAGAGCAGCCCCAGCCCCACCGGCCCCCACACGATGCCGTTCACGGCCTCGATTCCCTGCATGAACCCTTCTGGCATCCTGTGGCCTCCTTGATGAAAAGTTTCTGCTTGCCGCAAGCGTGCAAAGACGCTCCGCTGGGCCAGAGGCAGGGAGGGGTGTTCCGACTCCCCCCTCCCTACCTCTGGACTCCACCCACCCCGCAACGGGCCAAGGGCTGCTCGCCCTTGACAATCCTGAAGAAGAAGTCGAAGCACAAAAAAGCTAGCGCTGCGCCAGTCGGCGCTATCGCTTTAACGCTTTTTTCGCTTCTCCATCCATAGCCCCTCAGTCGCTGCGCGACAGCTCCCCCAAGGGGGAGCGGGCACGCCCGCACACTTTGCAATTAAATCGGGAACTTTCCCGTCATGCCAAAGGCTCCCTCCCAGAGGGAGCTGGCAAAGCCGTAGGCTTTGACTGAGGGAGTTCCATTCGCATCCTATGCAGCGCCCTTACTCCTCATGCGGTGCGGAGGGCTTTTCGGGGGCGGGGGCGGGAAGGGGTTCCAGCGTCAGCCAGAAGTCCTCCTGCTCCTCGCGGTCTTTTTCGTTGGGGTTTTCTGTTTTATCCATACTGCATCCCTGCCTTTCTGCATAAAGGGTCGCCCGGTGGGCTATGCTTTATGCACAAAAAAGGAGGCAGAGCCATGAAACACGCAAAACGCAGCGGCTGGCGTCCCTTCTGGGCGGCGCTGTGCGCCGCCCTGCTGGTGCTGCTGCCGCTGGTGGGCGGCACGGTGCTGCTCAGCCGCGCCCAGCTGCGCAGCAGTCTGCGGCAGGCCGCAAAAAGCCAGAGCGGGGTGCCCATCCGTCTGCCCAAAGCCACCGACCGGTGCACCGTGCTGCTGTGTGTGGCAGACGAGACCCCGGGCTTTGTGCTGGCCTACCTGAACGCCGGGCAGAATTGCATCCACCTGTTGGCGGTGCCTGCCGCGCTGGAAGTGCCCTTCGGGGGCAAAACCGTCCCCCTTGCGGATTGTTACGCCGCCGCAGGGCCTGCCCGCTGCCGGGAGGCGCTGGGCGAGGTGTTCGCTCTGCCGGAGGACACCGACTATCTTGCCATCGCCCCGGCGGTGCTGACAAAGCTGGCGGCGCGGTACGGCGCAGTGCGGGTGGGCTTTACCGGGGCGCTCACCCCGGAGCAGCTGGCGCGGTACGGCAAAGGCACCGGGGTGCAGGGCATTTCTGCCGCCGACGCCCACAGCTTTTTGGCGGCGCTGGATGCCGACACCTCGCTTTCGCCCCGGCGCAGCGCCGCCGCCCGGGCGGCGGTGTGGGATGCGTTTTTCCGGCAGGCGCTGGAGCTGCTGCCTACCACCCTGCCGCAGGGGCTGCGGGAGGTGAGCGGCAGCCTGCTGACCAGCCTGACCGCCGTAGACCTTGCAACGCTGGAGCGCACGCTGGAATTTTTAGCCACCAGCGCCGAGCCGGTGGACATCACTGCCGACGCCCTGCCCGGGGACTGGTCTGGCGGGCACTATACGGTGTCCGAGGCTTCCCGGGCGGCGGTGCAGAGCTTTTTCAACCTCTCCCCGGCGGCGGCGCAGTCCGCGTCCGGCAGCGAGCCGTAACCCAGCACCAGCGTCCCGGCGGCAGAGTGCGCCGTGCCGGTCAGGTCGTAGTCGCTCAGCAGGGAACAGCGCACCCCGTACTGTCGGGCAGCAGCCCGCAGGGCGGCGTCCGGCGGCGGGTCTTTCAGCTGTGCCAGCAGGTGCAGACCGGTGTGCAGCCCCGCAAGGGTCAGTTCTTCCGGCGCAAAGGAGCTGCGCAGCGCCGCCACCAGCGCATCCCGCCGGACTTTGTAGGCGGTGCGCTCCCGCGCTAAATGCCGGGTGAAATACCCCCCGGTGATAAAGCGCGCCAGCGTCTGCTGCTCAAACCGCCCCACTGTGCCGGAGTAGAGCCGGTATTTTTCCTGCCACGCGCCCAGCAGCTGCCGGGGCAGTACCATGTAGGCGATGCGGATACCCGGGGCAAGGCTGCGGGAGCAGGTGGACAGGTACACCACCGGGCCGTCTGCGCCCGCCATGCCCTGCAAGCTGGGCAGCGGGCGGGTATCAAAACGGAACTCGGAGTCGTAGTCGTCCTCTATGATGTACCGCCGCCCCGGGGCGCGGGCTGCCCAGTGCAGCAGCTCGGCCCGGCGTCCGGCGGGCATGGTGACCCCGGTGGGGAACTGGTGGCTGGGGGTAACGTAGCACACCGCCGCATCGCTGGCGGAAAGTGCTGTCAGCGACAGCCCGTCTGCGTCCACCGGCAGACAGCGGCAGGGCACGCCGTTGTTTTCCAGCACCTGCCGGGCGCGGGGGTAGCCGGGGGTCTCCACGGCGGCAGGGCCGGGCAAAAGCGGTGCCAGCAGCCCCAGCAGATATTCCAGCCCTGCGCCCACCACCAGCTGTTCCGGGTCGCACTGCACGCCCCGGTACTCGGCCAGATACCCTGCCAGCGCCTGCCGCAGGGCGGCATCGCCCCGGGCATCCCCGGGGGTGAGCAGCTCCGGCGCGGAGTAAAGCAGCTCCTTTTGCAGCCGCGCCCATGTGCGGAAGGGGAACAGCCCCGGGTCCACGCCCCGGGTGGATAAATCGAACTGCACCGGCGGGGCAGCATCGGCGGGGGGCGCTGCCGCCGGTGCAGAGGGCGCGGCGGGCGGCTGCACCCCCTGCGGCAGGGCAAGATATTCCTGCACCGTAAAGCCGCTGCGCTCCCGGGCGGTCAGATAGCCCTCTGCCGCCAGCATCTGGTAGGCGGTGTCCACCGTGTTCACCGAGACTGACAGCTCCGCCGCCAGCCGCCGCTTGCCGGGCATCCGGGTGCCCGCCGTCAAGGTGCCTGCCCGCATCTCGGCGGCAAGGCTGCGGTAGAGCTGTTCGTACAGCGGCACCGCCGAGGCCGGGTCCAGCGCCGTGGTCAGATGTACCATAGAATGTCCCTCCTGTCTGGGCATTGCGTCAAACTGACCCCATAAAAAAACTTTGTTCTGGGTATTTTCATAGGGTCAGTTCTGCGTATAATAGGAGCATACCCGCCGAACACCCAAATGTCAAGTAGTTTTGTGGGGTTATCGGCGTGATTGGAGGGAAAGTAATCATGTCTACTACTGCAATGTGGCTGCTGCTGGCAGTCGTCGTTATCCTGATCCTGTTTTTCAGTGTGCTGTACAAGCGCCGCTTTACGGTGCACGAGCTGGCGCTTACCGGCGTGATGGCTGCGCTGAGCCTTGTGGCTTACCTGTTCTTCCGCATCCCGTTCTACGGCGGTTCCTCGTTCCATCTGGGCAACACCTTTACTGCCCTGACGGCGCTGCTGTTGGACGGCGTGTCCGGCGGTCTGGCAGGTGCCATCGGTCTGGCGCTGGCAGATATCCTTGCCGGTGACCCGGGCTACGCCATCACCACCTTTGTGCTCAAGTTCATCATCGGCATCACCTGCGGTGCCGTGGCACATAAGGTGTTCAAGCTGCGGGATCAGGACCGTCACAGCGCCGGGTATCTGGTCAAGGTGGTCGTCTCTGCGGGTTCCGGCCTGCTGCTGAACGTGTTCACCGACCCCTTCCTGGGCTACTTCCGCAACGTGTACATCTTTGGTCAGGACTACACCGTGGCACAGGCGCTGACCAAGATCGCCGGCGGCGTCACCTTTGTGAACAGCGTGGCTTCTACCGCCTGCGCCGTGGTGCTGTATCTGGCACTGCGCCCTGCACTGGAACGTGCAAAGCTGCTTTCCAAGGGCGAATAAATAAAAAGGGCCCCTGAAGCGCCGGTTGGCGCTTCAGGGGCCCTTTTTTATCGTTTACGGTTTGCGGCGTCCCGCCCGGCGGCAAGGCCGCTGCCGAACGCCCAGTGCAGGTTGAAGCCGCCGCAGCTTCCGGCGCAGTCCAGCGTTTCGCCCACGAAGTACAGCCCCGGACAGCCCTTGAACTGGAAAGTCGGTTCCACCTCGGTCAGGGCAAGCCCGCCGCCGGTGGTCTGCGCCTGCCGCCAGCCGCAGGGGGTAAGCCCCTCGAACCGCCAGTGCTTGGCGGTGTGGGCAAGCTTTTGCCAGCTGCCTGCGGGCAGGGCGCGGGGGGCGGTGTCTGGCAGGGCGGCAGCAGCCCAGAGGGCGTAGCCCAGCTTGACGTGCAAAAGCCCCAGCCAGAACGCTGCCGCCGTGTCCTCGGCAAGCAGCGGTACCCGCGCCGCAAACAGGGCGGCAAGCTCTGCCTCCGGCACAGCGGGGAAGAGGTCCAGCTCCACCGCCGGGTGCTTCGGGCTGCGCCCGGGGGCAAGCAGGCCGGACAGCTGCATGATGCAGATGCCGGAAAGCCCGTAGTCGGTAAACTGCACCTCGCCAATTTCTTCAGCCAGCACCCGGTCGCCGTCCAGCAGGCGGGCGGCGGCCTTGGCGCGGATGCCCGCAAGGCTCTTGTTCGGTTTTGCGCATTGCAGAGCGGTCAGGCAGGGGTAGAGCGGGCGCAGCTGCCCGCCGCAGGCGGCGGCAAAGCGGGTGCCGAAGCCGTCCGTGCCGAACTGCGGCCCGGCAGCGCCGCCCATGGCGCAGATGACGGCATCTGCCCGCAGGCTTTCGGTGCCGCCCTCGGCGTTCGTAAGCTGCACGGCGTAGCCGCCCTTGCTCTGCCGCAGGGTGCTTACCGTGCAGCCGGTGCGCAGCTGTACCGCGTGCCGCTGCAAATGCAGCTCCAGCAGCGCCAGCACGTCAGCCGCCTGATTGGAATAGGGGTACACCCGCCCGGCCTCATCGGTGCGGGTGTAAAGCCCCAGCTGCTCAAACCACGCCAGCGGCGCGGCGGCATCCACCGCCGCCAGCAAAGGCCGCAGCGCGGCGGGGTCGGCGGTGAAGTACTTTTCCGGCGCAATGGCGGTGTTGTCCAGATTGCAGCGGCCGTTGCCGGTAGCCAGCAGCTTTTTGCCCACCTTGGGGTTGCGCTCCAGCACCGTGACGCGGGCAGCGGGCGCGGCCTGTGCAGCCGCCAGTGCAGCGGCCAGTCCGGCGGCACCGCCGCCCAGAATAAGGATGTGTGCCATGCGGACACCTGCTTTCTTTGGGTTTATTCCTATTTATTGTAGCAGAACCCTGCCCGGAACGCAATGCGGCGGGCAAAGCAAAAAATCCGCTGCCGGTATAATTTGCCGCCGCTGACAGATACTACATACAAAGGAAACCACAAGGAGGACACTATAAATGAAAGCAACCGGTATCGTGCGCCGCATCGACGAGCTTGGCAGGGTGGTGATCCCCAAGGAGATCCGCCGCACCCAGCGCATCCGGCGGGGCGACCCGCTGGAGATCTTTACCACCGGCGACGGGGAAGTGATCTTTAAAAAGTATTCGCCTATGGGCGAGGTGAACACCCTTGCCGCCCAGCTGGCAGAGGTGCTCAGCCGCCAGTTTGCGCTGACCGCCTTTGTGTGCGACAGGGACCGCATTCTGGCGGTCAGCGGCAGCGGGCGGCGGGAGCTGACCGACCGCAGCATCAGCCAGCCGCTGGAAAAGCTGATGGACGCCCGCAAGCCCTACCAGAGCCCCGGCAATCCGGAAAAGACCCTGCTGCCCTGCGAGGGCGCACCCCGGGTGCTGCTGTGCGCCGCGCCGGTACTGACGGGCGGGGACGTGACCGGCGCGGTGGGTCTGTTGACCGAGGACCGCACAGCCTGCCCGGAGGACGCCCAGTGCAAGGCGGTGGCGGTGGCAGCGGCCTTTCTGGCAAAGCAGATGGAGGAGTAAGGCGGGACGATTTGGAATGGCCTCCGCTTGCGCTATGGCCATCATTAGCGGAAAGAATATTTTTATTGGTAGTTCCGAAACGCCTGCGGGCGTTTCGGAACTACTTTTTCACAGGAGGATTACCCCCTCAGTCTGCTCACTACGTTCGCAGCCAGCTCCCCCAAGGGGACGCCTTGGGTTATGCCGGAAACTTTCTCGCCACCGCTAAAGCCGTCCCCTTGGGGAAGGTGGCTTGACGCGAAGCGGCAAGACGGAAGGGGTACTTGCCTGAACTCCCCCAGTCATCGCTGCGCGATGCCAGCCCCCTCTGAGATGGGGCCTTTGGCATAATGATACAGTTTCCGGCTAAAGTGCAAAGCTTGCGGGTGCGCCAGAGGCTCCCTCCCAGAGGGAGCTGGCAAAGCCGTAGGCTTTGACTGAGGGAGTTCTTCCCCCTTTATGACAGAATTATGAATCTTTATAAACATTTTTGCAAAGGGCTTGACAGCAGGGCAAAAACGATTATAATGGTCTTAGCACTCAGGAACAAGGAGTGCTAAACAAACAAAAGCGATACAAAAAGGAGGCAGGCGCTATGACGATGGATGCACGCAAGCAACGGGTCTTGCAGGCGATCGTGGCGCTGTATGGCCTTGAGGGCGAGCCGGTGGGCAGCAGCGTGCTGGCAAATTACTTTGACATGGCAGTGTCCAGCGCAACGCTGCGCAACGAGATGGCGGCGCTGACAAAGCTGGGCCTGCTGGAGCAGCCCCACACCAGCGCGGGGCGCGTGCCCAGCGCCAAGGGCTACCGGTATTATCTGGACAACCTGCTTACCGACGATCAGCCGCTGGACCGCGTTACCCGCGCCCGGGTGGATGCGGTGTTCGCCAGCCTTGACCACGAGCCGGAAAAGCTGGCACAGGGCGCTGCCAAGGCGCTGGCCGCCATCAGCGGCTGCACCGCCGCCGTCAGCACCCCCTGCGCCGAGGATCTGTGCATCGCCCATTACGAGGTGGTGCAGGTAGGCCGCAGCGCAGCCGCTGTGCTGGCTGTGACCACCGCCGGTTACGTCCGCACCCGGGTGGCGCGGGTACGCACCGGGCTTTCCCGGGAAAATGCAGCCGCCCTTGCGGCGCTGCTCAACCGCAACCTTACCTTTGTGGCGCCGGTGGATCTTTCCACCCGGATGCTCAGCGAGCTGTGCAGCCAGATCGCACCGGAGCTTGTGCCGGTGGTCAGCGCCGCAGCCGCAATCCTGCAGGACAGCGTAAAGCCCCATGTATTTCTGGGCGGCGAGCAGTACCTGCTGGACTGGCCGCAGCTGGACGGCCGGGTGGGTGATATCCTTACCCTGCTGAACGACGAGGAACAGGCCGCAAGCCTGATCGCACCCCCGGAAAACCGCAGCGAAAGCGTGCTGCTGGGCGAGGATCTGGAGCCGCAGATCCCCGGGCTGTGCATCGTGAGCGACCGGTATCTGGTAGGCGGCGGGCTGTGGGGCTCCATTGCCCTGATCGGCCCCACCCGGATGCCCTTCCAGAAGCTGATGCCCCTGCTGCACGAGTTTGCAGACCAGCTGGGCGAGGGCATGAGCGGCAAACGAAAAGACACCCCGCAGGCTGCCGTACCGCGGCGGACTGTGATCTATAAGGAGGATCTGGAATGAGCGAAGAAGCAAAGAACACGGTGCCCGAGACCGAGCAGCCGGAGACTGCCCCCGAGGAAAAGACCGCTGCCGCAGCGCCCGAACAGGCTGCTGCCGAGGCTGCCACCGAAGAGGACAAGAAGAAGGACGGCGGCTGGTTCAACAAGAAGGCCCGGGAGATGGAAGCCGTTAAGGCAAAGCTGGATGCAGCGGAAAAGAACGCCGCACAGGCCAAGGATCAGCTGCTGCGCATGGCTGCCGAGTACGACAACTACCGCAAGCGCTCCACCCGCGAGGCCGACCAGAAGTTCAGCGACGGTGTTTCCCACGCAGTGGAAAAGATCATCCCCATTCTGGATACGCTGGATATGGCAGCCAACGCCCCCACCACCGACGAGAACTACAAAAAGGGCGTGGTCATGACGCTGGATAAGGCGGCAAAGGCACTGGAAGCCCTCCATGTGGAGGAGATCGAGGTGCTGGGCAAGCCCTTTGACCCCAACTTTATGAATGCTGTGCAGCAGATCCCCGCCCCGGACGGGCAGGAGAGCGGCACGGTGGTCACCGTTTTCCAGAAGGGTTACAAGCTGGGTGACAAGATCATCCGCCATGCAACCGTTGTGGTGGCCGAATAAATAAGCCGAACCTCCCGCAAGGGAGTTTGCAATAACATCCGCTTGACATCATCATAAGCATCATATAAACAACAAGATTTGTTCTTTCGAGAGGAGACATCATTATGAGTAAGATTATTGGTATCGACCTTGGTACTACCAACAGCTGCGTGGCTGTTATGGAGGGCGGCGAGCCTGTTGTTATCGCCAACTCTGAGGGCGCCCGCACCACCCCGTCCGTTGTCGGCTTCACCAAGACCGGCGACCGTCTGGTAGGTCAGGTTGCAAAGCGTCAGGCTATCACCAACCCCGACAACACCGTTTCTTCCATCAAGCGTCAGATGGGCACCGACCACAAGGTGACCCTGAACGGCAAGGAGTACACTCCCCAGCAGGTCAGCGCTATGATCCTGCAGAAGCTGAAGGCTGACGCCGAGGCTTATCTGGGCGAGACCGTCACCGAGGCTGTCATCACTGTGCCTGCCTACTTCAACGACAGCCAGCGTCAGGCCACCAAGGACGCAGGCACCATTGCCGGCCTGAACGTCCGCCGTATCATCAACGAGCCCACCGCAGCTGCTCTGGCTTACGGTGTGGATAAAGAGGACGACCAGAAGATCATGGTCTACGATCTGGGCGGCGGCACCTTCGATGTGTCCATCATTGAGATGGGCGACGGCGTTACCGAGGTTCTGGCCACCAACGGCGATACCCATCTGGGCGGCGATGACTTCGACCAGCGCATCATCGACTGGATGGCAGACGCCTTCCAGACCGAGAACGGCATCGACCTGCGCAAGGACAAGATGGCTGCACAGCGTTTGAAGGAAGCTGCCGAGAAGGCTAAGATCGAGCTGTCCAGCGCAATGAGCAGCCAGATCAACCTGCCCTTCATCACCGCCGATGCTACCGGCCCCAAGCACCTGGATATGACCCTGACCCGCGCAAAGTTCAACGAGCTGACCGCTGATCTGGTCGATCGTACCATGACCCCCGTGCGCAAGGCTCTGCAGGATGCAGGCCTGCGCGCTTCCGACCTGAAGAAGGTGCTGATGGTCGGTGGTTCCACCCGTATCCCCGCTGTCTACGATGCAGTGAAGAAGGAACTGAACTGCGAGCCCTTCAAGGGCATCAACCCCGATGAGTGCGTGGCTGTCGGTGCTGCTATTCAGGGCGGCGTTCTGAACGGCGAAAAGAAGGGTCTGCTGCTGCTGGATGTCACTCCGCTGAGCCTCGGCATTGAGACCCTGGGCGGCGTGTGCACCAAGATCATCGACCGCAACACCACCATCCCCACCCACAAGAGTCAGGTGTTCTCCACCGCAGCCGACAACCAGCCCTCTGTTGAGGTCAACGTGCTGCAGGGCGAGCGTGAGTTTGCCCGCGACAACAAGAGTCTGGGTGTCTTCCATCTGGACGGCATTGCTCCGGCTCCCCGTGGTGTGCCTCAGATCGAAGTTACCTTCGATATCGATGCAAACGGCATCGTGAAGGTCAGCGCAAAGGATCTGGGCACCGGCAAGGAGCAGAACATCACCATCACCGCTTCCACCAACATGTCCAAGGAGGACATCGACAAGGCTGTGAAGGAAGCTGAGCAGTTTGCTGCCGACGATAAGAAGAAGCGTGAAGAGGTCGATATCCGCAACGGTGCCGACCAGATGGTGTTCCAGACCGAGAAGATGCTCAAGGAAAACGGCGACAAGCTGCCCGCAGACGTGAAGAGCGATGCTGAGGCAAAGCTGGCTGACCTGCGGACCGCTGTCCAGTCCGGCAACGTGGACGACATCAAGGCAAAGCAGGATGCCCTGAGCCAGGTGTTCGAGAAGATGTATCAGGCAGCCGCTGCCGCACAGCAGGCCGCTGGTGCACAGCCCGGTGCTGACGCAGGCGCAACCAACGAAAAGCCCAACGATGACGGCGTTGTGGATGCCGACTTCAAGGAAGTCTAAGTCTGACACAAAGCGCTGCGCCCGGCCAAACCGGCGGGCACACGCGCAATAGAGCAAAAGCCGCTCCGGTTTAGGCCGGAGCGGCTCTTGCTGGTTTATAGAATGTAAACCCTCTCAGTCATTGCTTCGCAATGCCAGCTCTCCCCATGGGCGAGCTTTTGGCAGTGAGGACAAGTTTCCCTTCTCGGTCTAAGCTCCCCCCTCGGGGGAGCTGGCGCGTCAGCGCCTGAGAGGGTTTGTGCGGAGAAAGACCGTGGCGGGAGAGGTTGGAGAGGTGAGTGGATATGGCACAGGAAAAGCGTGATTATTACGAAGTGCTGGGGGTATCCAAGGGCGCAAGCGATG
>CAKSWQ010000049.1 GCA_934512105.1 uncultured Faecalibacterium sp. | reverse complement strand
TAGATCCACTCCATGACATAGCCGAGAGGACCGCTCAGGATGTAAAAGAAGTTCATACCTTTGTCCATTCTGCCCCGGCTGTGGCCCGGGACGCATTATTTTTTTATCGTAGGACACGCCGCCCACAGTGCAGCGCGTCACAAGAAGCGAAAACTTTATCCCCTATGCCGCTTTTCAAACAGCTTTGCGGGCTGCAGGTTGCGGGCGGGGCTTTGCCAGCGGCCGGGCGGCGGCACGGGGTCGTAGCCCCATTTGCCCAAGGGATTGCATCGGGCAATGCGCCAGGCCCCCAGCAGGACGCCCTTTACACAGCCGTGGGTCAGAATGGCCTGCATGGTGTAGTTGCTGCAGCTGGGCGAAAACCGGCAGCTGCGGCCGATCCATGGGCTGAGGGTGTGCTGGTAGATGCGGATGGGCACGCACAGCGCCCTGCGGCAAGCCAGCTGCAGCCGGTTCACCCGCGGGGCTCCGGCTTCTGTTTGCGGGCGGGGGGCACGGTGGCAGGCGGCTTTGCGTCCGGGCGCTTGGCCTTATCCGGCAGACCGGCCTGGGCAAACAGCTTTGCCACAACGCTGCTCAGCTGCCAGCTTTTCAGCTTGGGGGTCATGCCCCGGGCCACGAAGATCAGATCGTAGCCGCCGATATTGTAATCCAGATGCTCGTCGATGGCGGCTTTCATCACGCGGCGGGCGCGGTTGCGCTGCACGGCGTGGCCGATCTTTTTTGTGGCGGTCAGGCCCACCCGGGTGTTGCGGCCCCGGGTCTTGAGCACATACAGCACCAGTGCCGGGTTCACATAGGACTTGCCGCGGGCGTACACACGGCCAAACTCGCTGTTGCGGCGGATCGGACGATAACGCATAACGTCGGCACCTCCTTTCGTCCGGGTGCACAGGGGTGCACTCTTTAGCCAGTATATCAAAAATTTTTGCAGTTTAAAAGCCCATCCGGGCATTTTTACGAAAAAACTTTTGACGGGTAAAAAAATAAGACCGCCAATGGGATATCAGCGGTCTTTTGTGCGCATATTCATTTCTGCGCCGGATCTCACCTGCAAGGTTTAAGATCAGACAGTCAGGCTCTTGCGGCCCTTTGCACGGCGAGCATTGATGACCTTACGGCCGTTCTTGGTGCTCATGCGGGTCAGAAAGCCATGAACTTCCTTGCGCTGACGCTTCTTGGGCTGAAAAGTTCTCTTCATGGTTGTATCCTCCGTAAAAACTTATCCCCGGTATGGGGTCTTGATCGGTCCCAGATTGGGGACAGGCTTGCAATTCAACAGTATATCGCATAGTATGACGTTCTGTCAAGCATTTTTTGCAGTTTTCTGCAAACTTTTTTCTGATTTTTCTGTTAAAAGCTTTTCAACTTTTTCACCATTTTGCTGTGGAAAACTTTTTTTCTACCAGATATTGTGGTCTTTTTGGCGTGTTTCCACAAGGCTGCCGGAAGGGCTTATTTTATGTATTATAAATTACATTATACTAATATAGACGCAGGGAGATTTTTGTGGTATACTAACTGGGTATCAGCAGCATTGTTGAAAACTTCGACCGATTCAATGGAGTGGATGTTTTATGGATTCTTTCAAGGACGTTTTAGAAGCGGCCCAGATGTACTGCAAGGCGCAGATGGCCGAGCCAACGTACAATCTCTATATCGACGGGTTGGAGCCCATCAGCTTTGAGGACTCCAGCCATATCACCCTGTCGGTGCGCAACGATTTTATCTGCAAGATCGTCACCGACCGGTATCTTGGCCTGCTCAAGGAGGCCTTCAAGTCCGTTTTGGGCTTTGATGTGGACATCACCCTTGTGGTGCCC
Source organism: uncultured Faecalibacterium sp. (assembly GCA_934512105.1). GTDB lineage: Bacteria > Bacillota > Clostridia > Oscillospirales > Ruminococcaceae > Faecalibacterium. Next base: position 12,649 of record CAKSWQ010000049.1, on the reverse strand, counting down.
AGCACCCCGCCCCACGAGGTGGTGCTGGCCCAGCAGTACGAGGCAAACCCCGCCTCCCCGCAGGGCAACTACGAGTTCACCTTTGAAAACTTCATCAAGGGGCCGTCCAACCAGTTTGCGTTTGCTGCTGCGCAGGCTGTGGCGGCAAACCCTTCCGGGGCCTATAACCCCCTGTTCATCTATGGCGGCTCGGGTCTGGGCAAGACCCATCTGCTCACCGCCATTCAGACCGAGATCAAGCGCACCCACCCCGATTTCGTCATCATGTATGTCACCTGCGAGCAGTTCACCAATGAGCTGATCGCCGCCATCCGCGCCGGCAGCACCGAGGACTTCCGCATGAAGTACCGCGTGGCAGACCTGCTGCTGGTGGACGATATCCAGTTCATCGCGGGCAAGGAGTCCACGCAGGAAGAGTTTTTCCACACCTTCAACTCCCTGCACGATGCCCACAAGCAGATCGTCATCGCCTCCGATCGTCCCGCCAAGGAGATCAAGAGCCTCGAAGAGCGTCTGCGCACCCGCTTTGAGTGGGGTCTGACCGCCGATGTGCAGCCGCCCGATTTTGAGACCCGGGTAGCCATCGTGAAGCGCAAGGCAGAGCTGCTGCATCTGGACCTGCCCGAGGACGTGGCAGAGTTCATTGCCAACCACCTGAAAAACAACATCCGCCAGCTGGAAGGCGCGGTGAAAAAGCTGAACGCCTATTATATGCTGGAGGGCATCCAGCCGGTGATCAGCGTGGCGCAGAACGCCATCAAGGATATCCTCAACGAGACCCAGCCGGTGCCGGTGACCATCGAAAAGATCATCGGCGAGGTGTCCCGCACCTTCAACGTGTCCCCTGCCGACATCCGGGGCACCAAGCGCAACGCCAATGTGGCTTCTGCCCGGCGCGTTGCCATCTATATCCTGCGGGAAGTCACCGGCATGAGCATGGAGGAGATCGGGCGGGAATTCTCCGGCCGCGACCACTCCACCATCGTCTACTCCCTCAAGACCATGGAGCGGGACATGAAGAACGACCAGCACCTGCGGGAGACCGTGAGCGATATCATCAAGAACGTGAAGGCCTAAACCGGGGAAAACCGGGCAAAAGTCATACTCATTTCAGGGTGTGACCCCAAAATATGGGGAGAAAACGGAACAAAAGGGGGAAAATACGCCTATATCTTGTGGCAAAAAGGCGAAGCTTTCCACACTTTCCACTTAGTTTTCAACATTTAACATCAGTTCTTCACATCGGCTGTGGAAAGAAACACCGTTCCCCACCTTTCAACATTTCCTTCACGAGCCTTCCACATCCCGGTGGAAAGCCAAAGCCCCGCTTCCCGGCAAGACATTTCCGGGTTTTCAACATCTTCCCCACCCCCTACTACGGTTACTACAACAAGTTCAATATATTACTGCCTTCCGGCAGCAGCCCAAAGGGCAGGGATCAAGCCGGAAGTGTGAAAAAAGGAGAGATACTGTTTTGAACATCGTCTGCGATAAAACGCTGCTCAGTGCAGCCATCGACGGCGTTTCCAAAGCTGTCACCATGCGCTCGTCCATCCCGGTGCTGGAGGGCATTCTGCTGAAGGCCGAGGGCTTTCAGCTCACCCTGACCGGCTACGATCTGGAAATGGGCATCGTGACCACCATCGAAGCCAACATCAAGGAGCCGGGCGAGATCGTGCTGAATGCAAAGCTGCTCAGCAGCATGATCAGCCGAATGCCGGCGGGCCAGATCAGCATTGTGGCAGCCGATAACGGCAAGACCACCATCCAGAGCGGCGTAGCACAGTTCGAGATCCAGTCCATGCCGGCCACGGATTTCCCGGATCTGCCCAACACTGGCGCGGAACAGACCCTGACCATCAAGACCGGCGTGCTGCGGGACATGATCGACCGCACTCTGTACGCCGTCAGTCAGGACGAGAAAAAACCTGCCCACACCGGCGAGCTGTTCGAGATCGAGCTGGACAAGCTGACCATGGTGGCGCTGGACGGCTACCGCCTTGCCATCGTGGAGCGCCCCATCACCGCCGTGAAGGATATCCGCATCATCGTGCCCAGCAAGACCATGACCGAGGTATCCCACCTGCTGGCCAACGACGACGAAGAAGATGTGCACATCAGTGCCAACCGCCGCTATGTGGTGTTCACCACTGCCGGTTACACCATCATGAGCCGCCTGATCGAGGGCGAGTTCCTGAATTACCGCAACGTCATCCCCGCCGGAAGCCGCACCCGGGTGACCATCGACACCAAGGACTTCATCTCCACCATCGAGCGCGCCTCTCTGATTATTACAGAGCGTTTAAAAAATCCCCTTCGCATCTCCTTTACAGAGGGTAAAGTCGTGGTGCGCTGCCAGACCAACCTTGGCCGCGTGGTGGACGAGTTCAGCGCCGCCTGCGAGGGCGACGAGGTGGAGATCGGTTTCAACAACCGCTATCTGCTGGATGCGCTGCGCAATGCCCGCACCGAGCAGGTGCGCATGGAGATCAGCGGCCCGTTGAGCCCGGTCAAGGTGCTGCCGGTGGAAGGCAACGACTTTTTGTATCTGGTACTGCCGGTACGGTTTAAAAATGACTAAGGAGCGCGTTTTATGCAGAAGATTCTCATTCATACCGAGTTTATCAAGCTGGATGCCCTGCTCAAATTTGCCGGCCTGTGCGAGACCGGCGGCGAAGCCAAGGAGCTGGTGCAGGGCGGTGCTGTGAAGGTGAACGGCGAGGTGTGCACCATGCGGGGCAAAAAGTGCCGCGCCGGGGACGTCATCGAGCTGGACGGGCAGAGCGTAGAGATCGGGCAGGGTCAGTAAATGCGTCTGCTTTCGCTGGAAGTACAGAACTATCGCAATATCCGCGCCGCGCGGCTGGAACCCGGACGGGAGCTTACCGTCATCTGCGGCAACAACGGCCAAGGCAAGACCAACCTTTTAGAGGCCATCTGGCTGCTGACCGGCGGCAAAAGCTTCCGGGGCGGCAAGGATGCCGAGCTTGTGCGCCGGGGAGAAGCATTCGCGGTGCTGGAAGCCGACACCCAGCGGGACCGGCCGGAAGGCTGTGAGCCCGCCGAGCCTGCCCACATCCGCATGACCGTGGGCACCCCGGAAGCCGCAAAGCCCGGCCGCTATGCGGCGGTGAACGGCGCAGCGCCCAAGCGGGCGGCGGCACTGGCAGGCAGTTTTCCGGCGGTGGTGTTCGACCCCGGCCACCTGAGCCTTGTCAAGGGGGCACCGGAGGGGCGGCGCAAATTTCTGGACGCTGCGCTGTGCCAGCTGTACCCCGGGTATCTGGCCAGTTACCGCCGCTATGTGCGGGTGTTGCAGCAAAAAAATGCGCTGCTGCGCCACTCTGCAAACGGGCAGGAGCGCCCTTATGCGGAAAAGCGCACCCTGCTGGAGGTGCTCAACACTGAGCTTGCCGCGCAGGGCGAGGCCTTGCAGCAGCGGCGGCGGGAATATCTGGAGCTGCTTGCCCCCCGCGCCTGTGCCAACTACGCGGAACTTTCCCACGGGGCGGAGCGGATGAGCATCCGCTATGCCGCCCAGTTTGCAACCGGCGGGTTGGCCGCACTGCTGCGCCAGCGGCAGGAGGAGGAGCTGCGCGCCGGACAGAGCCTGTGCGGCATCCACCGCGAGGACTTGGAGCTTTTACTGGACGACCAGCCTGCCCGGGTGTATGCCAGTCAGGGACAGCAGCGCAGCGTAGTGCTGAGCCTGAAAATGGCCGAAGCCGCCGCGGCGGCGCAGATCACCGGGGAGCACCCGGTACTGCTGCTGGATGATGTGCTGAGCGAGCTGGACGAGGGGCGCAAGCAGTACCTGCTTACCTGCATGAAGGAAAAGCAGACCTTTGTGACCAGCTGCGATGACACGGACTTTTTAAAGACCGACGGCGAGGTGTACCGCATGGACGGCGGGGTGCTGAACCGGGTCTGACAACATGGAAAAATGTTGCAAAGAAACACTGCATAAAAACTGCATTTTCATGGGCTTTATGCAAACAGAGGACACGGGAGAAAATACAGTATGTATATTCATCTGGGGCGGGACTATGTCCTGAATGACCGTGATATCATCGGTATCTTTGACCTTGAGACCACCACCACCTCCCCCCGGGGGCGGGAGTTTCTGAACTATGCCCAGAAGAACGGGGCGGTGGTCAGCCTTTCGGACGAGCTGCCCCAGTGCTATGTGCTGGCAGACGGAGGGCTGGTGGATGCGGTGTATCTTTCGGAGCTGTCCAGCGCCGCCATGCGCCGCAGAGCGGAAAAGATGATCGAATAGTTTTAACGTCCGGCGAACCCGCAGGGGGCGGAACACCGCACCTGCGTTTCTGATAGATAGTGAGTAAATAACGATAATACGACAAAGGGAGAAAGGATATGGCAGAAGAAATCATTACCAGTACAAATGCCGATACCGTGACCGACCACGAGTATAACGCCAGCGAAATTCAGGTGCTGAAGGGTCTGGAGGCGGTGCGCAAGCGCCCGGGTATGTATATCGGCTCCACCGGTGAGCGCGGTCTGCATCATCTGGTGTACGAGATCGTGGACAACGCCATTGACGAGGCGCTGGCCGGTTACTGCGACCACATCGAGGTCAAGATCCTGAAGGACAACATCATTCAGGTCACCGATAACGGACGCGGCATCCCCGTGGACATTCAGGCCGATACCGGTCTGCCCGCCGTCACCGTGGTGTACACCATCCTGCACGCCGGCGGCAAGTTCGGCGGCGAGAACTCCGGCTACAAGGTGGCCGGCGGTCTGCACGGCGTGGGCGCTTCGGTGGTCAACGCCTGCTCCGAGTGGCTTACCGTCAACGTGCGCCGCGACGGCAAGGAGTACGAGCAGACCTTCCGGCGGGGCGACCCGGACGGTGAACTGAAGTGCATCGGCACGGTAGCCGAGGGCGTCACCGGCACCCGGGTCACCTTCAAACCCGACCCGGAGATGTTCAAGGACACCACCGTCTACGACTTCGACACGCTGGAAAAGCGCCTGCGGGAGGAAAGCTTCCTGAACGCCGGTGTCAAGATCACCCTGACCGATGAGCGTCAGCTGTACACCCCCGTGCTGGAGGACGGTCAGGAGGGCGACCCCTGCTACCGCTCCGAGGTCATGTGCTACGAGGGCGGCATCAAGAGCTTTGTCACCTATCTGGGCGAAAAGCGCAAGCTGGAAGTGCTGCACCCCAACGTCATCTACCTCAAGGGGCAGACCGACCGCGGCGTGGCGGAGATTGCGTTGCAGTATAATTCCAGCTACAACGAGCTGCTGCTGAGCTTTGCCAACAACGTCAACACCCCGGACGGCGGCACCCATGAAGAGGGCTTCAAAGCCAGCTTGACCCGCGTGTTCAACGATTACGGCCGCAGCCACGGCCTGCTGAAGGACAAGGACGAGAACCTGTCCGGTGCAGACGTGCGCGAAGGCCTGATCTGCGTCATCTCGGTCAAGCTGCAGGAGGCCGAGTTTGAGGGCCAGACCAAGGCAAAGCTGGGCAATACCGAGATTCGCACCCTCGTTTCCAACATGGTCTACTCCAAGCTGATGGAGTTCTTTGAGGAGAACCCCGGCGTGGCAAAGGCCATTTTTGAAAAGGCCACCCAGGCCGCCCGCGCCCGCGCCGCCGCCAAAAAGGCCCGGGAGCTGGTGCGCCGCAAGAGCGCGCTGGAGACCAGCCGGATGCCCGGCAAACTGGCGGACTGCCGCGAAAAAGACCCCAGCCGCACTGAAATTTTCATCGTCGAGGGCGACTCTGCAGGCGGCTCTGCCAAGATGGGACGCGACTCTGCCATTCAGGCCATCCTGCCGCTGTGGGGCAAGATGCTGAACGTGGAAAAGGCCCGCGCCGATAAAATTTACGGCAACGACAAGCTGATGCCGGTGGTGCTGGCACTGGGCTGCGGCATCGGCGACGAGTTCGATATCTCCAAGCTGCGGTACGACAAGGTGTTCATCATGGCCGATGCGGATGTGGACGGCTCCCACATCTGCACCCTGATGCTGACCTTCTTCTTCCGCTATATGCGCCCCCTCATCGAGCAGGGTCATGTGTATGTGGCACAGCCGCCCCTGTTCAAGGTGCAGAAGGGCAACACCATCAAGTACGCCTACAACGACGCGGAAATGGCCATCCTCTCGCAGGAGATGCCCGGCGCAAAGGTGAACCGCTACAAGGGCCTTGGTGAGATGAACCCCGAGCAGCTGTGGGAGACTACCATGAACCCGGACAACCGGGTCATCGTGCAGATCACCATCGAGGATGCCGAAAAGGCCGACGAAGCCTTTACCATCCTGATGGGCGATCAGGTGGAGCCCCGCCGCCGCTTTATCGAGACCAACGCCCAGTACGCAAAGCTGGACGTGTAAGACACGGAGGAACAAATGGAAGAAGATTATGTGATGATACCGGGCAGCGGAACCAAAAAGATCATCCGCGATGTCAAAAAGGAGATCGAGACGGCCTTCCTGGATTATTCCATGTCGGTCATCGTGTCCCGCGCCCTGCCCGATGTGCGGGACGGCTTGAAACCCGTTCACCGCCGCATCCTGTACACCATGCATGAGCGCGGCAACGACCCCAGCCATGCATACCGCAAATCTGCCGATACCGTCGGTGCAGTGCTGGGCTCTTACCACCCCCACGGCGACGCATCGGTCTACGACGCCATGGTACGTCTGGCACAGGACTTCTCGCTGCGCTATCCGCTGGTGGATGGTCAGGGTAACTTTGGTTCTGTGGACGGCGACCCCCCGGCTGCCTACCGTTACACCGAGGCCCGCATGAGCCGCATGGCGGTGGAGATGCTGACCGATATCGAGAAGGACACCATCGACTGGGACCCCAACTTTGACGAGACCAAAAAGGAGCCCAGCGTGCTGCCCTGCCGCTTCCCGAACCTGCTGGTCAACGGCAGTCAGGGCATTGCAGTCGGTATGGCCACCAACATCCCGCCCCACAACCTGAGCGAGGTCATTGACGGCTGCATCGCCTATATCGATGACCCGGATATCGACCTGCCCGGCCTGATGGAGCACATCAAGGGCCCGGACTTCCCCACTGCCGGCATCATCATGGGCCGCAGCGGCATCCGCGCCGCCTACGCCACCGGCCGCGGCAAGATCACCCTGCGCGGCCGCGCCACCATTGAGGAGACCAAGAATGGCCGCACCCAGATCATCATTACCGAGATCCCCTATATGGTCAACAAGGCGCGCCTCATCGAGCACATGGCAGACCTTGTCAAGGAAAAGCGCATTGAGGGCATTACCGGCCTGAACGATGAGACCAACCGCAAGGGGATGCGCATTGTGGTGGATGTCCGCAAGGACGCCAACGCACAGGTCATCCTGAACCAGCTGTACCAGTACACCCAGTTGCAGGATACCGTGGGCGTTATCATGCTGGCCATCGACCACAAGGTGCCCAAGGTGCTCACCCTGAAGCAGATGCTGCAAAAGTATGTGGAGTTTCAGGATGAAGTGGTGCGCCGCCGCACCCAGTACGACCTGAAAAAGGCCAAGGAGCGCGCCCACATTCTGGAAGGTCTGAAAAAGGCCACCGACATCGTGGACGAACTAATCGCCACCATCCGCGCCTGCAAGGGCGGCATGGCAGAAGCCAAGGCTGCCATCATGGAACAGTTCGGCTTTGATGACCCGCAGGCAGACGCCATCGTTAAATTGCAGCTGGGTCGTCTGGCCGGTCTGGAAATTTTGAAGATCGAGGAAGAGCTGGCCGGTCTGCACGCCAAGATCGAGGACTGGGAAGCCATTCTGGCCGATGACGCCCGGGTGCTTGCCATCGTCAAGGACGAGCTGCTGGAAATGAAGAAGCGCTTCGGTGACGAGCGCCGCACCGAGATCCAGTCCGTGACCGGTGAGGTGGATATCGAGGATCTGATCGCCGAGGAGCAGTGCGTCTACACCCTGACCGAGGCCGGTTATATCAAGCGTCAGCTCAAGGCCACCTATCAGGCACAGCGCCGCGGCGGACGCGGCATCTCCGGCATGACCCGCAAGGAAGAGGACATCGTGCAGGAGATGTTCGTAGGCTCCACCCACGACTATGTGCTCTTTGTCACCGACCGGGGCCGCCTGTTCCGCATCAAGGGCTACACCATCGCCGAGGGCAGCCGCACCAGCAAGGGCATGAACATCGTCAACCTGCTGCAGCTGGCTGAGGGCGAAAAGGTCACCAACATGATCTGCCAGAGCAAGGACGCCGAGCAGTCGGGCGGCTATGTGACCATGGTCACCAAGCAGGGTCTGATCAAGCGCACCCCGCTGGAGCAGTACGCCAACATCCGCAAGAGCGGCCTGATCGGCATTGCCCTGAACGAGGGCGACGCGCTGGCATGGACCCGCCTGACCTCCGGCCACGATATGCTCATCGTTGCCACCCGCAACGGTCAGGCCATCCGCTTCAACGAAGAGGATGCACGTCCCATGGGCCGCAGCGGCCACGGCGTGCGCGCCATCCGTCTGGCCGAGGGCGACGAAGTTGTCGGCGTGTGCATCTGCCGCGAGGGCGGCACGGTGCTGACCGTGACCGAGAACGGCAAGGGCCGCCGCTCGGATATCGACACCTACCGCATCACCGCCCGCGGCGGCAAGGGCATCCGCAACTACGATGTCAGCCGCGACAAGGTCGCCGCCGTGAAGATCGTGGACGATGTGGACGACGTGCTGCTGAGCAGTCAGGAGGGCATCATCATCCGTCTGCACGTCAACGAGATCCCGCTGCAGAGCCGCTACGGCTCCGGCGTGCGGGTGATGCGTCTGGGCGAGAACGACAAGGTGATGGTGCTGGCACGCACCGACCACGACGACGAGGCACAGACCGAGAAGATCGATGCTTCTGAGGCCGATGCCGAGCCCACCGCCGAGCAGTTGGCCGAGATGGAAGCCGCCGACGCAGCCGCCGCCACCGAAGCGCCGGAGGCAGACCCCGAAGAGAAGGAATAAGGAACAGCGCAGGCGAAAATACTTTTTCCGCTGGATCAGTGCAAAGCCCACGCAGGCCGTATGCTTGCCCGCGTGGGCTTTTTTGCAGCACCGGCACAGCGGACAAAACGGAAAGTGAGGAAGGCAGATGGCAGAGGAAAAATGCCCGGAGATCAGTGTGATCGTGCCGGTGTACAAGGTGGAAAAATACCTGAACGCGTGCATAAACTCGATCCTTGCGCAGACGTTTACACAGTTTGAGCTGATCCTTGTGGACGATGGCTCCCCGGACGGCTGCCCTGCCCTGTGCGATGCTGCCGCCTTGCGGGATGACCGTGTGCGGGTGATCCATCAGCAGAACAAGGGGCTGAGCGCGGCGCGCAATGCCGGGATGAAGATTGCCCGGGGAAACTGGGTCGCTTTTGTGGATTCAGACGACCGCGTGATGCCCGGCTATCTTGAAAGAATGTACGCCGCAGCCCAAAAGGCACAGCCGGATCTTGTGGTCTGTGATTACCTGTGCATTGACGAAAACGGCGCAGTAAAGGCACAGTCTGAAAAGCTGGTGCGTGCAGAGCAGCTGGGGCGGGAAGATCTGATCCGCAAGATGTGTCTTACACCCTTTGCGGTGGCATGGACAAAGCTGTACCGCCGCGAAATTCTGGAAAAGATGCAGTTCCCGGAGGGCAAACTTTACGAGGATGCCATGTTTGCGGCAAAGCTGTACCCGACCCTCCGCAAGGCGGTCTGCATCCCGGAGGCACTGTACTGCTACCGGTGCAATGGCGCCAGCATCATGCACAGCAAGCGCACCGTGCGGAACCTGGAAGATCAGGTAGCGGCGAACTATGCCATGTTCACCTGCGCCCGGGAGCAGGGACTGACGGACGTGCTGTGCGTATATTACTGGCTGATCGTAAAGTATTTTGCGCAGAACTGGCGTGCCATCACCCCGGCAGAGCGCAAAAGCCCGCAGGCACAAAGGGCACTGGAATGCCGCCGCACCGCATGGCAGCAGCTGAAGCAGAGCGGCGCAGTGACTCCGGCGCACGTCTTTCAGGCAGCGGTGCACCGTGTCGCACCGGCGCTGTACCTCAGGATGAAGCACGGGGAAAAGAAATGATGTGCTCTGCGGGCATGGCGGGAAGCTTTGAGGGAACTCCCTCAGGCAAAACCTGACGGTTTTGCCAGCTCCCTCTGGGAGGGAGCCTCTGGCGCGCCCGCAAGCTTTACGCTTTAGCCGGAAACTTTGCCGCTATGCCAAAGGCCCCATCTCAGAGGGGGCTGTCGCCGCAGGCGACTGGGGGAGTTCAGGCAAGAACCCCTTCAGTCTTTGCTACGCAAAGCCAGCTCCCCCAAGGGGGCGTCTTTGGGCTATGCCGGAAACTTTGCCGCCACCGCTGAAGCCGTCCCCTTGAGGGCCGACTTCCCCCGGCCGGGGGAAGATGTCGCGCAGCGACAAAAGGGGGAGTGTGGCTTGACGCGAAGCGGCAAGACGGAAGGGGGTATTTCCCCGCAGCGGAGCACATTTAAAATCGTTTTGCCGTCAGGTTTGTCTGGACTTCCCCTTAAAACTGTGCTAAAATAAACAAAATCACAATACCCGTGGGGGAGTAGCAGGCGCTTTGCAGAGCGCAGCAAGTCAACATAATGGCCGCTTTCCGGTCTGGCTTGCTTTCATTTGCGAGACTCATGTGTTTTGGTGCGTGTTTGCTGCGCCCGTGCACATGGAGTGGATTTCCTAAAAAATCACCCGGTCCCGGACGTACAACGCGCCCGGGGCCGGGTTTTGTATTGCTTGGAATACGGTCAACAAACAGGAGGCAGACAGAATGGAATGGAGCTTTGTATTTTTTCTCAACAGCGTTTTGCTGGGCGTGGGGCTTGCGATGGATGCGTTTTCGGTGTCCATGGCAAACGGCCTGCATGACCCTAAAATGAACAAGGGCACCATGTGCAAAATTGCGGGCACCTTCGGCATTTTTCAGGCCGCAATGCCCATGATCGGCTGGGTGTGCGTGCATACCATCGTGGAGCTGTTTTCGTCCTTTGAGACCCTGATCCCGTGGATCGCGCTGGCACTGCTGAGCTACATCGGCGGCAAGATGCTGCTGGACGGTATCCATGGTGAAGAAGCCGAGGAGGCGGCAGAGCTCAGCGCCGGGGCGCTGTTTATGCAGGGCGTGGCTACCAGCATCGATGCCCTCTCGGTGGGCTTTACCATCTCGGAATACGGATGGCTGATGGCGCTCACCGCTGCCATCATCATTGCGGTGGTCACCTTCTTCATCTGCATGGCGGGTCTGCGCATCGGCAAAAAATTCGGCACAAAGCTTTCCGGCAAGGCGAATATTCTGGGCGGCGTCATCCTCATCGGCATCGGTCTGGAAATTTTCATCACCGGGGTGTTCTGAGCAATTGCTTTTTCGGCACGCGAAGCAAAATACAAAACCAGAGTGCCAAATTTTCAAGCTGCTTTTTCAAGCAAAATGACAAAAAATGGAAAGGTGCTTGACAAGCCCGTCTGCGGGAACTAAGCTAGGAGCATAAATAGAAACGTTCAGGGGTTCGTTTCTGCTTGGATCTTCAAACCAAAAACAGGAGGAACATCAAGATGAGATTGTCCAAGAAAATTGCAGCAGTTGCATTGGCAGCGGTCATGGCTGTTTCCATGCTGACGGCCTGCGGCGGTACCGGCGGCCCCAGTTCCAGCGGCTCCAGCAGTGCTGGTTCCAACAGCAGTTCCAACAGCAGCTCCAACTCCAACAGCAATAGCAACTCTAATAGTAACAGTAACAGCAACAGTAACAGCAACTCTGACGGCAGCTCCAACAGCGGCACCGAAAACAAGGAAGAAAACGTTGCTTACCAGAACAGCCGGACGGCAAGATTTTTCAAGAAACTTGGAACAAATTATACCATGAGGTGGAAGGTGGATTTCACGGCAGAAGGTAAGAGTGAAACTGCCGATATTCTGATTTCGACCAACGGTAACCGTGCTTATGAGAAAATCATGGAACTGAGCAATGACGGCAATCTGGAAAACGCAATCATTTTGATAGATCAGGCAAAGCAGCAGGGGTGGCTTCTTGTTCCTGATGAGGAATTGAAAAAGGATGGTAAACTTGGCTATTGTAAAGCTGGGGACGTGAGTGCTATTCAGATAGAAAATAAGTTCGTAATAAAGCCGACAGATGGAATTGAATTTACACAGAAAACAGAAGGAAATTATTACATTGAGTCTCAGGCCTACGAACTGCCCACTGATGATGGAACTGTGAAAGTGACCATGGACTATTACTATGTAAGAAACAGTGACACACCGAAGTTTATGGTGGCAGAAAACAGTCTTGATGGCGAGGCGATTTTATCGATGCGTGTGGAATTCACCAGTATTGAGTATCAGGCGAATACGCAGTATCTGGACTTTGAATCTATTTTGAAACAGTATGTCGATGTTTCTTCCATGTTCGGTTCGGTTTCCATGCCCAGCATTGCAAGCCTGACCATCGGCTAAGACACGTTTTTCTGAGCGAAATATCAAAAAAGAGAGCCTCCCGGCGCCGGGAGGCTCTCCTTTTTTTGTTGTTCCCCGTGGAACAATTTTGCATTACTTCACGTTCTCCGGCTCAAAAAAGTCGGCGTATTCCTCGGTCAGCTTGCTGCCAAGGCGGCGGATGCCGCCGTACAGGTGCCGCTC
>CAKSWQ010000048.1 GCA_934512105.1 uncultured Faecalibacterium sp. | reverse complement strand
AAAAGTGTTAAATCTTGTTTTCGCTCAGCACGCAATCGCTTGCGTCCTGTGTGAATTACTTTTGTTTGGAATTGTTTTACATGTTCTTCCAACATGAAAATAGGTTCCGTTACAAGTTCTTTCGATATTGTTCAATTTTCAAGGTCCTGTGCGCCTCAGCCTTAGCGGCTGACGACTTGATTATTTTACCACAGAAGCGGTTTTTTGTCAAGCACTTTTTTGAGAAGCTTTTGAAGTTTTGTGAACTTGAACCGCTTCGCACATCTCAGTGTCAACTGGTGTTTTTCAGCGTCTATTGGTTCTTTTCAAGGGCTTCCTGCTGGGACTTCAGAAGTCATTCTTTTGTCTCAGCGCTTGGCGCTCAAGTATAATACCACACCCCCGGACGATTGTCAACACTTTTTGACATCTTTTTTCCAATTTCTTTGCGGAGGGGTAAACTCCCCTGTTTTTCTCCTATTATAATCGCCTTCTTTTCTTGACAAGGCGGCGGGCAGAACGTATTATGGAGTCATCCCAGTATCCTGTATGATGTAGCTATACTTATTATATAAAGGAGAAGCACCATGTCCTGTGTCAACATCCGCGGCTGCCGCATCGGGGAGGGCCGCCCCAAGGTCATTCTGCCCATTGTGGAGCGCACCGAAGCTGCTATTCTGGAAAAGGCCGCGCAGTTTTCAACATTGCAGGCCGATTGTGTGGAATGGCGGGTAGACTGGTTCGAGGGCTTTCAGTCCCCTGCTGCCATCGCCCGCTGCATACAGAAGCTGCGGGTCGCCCTGCGGGACAAGCTTCTGCTGGTGACCTTCCGCACCAAGGCAGAGGGCGGCGAGCAGGCGCTCTCCCATCCCGAATACCTTGCCTTTCTGCGCCTGATCCTCGACACCGACTGCGCCGACCTGCTGGACATCGAATTCTTCACCGCCGGGGCAGACCTGCCCAAACTGGTAGAGCAGGCACATTCCTCCGGGGTGGCGGTGGTCTGCTCCAGCCACGATTTTGTCAAGACCCCGCCCCGGGCAGAACTTGTTTCCCGCATGGTACAGATGCAGCAGGCCGGAGCCGACCTGCCCAAGCTGGCCGTGATGCCCCGGTGCCGCACCGATGTACTGGAGCTGCTGGCCGCTACCGCCGAGATGGCAGACCTTCACCCGGAAACGCCGGTCATCACCATGAGCATGGGGGCGCTGGGTGCGGTAAGCCGTCTGGCGGGAGAAGCCTTCGGCTCCGCCATGACCTTTGCCAACCCCGGGCAGGCCAGTGCGCCGGGGCAGGTATCGCTGAACATCGTAAATGAAGTGCTGGATGCACTGCATTTGTAATCAATAAATCGGAATTTGTACCGCAAAGGAGTGATTCACCATGAACATCGAGCGCATTACCAGCACAACACATCCGTTGTATCAAAAGGCAATGGAGCTTTATAATGTCAGTTTTCCGGCACACGAACAGCGTGAAACTCGTTCACAGAATCAGATTTTGACGAAGGATGCCTACCATTTCGATATAATCTGTGATGAGGGAAATTTTATCGGTGAAATTCTCTATTGGGAAATTGCCGGGTTCTTTTATATTGAGCATTTTTGCGTTCTGCCTGCTATGCGGAACAAGCATTACGGACAAAAAATTCTGAACGCTTATCAAGCAACTCCTTTAATTCTTGAAATAGACCCGCCGGTGGATGAAATGTCTATTCGTCGGAAGGGATTCTATGAGCGCTGTGGTTTTGTAGAAAATCCGTTTCGACACATCCATCCGCCCTATCACGCAGAAAATCATGGGCATGAACTTGTCATTATGAGCTCGCCTAGAATGCTGGAAGCAAACGAATATGAATGTTTCAACCGGTATTTGCAGCACATTGTAATGAAGGACGCATATTGATAATTTCGCGTTTGTGGAGCGAAGCGGAGCAACGAAAGCCCCAGTGGGGCTTTTAAGCGACCGAACGGTCTTGCGTTAGCAAGATGGAGGGGCCTCGCCCCGACAAGTTCCAGTTTGCCGCACATCCTGCCCAAAACATAAACCGGAACGATCTTCCCTTTTTCAGGTGGATCGTTCCGGTTTTTATGCTATATTGAAAATCGTTTTACGCCAGCTTGGCTTCCAGACGCTCACGGATGGCCTTGATAAAGCCCTCGCTGTCCACGGCGGTGGGGGTGATGCCCTCTGCCAGACCGCACAGGTCCTTGGTCATGATGCCCTCGTTCAGGGTCTGCAGGCTTGCAGCCTCCAGTGCCTCGCCAAAGTGCACCAGCTCCGGCAGGTTGTCCAGCTCGCCGCGCTTCTTGAAGGCGCCCGACCATGCAAAGATGGTGGCCATGGGGTTGGTGGAGGTCTTTTCGCCCTTCAGATACTTATAATAATGGCGGGTGACGGTGCCGTGTGCGGCCTCGTACTCGTACTTGCCGTCCGGGCTGACCAGCACACTGGTCATCATAGCCAGCGAGCCAAAGGCGGTGGAAACCATATCGCTCATCACATCGCCGTCGTAGTTCTTGCACGCCCAGACAAAGCCGCCCTCGCTGCGGATAACACGCGCCACGATATCGTCGATGAGACTGTAAAAGTAAGTGATGCCGGCAGCTTCAAACTTTTCCTTGTACTCGGCGTCGTAGGTCTCCTGGAAGATATCCTTGAAGGTGTGGTCGTACTTCTTGGAGATGGTATCCTTTGCGCCGAACCACAGATCCTGCTTCACGTCCAGTGCGTAGTTGAAGCAGCTGCGGGCAAAGCTGCGGATGGAATCATCCTTGTTGTACTGACCCTGCAGCACACCGGCACCCTCAAAGTCAAAGACGGTGGCACGCTGCTGGCTGCCGTCTGCGCCGGTGAACACCAGCTCTGCCTTGCCTGCACCGGGAATGCGGAACTCGGTGCACTTATACACATCGCCGTAGGCGTGACGGGCGATGGTGATGGGCTTCTTCCAGTTCTTGACCACCGGCTGGATGCTGTCGATCATAATGGGTGCGCGGAACACAGTGCCGTCCAGCACGGCGCGGATGGTACCGTTGGGGCTCTTCCACATCTCGTGCAGCTTATATTCCTCCACGCGCTGGGCGTTGGGGGTGATGGTGGCGCACTTGACCGACACGCCGTACTTCTTGTTGGCGAGGGCGGCATCCATGGTCACCTGATCTGCGGTGGCATCGCGGTTGGGCAGACCCAGATCGTAGTACTCGGTCTTGAGGTCCACAAAGGGGAGGATCAGCTCGTCCTTGATCATCTTCCACAGGATGCGGGTCATCTCATCGCCGTCCATCTCCACCAGCGGGGTCGTCATCTTGATCTTTTCCATAGCAGGTTTCCCTTTCCTCTATCGGTTGTGTATTTTATGCCCCGGGTCGGGGCGTTCCGGTTATTTGCGGTAGGCGGCTGCCAGCTTTTCAAAGGCGGGCAGACTGCGCTTTACCTTTTCGGTGTCGATGCAGTAGGCAAGGCGCACATAGCCCTTGACCCCAAAACTGTCGCTGGGCACCAGCAGCAGGTCGAACTCCCGGGCTTTCTGACAGAAGGCGTTGGCGTCCTCTTCCAGTGCCTTGGGGAAGATGTAGAAGGTGCCGCCGGGGCGCTCCACCTCAAAGCCCAGCGCGGTGAGTTTTTCGTACAGCAGCTCCATATTGGTCTGGTAGACCGAAAGGTCGCTGGTCACCTTCTGGCAGCGGCTGACCGCCCGCTGGATGATGCTGGGCGGGCAGTTGTGGCCGGTAAAACGGGAGATCTGGCTCATCATGTCCACAAGGATGTTCTCCCCCTCGCACCCCGGGCGCACCGCCACATAGCCCAGACGCTCGCCGGGCAGGCTCAGGCTCTTGGAGTAGGAGAAGCAGGTCAGAGTGTGGGGATAGAACGCCGCCGGGTAAGGCACGGTCTTGCCGTCAAACACGATGTCCCGGTAGGGCTCGTCACTGACCAGGAAGATATTGTGGCCGTACCGGGCGCTCTTTTCGGTCAGAATCGCCGCCATGCGGGTCAGGGTGTCGGCAGAGTAGACCACGCCGGTGGGGTTGTTGGGGGTGTTGATGAGCACACAGGTGACCTTATCGGTCAGCATCTGTGCAAAGGCCTCCAGATTGGGCTGGAAGGTGGGTGCCTGCGGAGGAACCACCCGCAGCACTGCGCCGGTGCCCGCCACATAGGGGCCGTACTCCGGGAAGTAGGGCGCAAAGGTCAGCACCTCGTCCCCGGGCTGGGTCACCGCCCGGATGGCATGGGCGATGGCACCTGCCGCGCCGGTGGTGGGGAAGATGTGCTTTTGCGCGTAGGGCAGACCGAAGGTCTCGGTCAGATGCGCCGCCACAGCGGTGCGAAAGCCCGGGTCGCCCTGACTGGGGCAATAGCCGTGCAGGCTTACCGGCTCTTCCTGTGCCAGCAGGGTCTGCATGGCTTCGGTAAACTCCGGCGGGCAGGGCACGCTGGGGTTGCCCAGTGAATAATCGAACACATTCTCGCTGCCGATCTGGGCAGCGCGCTGTCTGCCATACATGAAGGTCTCACGGATGACGCTTTTGTTGTTCAGCATGGCGCGGTAGGTCTCGTTCAGCATACTACTTTCCCTCTGCTTTCCTTATATCGCAAAGCCCGTGCGGGGCGGCATCCCCTCATTTATGAGCCGCAGCCGTATAGCTCTGTTCCAGCTTGATAATGCAGTTGTAGGCGGGGTCCTGCTGTTTGATGAACTGCTCCATCTGGGTCAGCAGCTCCACCTTGTCCCCGGCATAGCCCGCGGGGAGCACCAGATCAAAAAGCACATTGGTGTGGGTCTTGCCCGGCACGATGCGCAGATCATGCAGCGAGAGCGCCGGGTCCAGCTGACGCAGCTTTTCGGTCAGGCGGCTGCGCAGCACCCCCACGGCGGCGTCCGAAGTGACGATGGGGTCATAGTGGATGGTCACCATCAGGTGGTCGTTCTTCATAAAGTCCCGCTCGATGTTGTCGATCAGGTCGTGCGCTTCCAGCGGGTCCTGCTCGGCGGGCAGCTCCACATGGATAGAGGCAAACTGGTGGCCGGGGCCGTAGTCGTGCACCATCAGGTCATGTACGCCCAGCACGCCGGGATAACTCATCACAGTCTGTTCGATATGCTCCACCAGATCCTCGCTGGGGCTTTCGCCCAGCAGCGGGCTCAGGGTATCCATTACCAGCCCCCAGCCGGAGATCAGGATAAATACCGCCACGCCTACGCCCATCAGGCCGTCCAGCACGTCCCAGCCGGTCACCCTGCAGAGGATGGCGGCCACCAGCACGGCAGCGGTGCTCAGCACGTCGTTGCGGCTGTCGGCAGCGGTGGCGATGAGGGTCTCCGAGGCGATGATGCGGCCAATGGTACGGTTGAAGCCGCTCATCCACAGCTTGACCAGAATGGACACCACCAGCACTGCCACGGTCAGCCAGCCGAACTGCACCGGTGTGGGGTGCAGCACCTTGGTGACCGACTCCTTCAGCAGGGAAAAGCCGATGCCCAGAATGGTCACACTGACCACCAGCCCCGCCAGATACTCAAAGCGGGCGTGGCCGTAGGGATGCTCAGCATCCGGTGCCTTGGCAGCCAGCTTGAAGCCCACCAGACTGACGATATTGGAGGAAGCATCCGAAAGGTTATTCAGTGCATCGGCGGTAATGGCGATAGAGCCGAACAAAGTGCCCACCACAAACTTGCCCAGACAGAGCAGGACATTGCACACCATGCCCACCACACTGGCCAGATTGCCATAGGCGGCGCGGACGCGGGGGTCCTGCGGGGAATTAGGGCGGCGTATAAAAAGACGGATCAAAAGCTGCGTCATAAAGGCTCCTTTCGGGCTGCGCGTTTTTCAGCGCGTCCCAATTTCCTTATAGTATAACATTTTACTTTATGCTTTTAAAGGCGTTTCAAAAATTTCATCCCATTACGCCGGATATCAAAGCGGGTTGCATTGCCTGCGGCATGAGGTTCTGCTGCGCAGCAAGAGCACCCCTTCCGTCATCGCCTGCGGCGATGCCACCTTCCCCAAGGGGACGGCTTTAGCGGTGGCGGGAAAGTTTCCGGCAGCGCCGAAAGGCGTCCCCTTGGGGGAGCTGGCGAGCGTAGCGAGACTGAGGGGGTACAAATGGCGAAGTACAAAAAGCCCCGGCGGCCTTTTGCGGTCGCCGGGGCTTTTCGGAGATTTTGGGACTGTCTGTTCACAGTCTCTTGCGATTAAGGAGGAATGCGCAGATTTTTATCACAGGATCGGGCTTTCGAGGTCGCCGGTATCGGCGATGCCGTGCTTCTCGGCGTAGCCGGTCAGCATCAGGGTCAGTGCACCGTCACCGGTCACGTTGCAGGCAGTGCCGAAGCTGTCCTGCAAAGCGAAGATGGCCAGCATCAGAGCAGTACCGGCGTTGTCGAACATCAAAACACCGGTGATCAGACCCAGAGAAGCCATGACAGTGCCGCCGGGCACGCCGGGCGCGCCGATGGCGAAGATGCCGAGCAGCAGGCAGAACAGGATCATGGTGCCGACGCTGGGCAGCTTGCCGTAGAGGATCTTGGAAACGGTCATGCAGAAGAACACCTCGGTCAGCACAGAGCCGCACAGGTGGATGTTGGCAAACAGGGGGATGCCGAAGCTGACCATGTCCTTACGCAGCACCTTGCTCTTGCGGGCGCACTCCAGCGCCACACCCAGCGTAGCCGCACTGGACATGGTACCGACAGCGGTCAGGTAAGCGGGGCCGTAGTGGCGCAGCACTTCCCAGGGGTTCTTGCCGGAGTAAGCACCTGCCAGCAGGTACAGCACAGCCAGCCAGATGTAGTGACCAGCCATGACGATGACGATGATCTGCAGGAAGGCGGGCAGCTGATGGGTGATGGTGCCCTCGTAGCTCAGGCCGCAGAAGGTGGTGGCAATGTAGAAGGGCAGCACGGGGATGATGACCTTGCTCACGATGTCCAGCACGATGTTCTGGAACTCAGCCAAAAAGTCGCAGGTTAGCTTGCTGTTGGTCCAGGTAGCAGCCAGACCCACCAGAACGCTCAGCACCAGAGCGCTCATGACGCTCATGATCTGGGGAATGTTCAGCTCAAAGACGACGCCCGGCAGTTCACGCAGGTCGGCAACGTTGTTGTCGATGGACAGGTGGGGGATCAGGCCGTAGCCGGCGCCCATGCTCATGAAGGCTGCGCAGACAGAGGACACATACGCGATGACGATGGCCACTGCCAGCAGGCGGGAAGCGTTTTTGCCCAGCTTTGTGATGGACGGGGCAATGAAGCCGATGATGATCAGCGGCACACAGAAGGTGATGAGCTGACCCATGATGTACTGCAGGGTCACCACAACGCCCATGACGCTCTCGTTGAACAGCTGGCCAAGGATGATGCCCACAAAAATGCCCAGCAAAAGCCGGAAGGGCAGACTGTTGAATAGCTTTTTCATAAATATAGTACCTCTTTCTTTTTGCCCGGAAAGGGGCTGGGTGGGGAGACTTATTCCGTCTCCGGGAGGTGTTTGTTCAGCATCAGATCAAGGATCACGCTGTCGCTGGTGCCGTGGGTGCTCAGGGTGGCAAAGTTGTCCAGCGTATACTCCACATTGTGCTCCACGATGCCGTCGGTGCTCTGCACCCGCACGCCGCGCACGCCCATGGCAGCTGCCTGACAGGCGGCGTTGACGCAGGTGGAGATCTTCAGCGCACAGTCGGCCTTTGCGCCGTCGCATACCATGCCGGTGATGTTGCCCACCATGTTCTGGATGGTGCAGCATACCTCATGGTAGCCGCCGCCCAGCAGGTAGGCAATGCCGCAGGCTGCACCGGTGGCGGCAACCGTTGCACCGCAAAGGTTGCTCAGACGGCCAAACTTTGCCTTGATGCGGATGGCGATCAGGTTGGAAAGGGTCACGGCGCGGAGCATCTTCTCCTCGCCGATGTCCAGCCAGCGGGCAGTTGCCACAACAGGCATGGTAGCCGTGATGCCCTGATTGCCGCTGCCGGAGTTTGCCACCACCGAGACCGGTGCGCCTGCCATGCGGGCGTCCGCACCGGCGGAAGCGATGACCATGGCGTTGGTGGTCAGATCGCGGGTCATCAGACCCTTGCGGCAGTTCAGCTCCAGATTGCGGCCGATGGCAAGGCCGTACTCCTTGGAAAGACCCTCGTTGCTGATGGTGGTGTTCACCTGTACGGCACTGCGGATGATGTCGATGGGGTCGTGCAGGGGGTCCAGCTCCTCAGTGCAGTACTCCCAGATGGAGCGGACGGTCAGAAACTCTGCGATCTGCTCCGGGGTCACCACATCGCTGTCCCCTGCTGCGGCGGGGCCTGCGTGCTGCTTGTCCAGCGTAGCCACGCCGTCCTGCTCCACTAGCACCACGTTGGTATGCAGGTCCCGCACCACCGCGCGGCCGGTGTGGCCGTCAGAAGTAACCAGTACTTCAACGTAGAGCTTCTGCGGCACCTGTGCCACCTCTACCTTGACCTTGCCTGCCCTGACAAGGGCTGCGGCTTCTTCCATCTGCTCCCGGGGCACATAGTTCATGACCTCCAGCAGGTGGACGGGGTCGCCGCCTACGGCACCAATGGCGGCGGCGTAATCCATGCCCTGATACGAGGTGCCCGGAATGCCCGCCGACATGGCGTTTTTGATAATGTTGATGCTGGCGCGGACGGTCACGGCCTCTACCCGTGTGCCGCCTGCCTTGCGGAGTGCTGCGCCCGCCTCTGCGGCGGTGAGAGCGACTGCGCCGGGCTCCGTACAGCCCGTGGCCAGCTCCATCTCACTGTTCAGGATGCGAACGAACATCTGTTTATCCATTTGGTTCACCGTTTCTTTTCTTCCCGTGCGGGGGAACTTACTTTACAGCAATGCACTCGATCTCCAGCGGAGCGCCCTTGGGCAGCTTGCCCACCTGCACCGCACTGCGTGCGGGGTAGGGCTGCGCAAAGTACTCGCCGTACACCTTGTTCATCTCTGCAAAATCGTTGATGTCCGCCAAAAACACCGTGGTCTTGACCACATTGGCCAGCGTCATCTCCTGCTGTGCCAGAATGGCCTGGATGTTCTTGAGGGACTGTGCCGTCTGGGCGGCGATGCCCTCCGGGATCAGGCCGGTGGCCGGATCGATGGGCAGCTGCCCGGATACATAGACGGTCTGTCCCGCAGCGATGCCCTGCGAATAGGGCCCGATGGCGGCGGGAGCATTGGGAGTAACGATCACCTGTTTCATCCGATTTTCCTCCTTTTCCTTTTCCATTTGTCGGGAAGGGCTGTCCTTCCCTCGCTGACACTATCCTAACGCAGTGAGAATATTTTGTCAACAGCATTTTCTTATCATGAGAACAAATTGTCACGCATGACAAAAACTCCCGAAAATGTCATCACTTTGACGAAACAATGGATACAATGCACCTTCTTATTGTAAAAATCTGTCATTTCTGCTATGATAGCAGTAGAACCCGCGTGATAATTTTTTCTCACGCGCTCCAGCAGTACAAAAGAGGTGAACGGGATGGATGCAAGACTTGAGCCTTATTGCGTAGTGGTATCTTTTCTGGGGGAAGCGCTGGGCCCGGACTACGAGGTAGTTCTGCATGACCTTACCAGCGAGGACGGCACCATTGTTGCCATCGTCAATAACCATATCAGCGGACGCACCGAGGGCGCGCCCCTTTCCAACATGGCGCTGCGCTTCATTCAGGAGCGGATGTATGAAAAGCAGGATTATCTGGCGGGCTATCAGGGCGCTTCGCAGGCCAAGGGGCGGCTGCGCTCCTCCACCATGTTCATCAAGGACAACGGCCAGCTCATCGGGATGCTCTGCGTCAACTTTGATGCCGACAAGTACAGCCGCATCGCGCAGGAGCTGCTCACCCTCTGCGGCGCGCACACCGAGCCCTCCTCCACCGGCATCGGGGTGGAGAACTTTGTCAGTTCCCTGCCCGACGCCGTACAGAATGCCATTGCCGAGGTGACCGGCAGCGCCGGGCTGCCGCCCGACCGGCTGACCATGGAGGAAAAGATCCGCATCGTGGAGTCTTTGCACCACGCGGGCATCTTTTATATGAAGGGCGCCGTCAGCGAGGTCGCCGCCCAGCTGGGCTCCTCGGAAGCCACCATCTACCGCTACCTGAGCAAACTGAAGTGAGCTGTGAACGAACTGCTCCCCGACAAAAAGACCGCCTCCGTTTTTAAACGCGGAGGCGGTCTTTTGCGTATAGTTTACACTCCGGGCACCGGAAGCAGCGGACTGCGCAGAACCGGAGGCGGTGAGTACCCTATTCTTTTTTATGGCTGAGCCAGTACCACCCCGGATGCTCCTCGCTGCTTGTGATCTGATCCGGGTGCTCAAACAATATTGCATACTGCGCAATTTTTTCATCCGGGATGTCCGGGGATGCCGCAAAGAACTTTCCGCTTTCAGCGGCGGGGTTCTTTGCACGGGCGGTATTATACAGGATGATATGGTTCGTATCAGATTCGCCCAGATCTCCGATCTCGTGGGTCACGATGCCGTCAATTACGGTCAGTTTGCCGTCAAGGAAGCTTTCCGCCCCAGCCATCCGTGAAACGAAACAATCATCGATCCAATAAACTGATCCATCGCCAACATAGCGTGTCATTTGGACGTGTGCTGCCCCGAACGAACCGAAATACTTTGCAGTTGGGTTTTCCTGATAGATTCGCTGGAGATTTGCATACAGGGCATCTTCCCGATAAGCCATGGCCTTGCCGCCGTGTTGAAGCTCTGCCTGATAATCGTTCAGTTCATTGCACGTCTGCTCCTGCTGCCAGCCCAGAAGAGCACGCTCCAGATGGATCATCTTATCGCCCAGCACTGCTTCGAGTTGTTCCGGCCGGGTCTGCATCTGCTCGATCAGCTGTGGCAGCAGACTGTTTTGAAAACGATACTGCAACCGGCATTTCTGGATGCCGATCAAAAGCATCTGTGTCTCTCTGTCTGCTGCCGAAAAATCGCAGTCTTTCAGAAGATATTTGCAGAAGGTGCAAAGCATCTCAATCGAATCCGTGATATCTGCACCAACGATGGAAATTTTATCGTTGTCCGGTCTGTTCCGGTTGAATTCCGACATCCACCGGAACAATTCGTAGTCCTCTTGGGATACCGTAAACTGCTCGAACGCATCGGAAAAGGTCATCCGGTTCTGTATTGTTTCGTTTTCGATAAAGCCGCTTGCATAGCCATGCTCCATCAAAAGGACACGCACGCCTTTTTTCTCCACAAGATACTTGAACAGCACATTGCGGAACTTTTGGTATTCTACCTTTCGATGCACCTCGCCAAAGATATAGACCTGCGCGTCATCGTATCGGAGCATTTTGGAAAGCCCGGAACCGGTGGAGAGATCGATGATCTGAGAACTTCTTGGATAAAGTTCAAACGCAAGAGCGATAAGAAGGACAAGAGCCGCTGCGGAAATGAGAACTTTCTTGCGCAAACTGCTGTTATATTGCGATGCTTTCATGACGATACTCCTTGGTTTTTTAGAATGCGGGAAGGTGGTTCTGTTTTACGCTCATACCATGGGAAAGTCTACATTATGGTAACGAAAACCGGTTTTTTTGTCATGAAAAGGCACAGTTCTATTATATAGAGTGCACTATTTGCGATTTCATTCTAATCGTATTATAATCACTATGAGATTCGATTCTATTGAATTTTCGTTGACCTAGCGGAGCGGCTGAAATATTTCGAATCACAAAAGCCGGTTCGTTTATCTTGGGGGGAATTTCAGATGAATGTATTGATCTGTGACGATGAGCGGCGTGTTACAGAGCAGGTTTCAGAGCTGCTTCAAAAGCATTGCGCAGAAACCGGAATGCAGGTGCGGTTTCACCTGTTTGATGATTCCTGTGCGATTAAAGACCTTGCGGGGTATGATATTGCGATTCTGGATATTGATATGGGAGACTTCAGCGGCATCGATCTGGCGTGGAAACTTCGGAAAGAAAAACCGGGGATCGTGATCATTTTTCTGACCAACTTCATCCAGTATGCGCCGGAAGGGTTTGAGATACAGGCGTTTCGGTATCTTTTGAAAAGCAATATGCAGGAAAGACTGGTATCCTATTTTGAGGATGCAGTCAAAGAAGTGGCACGGAAAAAACAGATCATTACGATCTCTGTCAATTCGGAATGGATCGATATTCCGGCAAATCACATTCTCTATCTGGAGTCAAATCTGAGGATCGTTATCATGCACCTGATCCACGATGAACGGAAGGAATATCGGTTTTATGGAAATATGACAGATTTGTCGGAAAAGCTGGAAGACCTTGGGTTTCTGCGGATCCACAAGTCCTTTCTGGTAAATATGGAGTACATCGAACAGATGCAGTATGAGAAGGTACGCTTGCGCGGAGGAATCGTTTTGCCCTCAAGCGCTAAAAATCACAAGGAATTAAAACAGCATTACCTGAAGTGGAGAGGGAAAAATCGATGGGCGATCTCTTGAGCTTTCTTTACACGGTGGTCGATACGCTATCCCTGATATTCTTTTTGGATGCGTTTGCCCAAAGGCGATGGGATAACTGGAAGTTTCCGTTGGGCATCGGATGCCTTGTTGCTCTGAATTTCTGGATCCTGCAAGTTCCGCTTGTTTTCTTTGGACGAGATCAGGCTGTGAAGATCGGCATGATCCTTTTGTCGTACACATTCAGCGCAAGAGCATTGTATAAAGAGATCTCCAGTGGAATGCTGCTGCTCTTAGTCTGTATAGAATATCTCATAACCTATTGTTTGTCTTTTGGACTTGGCATGGCAGGTGCTTTTATCTGCGGAATGGACGGAGCGACCTTTCAAACAAGTTTCCCTCTTATGATAAGCTATGGAGTTATCAACTATTCGACAGAACTTTTTCTGGCCTATACATTTCGAAAGTTTATGAGGAAAAGAGGCTTAAGAAAACCCAACAAGCTGACCGGCGCAAAATCAGGTCTCTATTTTTTGTTTCCGGGAACATCTTTTGTAATGCTGGTGCTTTTGCTGTACATGACGACTGGTAAAAGTGCAAGCGAAATGGTGATCGCTGCGGCCTGCGGTTTGATTTTTGCTGCAAATGTAGCAGTGCTGTATCTTTTGGAACGGATGGAAAAGACGGTTGAAAATCAGGAAAGAGTTTTGGCGCTGGAACAGCAGCTCCAGTTTCAGGCTAAAAATATGGAAGCGGCAAGTCAGCTCTATACGGCGCAGCGCCATAGGGTACATGACTTTCGGGCACATCTCAATACACTTCACGGTCTTTTGCAAAATCAGGAATATGATGCGGCAGAGCAATATTTGAATTCTGTGTCCAAAGAACAAACAGACCGATTGTTCCTAGTCAACTCTCACCATGCGATTTTGGATGCGCTGTTCAACACGAAAGCAACGGAAGCGATCCAAAAGGGGATCGACATCGATTTCGAGCTGAATGATTTATCAGCTCTGCCTTTTGACGTATCGGATATGGTCGTCCTATTTTCCAATCTGCTGGATAACGCCATTGAAGCCTGCGAAAAAATCGATGGTGATCGAGTGATTCGGGTTTCTGCTGTGTTAAAACAAAGCTTTTTGTTTTCTGTTCGAAATACGGCCCTTCCAGTCGAAATAAAAAATGATACGATCCAAACGACAAAACCGAATGCAAATCTTCATGGATTCGGGCTTTCCAATATAAAACTTATTCTGAATAAATATCATGCAGACTTTGTTATGGACTATGAGGATGGATGGTTTCAGTTTACCGGAGAGATCGAAGCGCAGGCGGAAGAAGTGGTGGTGAGGGAAGTCGTGTATGCAGAATGAAACCTCAATTCACCTTGTCTATCCGCCTGACCATGGTATACTAGAGGAAAGGAGCGCGACATCATGGCCTACTTGAAATTGATGATGGATGAAAAAGAAATCGCCCACCTGAGCGAAGATGGGCAATATCTTTGTGCCAATGAAGGCATTCCACAGTACGAAGACACTGCTTGCCACGGCTATGAACGCCTTTTAAATTGCTAAATGATTTTTCAGTTGCTATACTGGGCTTATCAAAGTTTTTTCGGGAGGATGCCGCGGTGACTGCACGGACAATGCAAATCGGGAACAGACCTTGCCGCATTTACGGCGAAGCCCATGCAGAATATCTGCTGCTCCAAATGACCGACGAGCACGAGCTGCAAAGTATGGATCATGAAGTGGCAATGATCGCACAAGACAGCCAGAATTTTCTGTTTGCAGCTATCCCTGTGGAAAGCTGGAACGATGCACTTTCCCCGTGGGATGCCCCTGCCGTGTGGGGAAAGCAAGGCTTCGGCGGCGAGGCTGCGGACACCCTGCGCTTTCTGACAGAACAGGTCATTCCAGTGCTGAAACAACAGTTTGAACTCCCGGAGAACGTCAAAATCATTCTGGGCGGATATTCGCTGGCGGGATTGTTTGCACTGTGGGCATCCACCCAGACCGATTTGTTCTACGGTGTCGCCGCCGCATCGCCTTCTGTGTGGTTTCCGGGCTGGATAGAGTTTGAACAACAGCACCCGATACAGACGCAGCACATTTATCTGAGCCTTGGTGACAAGGAAGAGCGCACGAAAAACACCGTCATGGCTGCGGTGGGCGATAACATCCGCACCCTGCACAGCCGGCTTACAGAGCGTGGCGCAGACTGCACGCTTGAATGGAACAGTGGCGGGCATTTCAAAGACGCCGACCTGCGCACGGCAAAGGCGTTTCGCTGGATGATGGAGGAACACACATGACTATTCGCGTTTGCGAAGCAATGAACGCCCCAGTGGGGCGTTTAAGCGACAGAACGGTTTGCGAAGCAAATGGAGGGGTCTTGCCCCGACAAGTTCTGATTGATGCAGACGGCTGCCCGGTGGTGGACCTGACATTGCAGATTGCAAAGCGGTTCAGCGTTCCGGTCATCATCCTGTGCGACACCTCCCACCAGATCGAGCGTGAAGGTGCGCAGACGCTGGTGTTCGATAAAGGGGCTAACAGCGTAGACTTTGCGCTGGTGAACCGGGTAAAACCGGGGGATGTGGTCGTGACACAGGACTACGGGCTGGCGAGT